>NZ_JBNMKH010000020.1:0-31297 GCF_050874245.1 Bifidobacterium sp. | reverse complement strand
TACGTCGTGCCGTCCGGCGTGCGCATCGGCGACGCCGATCGCGTGCGTCTGGGTGCGCACCTGTCCGAAGGCACCACCGTCATGCATGCCGGTTTCGTGAACTTCAACGCCGGCACCCTCGGCGTCTCCATGGGCGAGGGCCGTGTCTCGCAAGGCGTTGTGGTCGGCAACGGCTCCGACATCGGCGGTGGCGCGTCCATCATGGGCACCCTGTCCGGCGGCGGCAAGCTGAAGAACTCCATCGGCGAGCATTCCCTGCTCGGTGCGAACGCCGGCATCGGCATCTCCCTGGGCGACAACTGCGTGGTCGAAGCCGGTCTGTACGTCACTGCCGGAACCAAGGTCACCATCTACGACAAGGCCAAGGTCGCGGCCGGCGAGCCGCTCGAAACCGTCAAGGGCGCCGAGCTTTCCGGCAAGGACAACATCCTGTTCATCCGCAATTCCGTGTCCGGCCGTATCGAGGCGCGCTATCGCAAGACCGGCATCGAGCTCAACGAGAAGCTCCACAAAAATTGAGAATCACACTGATCACCGTCGGCAAGGTCAAGGAAAGGTATTTGCGCGACGCCATCGCGGAATACTCGAAACGACTGGGCCGGTATTGCAAGCTCGACATCGTCGAGGTGGCCGACGAAAAGACGCCGGAGCATGCCAGCGACGGGCTTGAGCGGCAGATCAAGGCCAAGGAGGGCGAACGCATCGCCAAACATATCCGTTCCGATGCGTTCGTCATCGCCCTCGCCATCGAGGGAACCCAACTGACCAGCGAGCAGCTCGCAGCGAAGATCGACGGTCTTGGACTCCATGGCACCAGCCATATCCAATTCATCATCGGCGGCTCGTTGGGATTGGATCCGTCGATTCTCAAACGCGCCGACTATCTGCTGAGCTTCTCCAAAATGACATTCCCCCATCAGCTGATGCGCGTGATTCTGCTTGAGCAGATCTACCGCGCCTACAAGATCAACGCGGGGGAGCCCTACCATAAATGATTCCGGAGCCTCCGGGCGAACGGCAAAGTAGGGATAACCGGGTATAGTGGCGCGTATGAGTGACTACAGGGACGAACGCGAGCAACGGGAACGCCGTCGGCGCACCATGGTGCGCACGGTGTGCATCGTCATCGCCGCGGCGATGTTGCTGTGTCTGGTCATTCCCGCCATTTACGCGGGTCTTTGACGTTCCCGACCTGGTGCGATCCGAAACGGGTCCCTGTTTCCAAGTGTGCGCGGACAGGTTCGCGGTCCGGCACGATGGGACGGGTATGTGGGCACGTGGAAAAAATCCTATGGACCGCATCGGGGCCGTGTATGGCTCCATGGCAGAATAAAGCAAGAACGCAACAAGAAATGTATGGTGTGAACGATGGCAGAATTTGATTATTCCGAAGCGATTGGCGAGGCGCGCGCCAAATACGAGTCCATTTCCAAGGCGCTTGACGTCGACCGGCTGACCGCCGAAGCCAAGGAGCTCGAGGTGAAGGCCGCGGAGCCGGGACTGTGGGACAACCCGGAGAACGCCCAAAAGGTGACCAGCAAGCTGTCCGCCGTGCAGTCGCAGCTCAAGCGTCTGGCCTCCGCAAGCCAGCGCATCGAGGACGTGGAGACCCTGGTCGAGCTCGGCCAGGAGGAAGAGGACGCCGACACTCTTGCGGAGGCCAAGTCCGAAGTCGAAAGCATCCAGAAGGACCTCGACGACATGGAGATCCAGACGCTGCTCGACGGCGAGTACGACGAGCGTTCCGCGGTGGTGACGATTCGTTCCGGAGCGGGCGGCGTGGATGCGGCCGATTTCGCGCAGATGCTGCTGCGCATGTATCTGCGTTGGGCCGAACGCAACGGATACAAGGCCAAGGTCATGGACACCTCCTACGCGGAGGAGGCGGGCATCAAGTCCGCCACTTTCCAAGTGGACGCTCCGTACGCATATGGACGACTGAGCGTGGAGGGCGGCACCCATCGTTTGGTGCGTATCTCCCCATTCGATAACCAGGGACGCCGTCAGACCAGCTTCGCCGCCGTGGAAGTGGTGCCGTTGGTCGAGGCCACCGACCACATCGACGTGCCCGATTCCGAAATCCGCGTCGACACCTACTGCTCCTCCGGCCCTGGCGGCCAGGGTGTGAACACCACGTATTCCGCGGTTCGCATCACCCATATCCCGACCGGCATCGTGGTGACCATGCAGGACGAGCGCTCGCAGATCCAGAACCGTGCCGCCGCCATGGCCGTGCTGCAGTCGCGACTGCTGGTGCTGCGCCACGAGGAGGAGGCCAAGAAGAAGAAGGAGCTCGCCGGAGACATCAAGGCCAGCTGGGGTGACCAGATGCGCTCCTATGTGCTGCACCCGTACCAGATGGTCAAGGATTTGCGTACCGGATATGAGACCTCGCAGACCCAGGCGGTCTTCGACGGCGATATCGACGAGTTCATCGAAGCCGGCATCCGTTGGCGTCATGAGCAGCGTCGTGCGGCGGCCGAGGAGCAGGAAGCCTAAGCGACGGGCGGAGGAAGAACACGATGGCGCTGATCTCGCTTGAACATGTGAGCAAAGTCTATCCGAAGGGCACGCGTCCCGCGTTGGATGACATCAATCTCGATATCGATCGGGGTGATTTCGTTTTCCTCGTGGGCGCGTCTGGTTCCGGCAAGACCACTTTGCTGAGCCTGCTGCTGCGTGAGGAGGAGGCCACGGACGGCGAGATCCGCGTCGCCGGCAACGACCTGCGACGTCTGTCGGTACGGCAGGTGCCGCACTATCGTCGACAGATCGGCTTCATCTTCCAGGATTACAAGCTGCTCAACAACAAAACGGTGTGGGAGAACGTCGCCTTCGCCCTCGAGGTGATCGGCACGAACCGTTCCACCATCAAATCGCTGGTGCCCAAGGTCCTGCAGACCGTGGGGCTGACCGGCAAGGAGGACAATTATCCCCACGAGCTTTCCGGCGGCGAGGCCCAGCGTGTGGCCATCGCAAGGGCGTATGTGAACCATCCCCAGATCCTGCTCGCCGACGAACCCACCGGTAACCTGGACCCGACCACGTCGCTCGGCATCATGGAGGTGCTGGACGCCATCAACCGTACCGGCACCACCATCGTCATGGCCACGCACAACGAGGAGATCGTCAACTCCATGCGCAAGCGTGTGGTGGAGCTGCACGCCGGCAAAATCGTCCGTGATGAGCAGCAGGGCTCCTACGATTCCGCGCTGTACTTCCCGGACGCCGAGGTCGAGTCGAAATCGCAGCAGGCGTTGGGCGTCACCGACCGCAACGCGAAGTTCCGTCAGCGCGATTCCATCGAAGCCACCGATGACACCGACGGAATCGTCGATGTGGAAGGCTCGACGCGTGCCGAGACCGCGGTGAACGCGGCCGATATGGTTGCGGCGGCGCTGACCGACGGCAAGGGCGATGCGGGCATCGCGCGTCTCGCGAATTCCGTGCATTCCGGACGTACCGGACGTTATGGCGAGGCCTTCGCCTCGGTGGAGACCACGCTGACCTGGGGCAAGGGCCTCAAGCTTGATGAGATGGCCGAACATGAGGATGAGGACTCCCGTTTCAAGAGATCGTCTGGGACCGATGCCTCCGAAGCCGACGCGGTCGGTGCCACCGAGACGGCTTCCGAACCGCCAGCACCTCCCACACCTCCGGTTCCTCCGGCCCCGCCCGCGCCGCCCGTTCCGCCGACCGGGCATGACGACAACAGCAAGGAAGACGAGGTGAACGACTGATGCGCCTGCGTTTCATTCTTTCCGAAACCTGGAACAGCCTCAAACGGAACGTGCCGATGCTGCTTTCGGTGATGCTGGTCACTTTCATCTCCTTCCTGTTCATCGGGGCTTCGGTGCTGACCCAGGCCCAGATCACTAGATCCAAGGGGGACTGGTATTCCAAAGTCGAGGTCGTGGTGTGGATGTGCCCCGACGGCGCAAGCCAGTCGGTGAACTGCTCATCGGGAACCGCGGCCACCACGCAGCAAATCAATGATTTGCAGAAGACCATCCGCAACGAGCTGTCCAATGACGTTTCGAAGATTACTTTCGTAAGCAAGCAGAAGTTCTATAAGGACACGTTCCTCAAGCAGTACCCCAACGGCGAATATCAAGGGCGTACGCTGACCGCGGACGACATGCAGGATTCGCTGTGGCTGAAGCTGAAAAACCCGGAGAAGTACCAGGTGGTCTCCGAAGTGCTGTCCGGCAAGGACGGCGTCGACACCGTCAGCGACCAGCGCCAAATCTTCGAACCGGTGTTCGCCGTGCTGAACAAGGCCACTGTCGCCACCGCGTCGCTGGCAATGGTGATGGTCATCGTGGCCATTCTGCTGACGGGCACCACCATCCGCATGTCGGCCGCCTCCCGCAAGACCGAGACGGAGATCATGCGATTGGTCGGCGCGTCGAATTGGACGATTCGGCTGCCGTTCATCCTGGAAGGCGTGGTCGCCTCGCTGGTCGGCTCGCTGTTGTCGTGCGTTACTCTGTCGGCGTTGGTGAAGGTCTTCATCACGGACGGACTGGCGAATTCCATCAAATGGATTCCCTTCGTCAACCAGATGTCGGTGCTGTACGTTTCCCCGATTCTTATTTTTGGGGCCGTGCTTCTGTCGATCATCGCCTCGATGGTCTCCCTGCGCAAATACCTGCGTACGTGATGCGCGGCTGCGGTGGAACGGATGATTCCGTACAAGTGATGATGATAAGGTGTGAGATACAGTGGAAGGACATGACGGTATGAATAACGCGAAAGTCGGCAGGACGGTCGCAGCCATGCTTGCCACAGGTGCGATGTGCGCCACCATGGCAGTCGCTCCGTTCTCGCCCATGGTTGAGCGGGCCGAAGCGGCGAATACCTATAGCAAATTGCTGAACGCCCAGAACAAGAAGGCCGCAAGCGCCCAACGCGAGGCCCAGCTTCGTTCCCAACTGGCCGGTGTGAAATCCGATTTGGCGGACAAGATTGTGGAGCTCGACGAGCTGACGAACACCAAGATTCCGGCGG
Source organism: Bifidobacterium sp. (assembly GCF_050874245.1). GTDB lineage: Bacteria > Actinomycetota > Actinomycetes > Actinomycetales > Bifidobacteriaceae > Bifidobacterium. The sequence goes on along the minus strand of NZ_JBNMKH010000020.1, from coordinate 26,287 downwards.
CACAGGCCGCTGTGGAACAGGCCAACGCAGATGCCGCCTCGGCACAGAACGAGGCGGAAGCGGCAGCTTCCCGTCTTGAGGCCGCCCAGAAGGACAAGGCCAATCTCGAGGCTCAGATCGAACAGACCGGCAAGGACTATGATGACGCGCACGCCGCTGTGGCGCAGATGGCGCGTGAGGACCTTCATGGTTCCGATGCCTCGACGGTGATGAGTGTGGTGACGGGTGCCACCAGCACTCAGGAGTTCATCAATTCCATGCAATCGCGCGATGCCTTGTCACGGACGGAATCCAATGCGGCCACGGATGCCGCGAACACGCTGAACATGTCCATGAACCGTGGCGAGCGTCTTGCGGCGATTGAAAAGCAGATCGCCAAGCTGAAGTCCACGGCCGATGAGAAAGCCGCTTCGGCTCAGCAGGCCGCCGCCGATGCGCAATCGCAGCGTGATGCGCTCGACCAATTGCGTGCGGAAGGCGAGACGCGTCGCGCAAGCTTGGAAAGCCAGCAGTCGGAATTGAAGGGAACCGTGGCTCAGCAGGCCGCGCAGACCGTGCTGTTGCAATCGCAGGTCGATTCCTTCAATCGCCAGTATGCCGCGGAACAGGCGGCCGCCGCGAATCAGACGAGCGGTGGAAGCCAGGGACAGACCAGACCGAATACCAGCGGCGGCAGCAGGCCAAATACGGGTGGGAATACCAATTCGAACACTGGTGGAAACACCAATTCGAACACGAATAGCGGCGGCAGCACGCCGACGCCTACTCCGACCCCGACGCCGACACCCACGCCCAGCAACAATACCGGCCAGGGAACCTCGAACGGCGATTACGGCAACGCCTACGCCGGCGGACAGTGCACGTGGTGGGCCTACAACCGTCGTAAGCAGATGGGCATTGGTACGCCTTCCTATCTAGGCAATGGCGGCCAGTGGTATCTGACCGCGCCGTCATATGGCCTGCGCGTGGACCACAACCCGCAGGTCGGTGCGGCCCTGTCATTCCTGCCCGGACAGGCCGGTGCGGACGGCTTCTATGGACACGTCGCCGTCGTCGAATCGGTGAGCGGAAGCACCATCACCATCTCCGAGATGAATGTGGTCGGCCCCTATGTGGTGTCGTACCGCACATTGACCAACGCCTCCCAGTTCTGGTACGTGCACTGATCCAGGCCACGTCATGGGGCGTATGAAGGCGCGTCGTCCGTATGATCGGGCGGCGCGCCTTCATGATATTGTCGGGAAAGCCGCGTTGCAGACATTCGTATACGGTTCATACAGTGAGGCATAGTGAACCGCGGAACCGGAAAGGAGGTCCGATATGGCAAAGGAACAGGGAACCAAGCCGATCGCGCAGAATAGGAAGGCGCGTCACGACTATGCCATCGAGGACAAATATGAGGCCGGTCTCGTGCTGACCGGTACCGAAGTGAAATCGCTTCGTGAGGGACGGGCGTCGTTGGCCGAGTCGTTCATCACCATCGACCGTCGTGGGGAGATGTGGCTTGAGGGGGCGAATATCCCCGAATATCTGAATGGCACGTGGAACAACCATGCTCCAAAGCGCAAGCGCAAGCTGCTGTTGCATGCCGCGCAGATCGACAAACTGGCCCGGCAGAGCCAGGCCAAGGGATTCACCATCATTCCGCTGAGCCTCTACTTCAAGGATGGTCGTGTGAAGGTGGAGATCGCGTTGGCCCGTGGCAAGAAGGAATTCGACAAGAGACAGTCGCTGCGTGAGGAGCAGGACAAGCGTGAGGCGTTGCGTGCCATGCGATATGCCAACAAGCAAGTGCGTTAATCGGAAAATTTCCGATTTCACATGCTGAAAGAACGCCGATACAAGAAATTTTTTGTAACATGCCCTCTTTAGGCTAGGATACGAGTTCGGTCATACGCACTGAAGAATCCATAGGAGAAGAGAACATGCAGGCAGAGAAAACCTTGAAATCGGCCGTCGCATTCATGCTGGGAGCGGCCATGCTCGTCACCGGCGCGGCGTGCGGAACCAGCGACGCGGACGACACTTCGTCGCAATCCGGCGCGAAATCCAGCGAAATGACCGGATATGACGTCTCCGGCGTGAAGAAGGACGACGCAATCGCCAAGCTCGTGCCGGATTACGTGTCCAAGGATGGCAAGTTGACGATCGGCATGGACACGTCGTACGCTCCGGCCGAGTTCCTGGCGTCCGACGGCAAGACGCCGGTCGGCTTCGATGTGGACATCGCCAAGGCTCTGGCGGGCGTCTTCGGTCTTGAGGCGGATCCGGAGACGGCGAATTTCGATTCGATCATCCCATCCGTCGGCTCCAAGTACGATATCGGCATTTCATCGTTCACCGTCACCAAGGAACGCCTTGAGGCCGTCGATTTCGTCAGTCACTTCGACGCCGGCTCCGCCTGGGCCGTGAAGAAGGGCAATCCGCAGAAGGTGGACACTTCCAATCTGTGCGGCAAGAAGGTGGCCGTGCAGACCGCCACCATGCAGGAGACCGCGGCCAACAAGATGGCCAAGCAGTGCAAGGCCGATGGCAAGCCGGCGCTTGACGTCATTTCCAGCAAGTTGCAGACCGATGTGACCACCAATGTCGCTACCGGCAAGGCGGACGTGTTCTATGCCGATTCCCCGGTCGCCGGCTACGCGATCTCCCAGACCGACGGCGAGCTCGAGATGCTCGGCAAGGCTGAAGGCATCGCTCCGGAAGGCATCGTCGTCAAGAAGGGCGACAAGCAGATGGACGAGGCCCTGCAGAAGGCTCTGCAGAAGCTCATCGACGACGGCACCTATATGAAGATCCTCAAGTATTGGGGTGTCGAGGACGGCGCCATCGACAAGCCGGAGATCAACACCCCCGGCGACAACGAGTGACCTTCTTTTCTTGAAAACCGTCGTTTGTTAATACGTTCGTAGCATTTCGCTCTTAGGTTATCTGGCGTGGCCAGTTTGGCTGGTTGTTTTGGCTGGGTTGAAGAGAGGACTTGCCATGACGAGGAACATGAAAGGTTGGGCGGCGCTCGCACTGAGCGTGGCGATGGTCGTGACGATGGGCGCCTGCGGAACCTCCGACAAGACGGATTCCGCGAACGACGGCAAGACGGATTCGTCATCCGTCGCCGGATACGACGTGTCCGGTGTGAAGAAGGATGAGGAAATCGCCAAGATGCTGCCGTCCTCCGTCACCAAGGACGGCAAGCTCACGGTCGGCATGGACACGTCGTACGCGCCGGCCGAATTCCTGGCGGAGGACGGCAAGACGCCGGTCGGCTTCGACGTGGACATCGTCAAGGCGCTCGCGAACATCTTCGGTCTCAAGGCCGAACCCGAGACATCGAATTTCGATTCGATCATCCCGTCGATCGGCACGAAGTACGATATCGGCGTCTCGTCGTTCACCATCACCCCTGATCGTATGAAGGCCGTCGATTTCGTCAGCATGTTCAAGGCGGGCTCCACTTGGGTGGTCAAGAAGGGCAACCCGAACAAGGTGGACACCTCCGACCCGTGCGGCCTCAAAATCGCGGTGCAGACCGGCACCACGCAGGAGGAAGAGGTCAACAAGGCCGTCAAGCAATGCAAGGCCGACGGCAAACCCGGAATCCAGGTTCTGTCGAACAAGCTGCAGACCGATGTGACCACCAATGTCGCTACCGGCAAGGCGGACGTGTTCTACGCCGATTCCCCGGTCGCCGGCTACGCGATCTCCCAGACGGGCGACGAGCTTGAGGCCCTTGGCGAGGACGTCGGTGTGACCAAGGAGGCCGTGGCCATCGAAAAGGGCGATTCGGCAACGGCCAAGGCGGTGCAGGCGGCCATGCAGAAGCTCATGGACGATGGCACCTACATGAAGATCCTCAAGCATTGGGGCGTTGAGTCCGGCGCTGTGGACAAGGCCGAGATCAATCCGAAGGATCTGGGCTGAACGGCCCATCGGCTTTGACGGATGTGGGGCATCGGCGTATGGCCGGTGCCCCACGTTTTTGCCGATTAACGTCGGCGTATCATTGCGGTTTTATCGTGAGCCTTTGGAATACTGGACATTTGTTGGACTATGGACGACTATTGTTCAGTGGATGAGAAGAGCTAAGGAAAAGGAATACGACATGTCGTTGAAATTCAAGTCCGTCGCGGCGCTCGCGTTGAGCGCCGCCATGATGTTCTCCGTCGCAGCATGCGGCACCACGGACACCGGTGACACCAAAAAGGATACGAAGACGGCCAACACCACCGTCGGCTACGATGTGAGCACCATCAAGAAGGATGACGCGCTGGCCAAGCTGGCGGCGTCGGCGAAGACCGTCAAGGATGGCGAGCTGTCCGCCGGCATGGAACTGTCCTACGCTCCGGCCGAATTCTACGCCGAGGACGGCAAGACGCCTGTCGGCTACGATGTGGATATGACCAAGGCCATCGCCCAGACGCTGGGTCTGAAGCCGAAGATCGTCTCCTCCATGTTCGACACGATCATCCCGTCCATTGGCTCCAAGTACGACATGGGCATCACCGCCATGACCATCACCGAGGAGCGCATGCAGTCCGTCGATTTCGTGAGCTACTACCGTGCAGGCTCCACGTGGGCCGTGCAGAAGGGCAATCCGAAGAAGCTCGACACGTCTGACATGTGCGGCGCCAAGATCGCGGTGCAGACCGGCACCGTCCAGGAGGACGAGGCCAACAAGATCGCCAAGGGATGCAAGGCCGACAACAAGGCCGAGGTGATGTCCTACAAGCGTCAGGCGGAAGCGGCCACCGCGGTGGCGACCGGCAAGGCGGACGTGTTCTATGCCGATTCCCCGGTCGCCGGCTATGCGATTGCCCAGACCGATGGCCAGCTTGAGGCATTGGGCGAGGTCGAAGGCGTGGCCAAGCAGGGCATCGCCCTCAAGAAGGGCGACACGCAGCTCGAGGAGGCGGTGCAGAAGGCCGTGCAGAAGCTCATGGACGACGGCACCTACATGAAGATCCTCAAGCACTGGGGCGTCGAATCCGGCGCGCTCGACAAGGCCGAGATCAACCCGACCAAGCTCGACTGACACAATCGACAGCAAATATAAGGAAGACAGCATTATGGCGAAAAACAACATCGATGGCGACGGCCTCGATATTCCCAATCGCATCAAAGCCCTGCCTGTCAGGCGCACGGGACCAATCGTGGCGGCCGTCATCGTCGCGCTTTTCGCCGCGATGCTGGTGCAGGCGCTGATCACCAACCCACGTTTCGAATGGAACCTGGTCTGGAAGTACTTGTTCAACGAGAACGTGCTGGAAGGCATCAAGTACACGCTGCTCCTGACCGTCATCTCGATGGCCATCGCCATCGTTCTGGCAGTGCTTCTGGCGGTGATGCGCAAGTCCATCAATCCGGTGCTGCGAGGTGTGAGCTGGTTCTACATCTGGTTCTTCCGCGGAACCCCTGTGTACACGCAGCTGGTGTTCTGGGGCCTGTTCGCCGTGCTGGTGCCGCGCATTGGCATTGGCATCCCGTTCACGTCGATCGAATTCTGGAGCATTGATTCCCAGTCGGTCATCACGGCGTTCAACGCGGCCTGGCTGGGCTTGGCACTGAACGAGGCCGCCTATCTGGCGGAAATCGTGCGAGCGGGACTCGAAGCCGTCGATCCGGGCCAGACGGAGGCCGCCAAGGCCTTGGGCATGAAGCGCACCCTGATCATGCGCCGTATCGTGCTGCCCCAGGCCATGCGCATCATCATCCCTCCGACCGGCAATGAGTTCATCGGCATGCTCAAGACCACGTCGCTGGTCAACGCGGTGCCGTTTACGCTGGAACTGCAGTTCGCCACCACGGCAATCGCGACACGTCTGTATAAGCCGATCCCGCTGCTGATCGTGGCCTGCATCTGGTATCTGGTGATCACCTCCATCCTGATGGTCATCCAGTCGAAGCTTGAGAAGCACTTCGGCAAGGGCTTCGACGCTCGTCCCGCCGGATCCCGCGGCAAGCGGACCCCACTGCCGGGCAAGACCTCCGGCGAGCACAAGGACGATGTTGACAAGCAGAACGAAGCTACGTTCGCGGGAATGACCGCGTGAGGGGAAAGATCATGAGCGAAACCACAACCAACGAAATCGTCCCCGCGGTCAAAGCGGTCCAGGTGCACAAAGCCTTCGGCGACCTGCATGTGCTCAAAGGCATCGACATGACCGTCATGCCCGGAACCGTCACCGTTATCCTCGGACCCTCTGGCTCCGGAAAATCCACGTTCCTGCGTCTGATCAACCAGCTGGAGACCCTGACCGGCGGAGAGATCGACGTCGACGGCGAGATGATCGGCTACAAGTACGTCGACAAGGGCGGTGAGCGTGTGCTGCAGACCCTCAACGACAAGGAAGTTGCCGCGCAGCGGTCCAAGCTGGGCATGGTGTTCCAGCGCTTCAACCTGTTCCCGCATATGACGGCGCTCGAGAACGTCATGGAGGCTCCGGTCCATGTCAAGCATATGGATAAGAAGGAAGCCCGCAAAATCGCGGTCGAGGAGCTGAACCGCGTCGGTATGGGGGAGCGGCTCGACTACTATCCGTCGCAGCTTTCCGGCGGTCAGCAGCAGCGTGTGGCCATCGCCCGAGCGCTTGCCATGAAGCCGGAGATCATGCTGTTCGACGAGCCGACATCCGCACTTGATCCGGAGTTGGTGGGCGAGGTGCTCAACGTCATGCTCGACCTTGCCAAGGAGGGTATGACCATGGTGGTCGTCACCCATGAGATCGGTTTCGCGCGTGAGGTGGCGGACCAGATCGTCTTCATGGACGGTGGCGTGGTCGTGGAACAGGGCGGACCGGAGATCATCGATCATCCGAGCGAGCCGCGCTTCAAGGACTTCCTGCAGCACGTGCTGTGACACGTGTCAAGATGAACGAACAGGTGGTGTTGATGATGCGAATCGTTCGTGGGGTTGCAATCCGCAACCATGACAGTCGTGCGGCATTGGCGATGTGCCTTGCCATCGCCGTCGGTGTCTGCGGGCTGTCCACGGGAATCACCGGTGCCCGGTATGATGATGCGCTTGCGACGCCGGCTCCCGCAAGTATCAGCGTCTTGTTGGGGACATGCCCCAAGTGGCTTCCATGGTGCGTCGCCTGACAGGAGCATTTTGAACGACGCTCGGGCGCAGCGGCCTTGCTGTGCCCGAGCAGCCTACTGTGCCTAGGCTTTGGGGTTAGACGTTGGGGTGCAGGGGGATACGCGCGTAGAGCGTCCACGTCTCGTCCTCGCTGTTGAAGCGCAGTTCGCCGCCCAGCGACTCGATGACGCCACGGTGGAGGAGCAGTCCGCTCTGTGATCGCGGCAGGGCGTCACCGCTCGCGGCCGGGCCTTGCGAGGCTTTAGGCGATTGCCGGCCTGTGCCGTGTCTGCGCGTGTTCTTGTGCGTCAGCGCGTTCGTCTGCATGAGCGACATGTTGTCGTCATCGTAGCTGATGGTGAGCATGGGCGCGCTGTCAGGGGACGCGTGCCGCAGCAGATTCGTGAAGATCTCCCCGATGAGGGTCACCGCCTCGTCGCCTGACCGTGTGCAGGCGGGAGATGATATCTGCCCTGACGTATGCACATCGACATGCATATGGTGCGGGGCCAGCAGATGCTGCCCCTGCTCGATCGCGATGCCGATGCGCTGCGGTAGCGGAAGGTTGTGTAAAGCGCCATCCAGATGATCCTCAGGGCGTTCGTCCGAGGCGTTCATGGTCCTGATGACCGAGCGGATACTGGCAAGGGCGCTCTCGCTGAGCTGCCGGACGGTCCGCCAATCCTCGTCTGACGCATCCGCCGTCTTGCCGGCCGTGTCCAACGTGTCAATATGCTGTTGCGCGAGCAGGAATATACTCGACAGGCTTGCCGTGACCGCGTCATGGGTCATTTGCGCGAATCTGGTGACTTCCCGCTGATGTGCCTGCTGTGTTTGCAACAGCTCCAGCTCGGCGTCGCGGTGCCGTTGCCGATCGTCGATGGCGATGGTGCGGATGGACGCGCACATCGCATACGTGACGATGTACAAGGCGAGCAGCACGAAGAAGGAGAGCGCGTCCCCCTGCGAGAGCGCTTCGCGGGGGTCGAAAGCCAGCAGCAAGGTGACGATCGAAGTGACAAGACCCCAGATCGACCATTGGGTGGGTGTCGAATACGCGAGCGTGCCTATGGCCAGCGGTGTGAGCATGTGAATGATGGAGCCGGCATCCGATAGCGATATCCCGGGGGTGAACATCAGTAGCAGTACCACGGCGAATGAGATGACGGACATCGGTACCGGTGCGAAGGCGATGCCCAGCGGGCAGCAGCAGGCGATGATGCAGATGATCCACTGTGTGGGTGTCGTTGCGGGAAGGAACGTCAGTACTGCGGCCATGAGTATCGTGGCCACCAGGCATAGGGCGATATGCATCTTATGGTGATGCAGCCGCTGCGTGGCCCGGGGCGCGATCATGGTCTTGATGTTCGCCATTGGCGAGCCGCCTACAGTCCGATGGTTTTCGTCCATAACGCCACTGCCTCCCGTTTGCTGGCCACGCCCATCTTGCGCGACGCGCGTGTGATGTAGGTGTTGATGGTCGACGGGCTAACGTCGAGCACCTGCGCGATATCGGCGTTGCTATATCCGTGCGAACACATGGTGAGCACCTGCTTTTCCTGCTGACTCAGCGAGAGGATGTACGGCAGGCCTTCCTGCCGGATGCGCAGATGCGCCCGCCCCGGTACCTCGAAGGGCGGTCGGACGGCGAGAGCGCCGGTGTCCGCGACCTCCATGATGATGCTTTTGAGGGCCGACAGCTCGTTCTTGCCGATAACCGCCTGCATGCCGGCGTCGGCGGCATCATGGTAGAACTGGGTCGGCTCGTATGAAGTGATGCCGAGTATCGGCATCGTGCCGTTGGTGTAGCGGATGGCTCGGCTCATATCGACGCCCGACAGGCCGCGCATCGAGATGTCGGTGATGAACAGGTCCGGCAGATCGCGGATGCCGGATTCGCATTGTCGGTAGTGGTCGAAGGCGTCCGAGCCGTTATGTTCGGTCCAGGTGATGGCGACGCGCGGCCACGCGGACATGATCTCGCGCAGCATCTTCAGCGCCAGGATGTCGTTGTCGACGAGCACGACCTGCACGGTACCCGTCGTCTGGTCGCTGCCGGTCGCGGATGGTGTCTGCTGTTGGCTCATGATGGTGCCTGGCTCTGTGCTTGTTCGAATACGGTATTCATACACCAGCATAGCTCTGTGTCGGCGCCGCCGGATTGGCGTCAAACGATGGGTTTCACGGAAACCATTCCGCAGGATATTCCAAAAAAGCGCCAAAATGTGAGATGCGCAATCATGATTTGCTTGGGAGATGAGGTGCCGTATCGGCGGAAAGTCAACGAAAAACGGGTAATCGTACCGCAAAGCCATGTTTGTCGTGAGTGCCAGTATCGCGACCGTGTAGGTATTTGCACGACAAGGATTTGCCTGAGGATTCCTCCCCGCCGATAATGACAACGTTTCGATTCTGCACGAAGGAGCACAGAATGCGGATGCATCACCAAAAAACCGGTGGAAACCGGAACGCTGGCCGCAACACGGTGTCAGTCTCCGTGGCCGTGCTGCTCGCGCTCGTCATGCTGGCGGCCGGCGTGTGCGGCGGATTCCTGCTCACCCGTGAGCCCGAACCTGCCGCGTTCGAGTCGACTACGCGCGCGGGCACGCTCGTCGTGCAATCGGAACCATATGATGACGAGCGTTCCGTCACCGTCACGGTGGAACGCAGCGAATCCGGTTCCGTAGCCGCTCCGGTTGGGGGAGTAGTTACGGAGTTGAGACAGTGCGCGTCCGGGAGCAGCATCGAATCAGGCTCCGCGTTCATTGCCGTTGACGGACAACCCCAACTCGCGCTGTATCTGAGGACACCACCGTATCGGACGATGACCAGTGGCATGAAGGGCGGCGATATCGCGGCGCTCAATGCGGAGCTCAGACGGCTCGGATATACGGCCCCGGATTCGGACGTGATGACGTGGGATACAGTGAAAGCCTTCAATGCACTTGCCGCACACGCTGGGACGCAGAGCGCCACGCAGGAGCGCCAGTGGAGCATCGATACGTCGTTGTTTGCATGGTTGCCCCAACAGAAGGTGACTGTCAAGGAGTGCCAGGCCCGATATGGCGGGCATGTCGAGCAGGGAGCCGATGTGCTGACGACTACCAGCCAACCGGTTCGTGCGACGTTCCGGCGCAATGACTCCTCGATGTTGCGAGGTGATCGGGTCATGGAAGTCAATGGAGCGACGTTCACCATCACCGATCGGACAGCGGACAGCACCGACGCCTCCCTGCTCTCCGCCATCGGTGCGAGCAACGAATACCGTGCCGCTCAACAGCCGTCAGCCTCCGGGCAGGCCTCCGATACCGCAGGATCTCAGAGCGACACGGGACAAGACACTGCTTCGAACACCATCAACGTTACGTACCGCTGGAAGCTCGCCAAAACGCTGAACGTGGTCTCGGTGCCGCCGGCGGCGATGTATGACGTCTCTGCGGATTCGGCATGCGTGGTTTCGCGCGGCAAGCCGGTCGCCGTCCATGTGGTCGCCTCCCAGCTTGGCAAATCGATGGTCAGCGTGGAATCCGGCGCATCCTTGACTTCCGTCAATGTTCCCGCCAGCACGGGCAAGGCGTGCCGATGAGCGTGCAAGACCAGCTCGAGTCCATACGACCCGCGGTTGCAGGATTGGCGGGAACCAGTACGGTTCAGGACGATTCCTGTGATGAGCGGTCTGCCCATGTCCAGCTTGACGATGTCGGGCACAGTTTCGACGGGGACGACTGGCTGTTCAGACATATCACCATGACGCTGTATCCCCGGCGCGTCTATGCGTTGGTTGGTCCTTCTGGTTCGGGCAAATCCACGTTATTGTCCATTGTCGCAGGCTGGCAGCAGCCAGCGCAGGGCAAGGTCATACGCGTCTCATGCGGTCGGGTGTGCTGGGTATTGCAGAATCCTCATGGAGTAGCGCGTAGGAAAGTCATCGACCATGTGGCACTGCCCTATATTTCTCGCGGGGACCGCAGGAACGAAGCCGAAGAGCACGCTTTGTCACTGTTACGCGTGTTCGGGCTTGACCATCTTGCCGCCAAACAGTTCCGTGACCTGTCCGGTGGCGAAGCTCAGCGGCTGATGCTTGCGCGCGCGGTCGCCTCCCACGCGGGACTGCTTCTTGTGGATGAGCCGACAGCACAACTTGATTTGGCGACTGCGGCGAGCGTGAACCGAACCTTGCACGGGTTGTCGATATCAGGGGCGATTGTCGTGGTCGCCACACATGATCCGCGCACCCGCGACGCGTGCACGGACATCATCGATTTGAGGGACTACCAGTGAGCCGGGAACAAGATACCGTTGCGCCTGCCATTGACCGGGATACGGCTGAGACAGGGCGTATGCGTCTGCGTGGTGTCGTGGACGAAGCATGGCGGGATATCGTGTCCGGAACCTCGCATGCGTTCATGCTTATGTTGATTCTCGCCGCGTTGGTCGGCGGGTTGTCTGCTGCCGACCTGTTCAGCATTCGGTCAATAGCGCAGCAGGTTGACCGGTATATCGCATCGGGCGCGTCGACGTACGTCATCGAGTTCAAAGGCAGGATTAGCGGTGAAGCATGCGAACGGTTGTCCAGTGTGGACGGGGTGCTCGCATCCGGCGCGTTACGGTCGAAGAACGACAAGGTCACATCCGCCGTCCTGCCATCTGCGAGTATTCCTTCGCTTGATGCCACGACCGGGGCGCTTGGTGTCTTTGCTTCTTCGACCCGTTCCGGCACTGTTACGTTGTCTACCAGGGATTACGATGGCATCTGGCTCTCCTCCCAGGCAGCGCAGTCTGTGAACGCTTCCGCCGGAAGCAAACTCGCATTGCATGCCGGTGGCAGTGTACGAATCGCCGGCGTATTCCAGTATCCGGACGACGGTAGGTCATCCAATTACCAATATGTGGCGCTCAGCCAGGTTCCGGTTGATGCAAACGATTTCGACCAGTGCGTGGTGAAGACCTGGCCGGTTCCGGATGCCCTGCAGGCGTTGTTGCAATCCACGGTATCCTCATGGCCTTCGGATGCTTCGCAGCAACCAACGATCAGCCAATTGAATGCGACGCAAGGCTCGAAGTTGGATGCCGTCAAGGCGTTCCGGGAGAGACAGAGTGCACTGGCTCCACTCGTGATGCTGGTCATTGCGTTCTTCATCGGATTCGCCGTTGTCCGTGTCAGGCGGCTCGAACTTGCATCCGCCATGCATTGCGGCGAACCCAAGACCGCGCTCTGGCTGCAGATGCTGCTCGAGGCGTTGGTCTGGTGCTGTTCGGCGATACTGGTGACGCTGCCATTGACGATCTGGGCGATTACCCATATGGATACGGGGATCATCATTGCCTCACCGACGCTTGTTGGTATTCTTTCCAGAGTTCCAGCGGCGGCCCTTGCGGGTGTGTTGGCCGGTGTCACGCTTGCGATGCTGGTCACTCGCGAACGTGACCTGTTTAGATATTTTAAGAATCGATGACCGGAAGCTGGGATTCGTAGTGTTTTTAACGACAAGGATTTGCATCGTGCGATGAAGTGCGAAACAATGCAATCGTGACGTCAACGAGGCGTCGCCTACGAGGCGCAAGAAGGAGTCTCAACGATGAAAAAAGTAAAGAAAGTAAAGACGGCATTAGCCGCGGTTACGGCATCGCTGCTGCTCGCCACTGGATTGGCGGGTACCGCGAATGCGAAAGATTACTGGAATTACGGGGTAGCGTACTGGACGTATTCCATGGCAACGGCTCAGGGTGTGTATTCACAACACATCCTGAGATATTCATTGAATGATGGGTCGAAGAGGAACGCCTATGGAAAATGGGCTCCGACTTATCACAAGTCATATGCAAATGCTCATGGGCAGCCGTTGGTAGCGTATGATGCGCATTGGCGCAAGTATTAGTGATTGGTTCGGGATGTTGACTCATACCGTTGCTCGTATTCGAAATGTGTTTTTGATTTTCGGCGTGGCCGTGGCGTGCCTGATGTGCGTCGCCTGCGGCTCGGGACATCAGAACGCGACCCCAGCCCCATCGCAAAGCACTGCGAAGGCCGAGAATGGACATGTGTTCAAAGGTCCATACGCTCGAAAATTCGCAGACACGTACAACAGCCTTCAGACCGGTTTTGCCCGGGGACTCATAGAGGATGGCAAGATTAGCGAGAAGGACATCAATGCTTTGGAATTCAAAGTCGAGGGTTGCGTAGATGCCCAAGCTCAAAGCGAAGATGATTTCATCACCTTCATTTGGGAGGAAGGCACGACGACACCGACTCCATACCATGGTGCGAATGCGAAGAGGATGAACAAGATTGCGAAGCAATGCATGGAACGTTACGACGGGTATAAGATCAACGATCTGTCCCACTACGTATACGTCCATGAACATCCCGATGATAACGATCAATCCAAATGATAAATAACCGCGAAGGCGGGCTTGCGCTACGGGACTCGCGGCACAAGCCCACCTTCCGACTCTGCGAAACGAAAGAATCACCACTCCGAGAAGTGAAATCATGAAAAAGACCAACAATAGGGGGAACCGTCACACCGCTGTGACAGTCATGGTATGCGCCATGGCGTGCTGTGCAACATTGCTTTCGGGCTGTGCGGGCGGAGGACATACCGCTCCGTCCACTGGCACCGCGACAAGTGCATCGAGTAGCGCCACTGCGAAGGACGGCACCGTCTTCACCGGATACTACGCGCAACAAATCAAACGCACCTACGATGATGCACACCAGTCCCTGACCAAGAAGATACTGAAGGACAGCAAAATCACCGACGAAGAGTTCAACGAACTCAGCGAGCATTTCAGCGATTGCGCGAAACAGCAAGGCGTCGATGTCACTTTTGACTCGCAAGGCGGCATGCAAACCACGTATCCCGCCGGAATGAGCCAAAGCGATGGCGATTCCGCTGTCGCCCAATGCGACGAGGACAATGATTTCACCAGCATGAGCATTCTGCACGACAGCATGAAAAGCAATCCCAAGAACGAGGATCCAGCGGTACCGTTGCTCCAATGCCTGAAGAAAAACGGGCTCGCCGAACAATCCATGACGGTGGATGACTACAAGGCGATCGTCAGCGACGAGAACAAGGACAAGGACGTATTCGGCAAGTATTTCGATGAATCAGTACCCGGGTACGATGCTGCAAAGGCGAAACAGTACATTGCGTGCCAAACAGAAGCCTGAAGTCTTGCACCACCGTTCTCCCGCTGGCGGGTTGTGTGAAAGTGGTTTTTGCCGTGAGCAGGTGACATATCCGTCCGATACACTGGTGAGCTATGTGTGGAATCGTAGGATATGCAGGAAATGTTCGGACCGCGTGCGGCAAGCCTTTGGAGGTGTGTCTCCAAGGACTTCAGCGATTGGAATACCGCGGATATGATTCGGCCGGCGTGGCGCTGACGGCGCCTGGCATGGAGCGTGTGGCCGTCCGTAAGAAGGCCGGACGTCTGGCCAACCTGGTGCAGGACATCGAACGCGATCCGATGCCGGAAGCCACCGTGGGCATCGGCCACACCCGTTGGGCCACCAACGGCGTGCCGAACGACACCAACGCGCATCCGCACACCTCGCGTGACGGCAAAGTGGCCATCATCCACAACGGCATCATCGAAAACGCGTCCCAGCTGCGTCTCGACCTGCAGACGGAAGGCTACCATTTCGTTTCCGAAACCGATACGGAGGTCGCGGCGAAGCTGCTGGGCAAGATCAGCGACAAGATCATCGAAGAGACCGGCAAGCCTGACCTGTTCAAGGCCGTCCGCCGTCTCGCACGCATGCTGGAAGGCGCGTTCACCATCCTCGCCACCGATGTGCGCCAGCCGGACATCGTGGTCGGCGCCCGTCACGATTCGCCGCTGGTGGTCGGTCTTGGCGAAGGCGAGAACTTCCTCGGCTCCGACGTGGCCGCGTTCGTGGCCTACACCAAGCGCGCCATGGAAATCGACCAGGACCAGGCCGTGATGGTGTCCGCAGACAAGGTCGTCGTCTCCGACTTCATGGGCAACATCGTGCCCGATCCGAAGACCTACACCGTGGACTGGGATGCGTCCGCCGCTGAAAAGGGCGGTTGGGACTCCTTCATGGACAAGGAGATCCATGAGGATCCGGCCGCCGTGCAGCGCACTCTGCTGGGGCGTCTCGACGAGAACGGCAACATCAACCTCGATGAGGTGCGCATCGACGAGCATGATTTCAAAGCCATCGACAAGATCATCGTCATCGCCTGCGGCACGGCCGCGTACGCGGGCATGGTGGCCAAATACGCCATCGAGCATTGGGTGCGCATTCCGGTAGAAGTGGAACTCGCCCACGAATTCCGCTACCGTGACCCGATCCTCACCCCCCGAACGTTGGTGGTGGCCATTTCGCAGTCCGGCGAGACCATGGACACGCTGATGGCGTTGCGCCACGCGCGTGAACAGGGGTCCAAGGTGTTGGCCATCTGCAACACGCAGGGCGCATCCATTCCGCGTGAATCCGACGCGGTGCTCTACACCCATGCCGGTCCGGAAGTGGCGGTCGCGTCCACCAAGGCGTTCGTGGCGCAGATCACCGCCGCCTACGTGCTCGGTCTGTATCTGGCGCAGGTCAAAGGCGCCATGTACAGGGATGAGATCGCCCAGACCCTGGACTCCCTGAAGGACATGCCTCGCAAGATCCAGTGGGTTCTCGACACCCAGACCAAGACCGTGCAGGAGGCCGCCAAGCAGATGGTGGACGCGAAGTCCTTCCTGTTCCTCGGACGTCATGTGGGGTATCCGGTCGCCATGGAAGGTGCGCTGAAGCTCAAGGAGATTGCCTACACCTTCACCGAGGGCTTCGCAGCGGGAGAGCTCAAGCATGGTCCGATCGCGCTGGTCGATGAGGGCGAGCCGGTCGTGTTCATCGTGCCGCCCGCGCGTGGACGCAACGTGCTGCACGCCAAGGTCATCTCCGGCATCGAGGAGGTCAAGGCCCGAGGCGCCTACATCATCGCCGTGGCCGAGGAGAACGATCCGGATGTGGAGCGTTACGCCGACGTGGTGTTCTGGCGTCCCGCCTGCCCGACGCTGATGAGCCCGCTGGTGGACGTGGTACCACTGCAGCTGTTCGCCATGGACATGGCCAAGCTCAAGAACTACGACGTGGACAAGCCGCGCAATCTTGCCAAGTCAGTCACCGTTGAATAACGGACTGGGCAAGGGGCCGAGAAACGGATCGAATGCCGGGCGCAGGCACAGATACGTGACCGAGGAGCCTCATATTCCCTTCGAATACGAGATCCTGTATGAGGATGAGCACATCCTTGTCATCGACAAGCCGCATTTCCTGGCCACGACCCCACGTGGCATGTGGTATCGGGAAACGGCGCTGATCCGTCTGCGCGAACGATGCGGCGAGCCAGACATCGTGCCCGCGCACCGGCTGGACCGTCCGACCGCGGGCATCGTCGTGTTCGTGCGCGATCCGGCCGTGCGGGGTGCATGCCAGATGCTCTTCCAGAATCACAGGACGGTCAAGACCTACGAATGCTTGGCACCACTCGCACCGCCGCAGCGTCCCCGCTACGGAACAGTCGAACTGATCGACCGGCATCGACCGTTTCCGATGGTGCGCAGGTCGCGCATCAACAAGGACCGCGGCCGATTGCAGGCGTACGAAAGCGCCGATACGCCGAACGCGGAGACGCTGATCGAGCGCGGGAACGACGTGCGGCGCATCGATGGAAAACCGTTCGTGAACTACACGTTGCATCCGAAAACCGGCAAGACGCATCAGCTTCGCGTCCATATGGATTCGCTTGGCCTGCCGATTCTCGGCGATGATTTCTACCCCGACGTGGTGCAACGGGCGTACGATGACTTCTCCCGGCCGCTGGAACTGGTCGCCAGGTCGTTGGAATTCGTCGATCCGATAAGCGGCGTGCGGCGGCGCTTCGTCTCCCAAGTGCCCTTGGGCGTCAGGACGCATGGGGCCGTATGATGGTGTGATGTTGCTAAGGCGCGACGCGTGGCGCCGCGATCCAGGCTATGGAAGGGAAGCGGTGACCATGGGTGACTCAGTGCGCGCGGGCGGACGGTCCCGTAAGACGCTGGAACAGGCTTTCGTTGCCCGATACAGGCGTGTTTCATACCTTTTCGGAGCGTTGATGTGTGTGGCGGCCACCGCCATTACCGTTGGTTTCTCGATGAATTGGGCTGTGGACGCGACCGAACAGTATGCGACCAACGCGATTCGTGTGCTTGGAACGGACATGGGGAGGTCCTTTCCGGAACTCGCCGCCAACCCCGGGTGGAGAGGGCAGGTGCTTGATGCCTCCACTGGGAAGGTCCTGGCATCGAACGGGGATGTGAGCGACGATACCCATGACGATGCGGCGCGCCTGCAATGGGCGAGGAAACATCTAGGCAAGGCGAGGCTCACGCTGATGCATGGCAAGCCGGTGTTGGCGTCCGTCAAACGCTCATCCGGATATATGGTGGTGGTTCTGGTACCGATCCATAAACTGCTGATGAATTCGCTGGGAAGCGTCGTGGCGAACCTCGTGATCATCATATTCGTGCTCTGCCTCCTAGAATGGGCGGTCCGACGGGCATCCGAACAGCTCGTGCTGAACGATCTGGTGGTGGTCGAGCGCGACATCAACGCCTATCTCAACGGCGACACGACGGTTCATCACAGGCAGGCCCAGACAGAGGAAGTGCAGCAGATCTTCGACTGTCTGAACGAACTGAAAACCTTCTATCGGGAGGAAAAGACCCGATTCGATCTGCTGGACAGCATTTCCGGGGCGGATTTCGCGTTCTACCAGTACATCCCCTCCACGGATGTGATCCTGTATTCCAAGAACCTGCGGACGCTTATCCCGGACATGGACAAGCTCGACATCTACTGCGAATCCGGAAAGCATCCATCGGACAGGCTCCGGTCGTTCATCTGCTCGGCGCCCAGCCATGACATCGACGAGCGGGTCATCCGCCTTGAGAACGGCCAATATGTGCGGTTCCAATGCATGCACAGCTCCGGCATGTACTTCGGCACCATCAAGAACGTGAACGAGGAGATCGTGGCAAGGGAGGCCATGGTCAAACGCATGGCCGATCTGCACAAGCTGGCGGACACGGACACCCTGACCGGTCTGCTCAACATCCGCGCCGCCCGCCAGGCCATCAGCGAGTATCTGTCCGACGGCGGCGAAGGCGTGTTCATGATCATGGACATGGACAACTTCAAACGGGTGAACGATGAGCTGGGGCACGCACGGGGAGACCAAGTGCTGAAGTCCTTCGCCAGTGTGCTTCATTCCTCGTTCCGTTCCTCGGACGTGGTCACGCGCATGGGCGGGGACGAGTTCATCGTGTTCTGCGAGGGCGATCTGACCGACGGCGAGCTCCATGCCAAACTCGAACGGCTCATGGCGAATTCCCGCTCATGTCTGATGAGCTATAAGCAGCGGCAGGACCTGTCCATCAGTGTGGGTGTCGCGCGCTCCTTCCCGAAAGCCACGTACATGCAGTTGTACGAGCGTGCGGACAAGGCTCTGTACGCGGCGAAGAATATCGGCAAGGACTGCTACCATGTTTATGACGAACTATTGGTGTCAGGTCCCTCCGGAAAAGGTATGTACACATCGGATAATTCCGAAATGACGCTTCCCGCCATGAATGAAAAAGGTCGGCAACATATGGACGTGTACCAGAATGGTTCCACGAAGAACACGGACCATGAACGTTTCGACACTCATCTGCTCTGTTCGGCGATCGAACATGATGAATTCAAACTGTATATCCAGCCCAAGTGCGACGTGCGAACCGGTCGGCTTTCCGGCGCCGAGGCGTTGACCCGTTGGATTCGGTCCGACGGCACCGTGGTCAGTCCGGGTACGTTCGTTCCCGATTTGGAACGTAGCGGCCTGTGCATGATGCTCGACGAGCATATGCTTTCCTTGGTATGCCAGGCGATAGTCGGATGGAAGAATGAGGGGCTGCGTTTCCCGCAGATTTCGGTGAATTTCTCCCGGGCTGATTTCGAGCATGACGATTTCGTGGAACAGGCGGTGTCCATCATCGACGAGTACGGCGTGGATCATGGCGATATCGCATTCGAGATTCTCGAGACCATGCCCATCGCCGACCTCGAGAAGGAGAACAAAGCCATTTCCAAGTTGCGCGCGGAGGGTTTTACCATCGCGCTCGACGATTTCGGCACGGAGTATTCCGATCTGTATGCTTTCTCGTCGAACGAGATAGACCGGTTGAAGATCGCGCGCGAGCTGGTGCTCGGCTTGGAAGGCAGGGTCAGGGACCGCCGTGAAATCGTGCTGAAGGATCTGGTGGACTCGGCCCATCGCATGAACGTCACGGTGGTCGTCGAAGGCGTCGAGGACAGGAACCAGTTGGATTTCGTCCGTGCGATCGGAGCCGATCAGGTGCAGGGGTATCTGTACAGCAGGCCCGTTCCCGTGGATCGCTTCACTGATTCGTTTCTGCGGATAGCGTACAAGGCCGCCTGAACCGCGGGGAGCACGTACGAGTTATGCCGATATGGACGGATTAGCGGGTTCGAAACACGCATCCGCTACGATATGCGTGTTCGAGAGACCAAGGGCTTGATTACGGGCCCCTTGCAGAGAGAAGGACAATGAAAGGCATAACGTCGCTGATCAAGAAGGCGGTCAACAAATACAACGGCACGGGTTTGATCCTGCGTATCATCCTCGGCCTGATTATCGGAACGGTTTTCGCACTGGTCTGGCCTTCTGCCAGCTGGATCGGAGAATTCGGCACCCTGTTCGTGTCCGCATTGAAGGCCGTGGCCCCGATTCTGGTGTTCGTGCTGGTGGCCAGCGCCCTCGCGCAGGGTAGCTCCAGGCTTGACCGTCGCTTCGGCACTGTGCTGTTCCTGTACCTGTTCACCACGTTCCTGTCCGCGGTCGTGGCCGTGCTGACATCCCGCGCCTTCCCGCAGACCCTGTCCCTGGGCAAGGCCGCCAAGGCCGATGTGGTGCCCAAGGGGCTTTCCGAAGTGATTCAGACCATGCTGACCAACATCGTGGCCAATCCGATTCAGGCCATCATCGACGGCAACTACATCTGCATCCTGATGTGGGCCTGCTTGTTCGGTCTGGCCATGAAGTCCATCGCCACCGAAAGCTCCAAGACGTTCATGGCCAACGTGGCCGACAGCGTCTCCCAAGTGATCCGCTGGGTCATCAACCTCGCCCCGTTCGGCATCATGGGCCTGGTGTTCACCAATGTGGCTGACAACGGCCTTTCGGCCTTCACCAAGTACGGCAGCCTGCTGCTCCTGCTCGTCGGCACCATGCTGCTCATGGCGCTCGTGTTCGGACCGCTGGTCATCTTCCTGTTCCTGCGCCGCAACCCGTATCCGCTGGTCTACCGTTGCTTCAAGGAATCCGGCCTGACCGCATTCTTCACCCGTTCGTCGGCCGCCAACATCCCCGTGAACATGCAGCTGTGCGAGAAGCTCGGCCTGGATAAGGATATGTATTCCGTGTCCATCCCGCTGGGCGCCACCATCAACATGAACGGTGCAGCCATCACCATCACCGTCATGGCCATGGCCGCGGCCAACACGCTCGGCATCCAGATCAGTCTGCCGGCCGCCATCCTGCTGTCCGTGGTCTCCGCGCTCGGCGCGTGCGGTGCCTCCGGCGTGGCGGGTGGTTCGCTGCTGCTCATTCCGATGGCCTGCTCGCTGTTCGGCATCAACAACGACATCGCCATGCAGGTGGTGGGCGTCGGCTTCATCATCGGCGTCGTCCAGGATTCCGTGGAGACCTGCCTGAACTCCGCCTCCGACGTGGAGTTCGCGGCCACCGCCGAATATCATTCCTGGATTAAGCGGGGTCGTCAGCTGCCGGCCTTCATGTATTCCAAGAAGGAACGTGCCAAGCTCGGTATTGAAGCCTGATTCGGCTCATCGGTCCTGCATGCCATCGGCATGACGGACGATCGTGTATGGAAAAACGGACGCGGAACAGCATCGTTTCGTGTCCGTTTCCTATAGAAGCGGTTGTTTGCCGGAGACTGTACGCAGACTTTCCGTATAATCTGGAGTTGGTATCGATCGCAATGGAAAAAGGATACGGAGGATCGCGGGCGTGGGACTGAAATTGGTGAGGCGGCTTGTCGCCATCTGCTGCGCCTGTGTCATGACGATGGGTGCGGCCGCATGCGGAGCCGACGAGGACACACGCACGACCATCACCGTATGGTCGTGGGAGCCGAGTATGAAGCAGGTCATAGCCGGCTTCGAAAAGGCGAATCCTGACATCCGTGTCATCTGGAAGAACACCAGCGGCTACGACAAACTCAACAACGCCATTCAGGACGGCTACGGCATCCCCGATGTGGTGCAGCTTGAATACTACGCGCTGCGTCAGTACGCGGTCAGCAGCCAGTTGGTGGCCATCACCGGCAAGACGGCGGGATATTCGGATTTCTACACGCCCGGCACATGGTCCTCGGTGCAGTTGAATGGCCGCGTGTACGGATTGCCCATGGACTCCGGTCCGATGGCGTTCTTCTATAACGACAGCGTGTTCGAACAGGTCGGCGTGGACGCGTCCAAGATCCGCACGTGGGACGAATACTATGAGGCGGCGAAGAAACTCAAGAAGATCGGCGTGTACATCACCGCCGATTCGGGGGATGCGAGTTTCTACGACACGATGATCTGGCTCGCCGGAGGCCGCCCGTTCTCCACGTCCAACGACGGCAAGAACGTGACGATCAAACTCACCGAGGATGAAGGCACCCGCGAATTCACCGAATTCTGGCAGAAGATGATCGACGAGGGGCTGGTGGCGACGAACCTCACCACATGGTCGGATTCTTGGAAGTCGGCCGTGGGACAGGGCAAGGTCGCCTCGCTGTTCTCGGGTGCTTGGCTGCCGTCGTTGCTCATGTCCGATATCCCCGGCGCCGCCGGCCTGTGGCGTGTGTCCCAGATGCCGACGCCCGACGGCAAGGCCGTCACGTCGGAGAACGGCGGCTCGGCACTCGCCGTGCTGCAACGCTCCCGCAAGCCCGAGGCGTCGTACCGCTTCATCGAATACGCATGCCACAACGCCAAAGGCATCAAAACCCGTGTGGATGGCGGCGCTTTCCCCGCCGACAACGACACGCTGTCCGATCCGAAATTCCTCAGCAGGACCACGGTGACCGACGACCGTGGCATCGAAATACCGTATTTCGGCGGCCAGGAATACAACCGCGTGCTTTCTCGTGCCGCGGAGAACGTGTCGACCGGATACCAGTATCTGCCGTTTGAAGTGTATGCGCGAGGCGATTTCCGCTCCACGGTGGGGAAGGCCTACAAGTGGTCGAGCATGCTGCGCAAGGAGCAGGACAGGCTCGACATCATCGCAGCCGGTGGGCAGGTGTCCGACACCTCCAGCATCGGAGACGCGCTGAAGAACACGGAATCGTCCGACCGTATCAAGCTCAAAGGCGGCATCTCACGATGGCAGAAGGACCTGGAGGAGTATGGGGCCAATCAGGGCTTCGTCATCCAGTAACGGCGATGTTAGTGGATGACGTTCGTCGAATCTAGCGGACGTTGCGTTCGTAGATGTGCCGCATGCCTTTGAAGATCAGATCAGGGTCGTAGATGTCGATCATGTCCGTGTCATTGGCAAACACGCGGCTCAAGCCACCCGTCGCCACCACACGGAAGTCCTCGTCGATCTCCTGATGGAACTGCGCGATCGTCCGTTCGATGCCGCCGAGGAAGTTGTAATACAGGCCCGCCTGCATGGCAGGTTTCGTCGATTTGGCGAGAATCGACTTCGGACGGGTGATCTCCACTTCCGGCAGCTGCGCAGTTCCCTCCCACAACGCGGCCGCCGCGGTGCGGATGCCGGTGGTGATCAGTCCCGAAATCACAGCCGCGTCCCCGGTGACGTAGTTGAACGTGGTGGCTGTACCGAAATCGGCGACCAGAATGGGCCCGCCGTATTCGTAGTACGCGCCGGCGCAGTCGGCGATACAGTCCGCGCCCATGCTCTGCGGATTGTCCATGCGGATATTGAGCCCTGTTTTGACCCCCGGTCCCACAATCATCGGATCGATGCCGAGGAACTTCACAATGCTCGCGCGGAACGAATGCATGACCTTCGGCACCACGGACGAGATGATCACGTCATCGACGTCGTGTGGTCCGTAGCCGCTCAATCCCAGGAACTGCGTGATCATCAGCCCGTATTCGTCGGAGGTGTGGTTCGCCTTGGTGGTGATGCGGTACGTTCCCGCGATGCGGTCCCCATCAAGGAATCCGATCACGACATTGGTGTTGCCGATGTCCACGGCCATCAGAAGCATGCTGCGTTTCTCCTTCGCGTTTCGCGTATATTCCATCGATTGTTATGTCTTCGGACGATCATCTGCGTCCGTCTTCGGCACGCATGGCGGCAAGCCGGCCGAGCAGACGTTGTGCCAGCGAGTCCTTGCCCATCTTGTCCCAATGCTCGATGACGGGCGATTCCGCGTCCGTGCCGGGCGTCAGCACCGTCACCACGTTCGTATCGGCCGCGAAGCCGGCACCGGGGGTACGTAGATTGTTGGCCACCAGCATGTCGCAATGCTTGGCGGCGAGCTTCTTCGCGGCATTCGCTTCAAGGTCGCGCGTCTCCATGGCGAAGCCGCACAGAATCTGGCCGGCATGTTTGCGCTCGCCCGCCCATGCCAGGATATCCGGATTCGACGTGAGCTCGAGTTCGATGCTCGTCCGTCCGTCCTTCTTGATTTTGTCCGCAGCTTGTTCGACCGGGCGGAAATCGCCCACCGCAGCGGCCATGACGGTGATGTCCGCCTTGTCGAACCGGCCTCGCACCGCGTCGAACATGTCCCGTGCGGTGGCGACGGCGATTGTGTCCACGCCGTACGGTTTTTCAAGCGCCACGGGCCCGGACACGAGCGTCACCCGCGCTCCCAGGTCGCGCGCCGTTTCGGCCAGCGCATACCCCATCTTGCCGGTGGAATGGTTGGTCAGGAAACGCACCGGGTCAAGCGGCTCCTGCGTGGGACCCGCGGTGACCAGCACGTTGAGCCCCTTGAGCGGCAGCTCCTCATCCGGACGATTCGCGAGCAGCAGCTCGTCCGCGGCCGCTTCGATGCCGGCCGGCTCCTCCATACGCCCTTTGCCGGCGTCGCCGCAGGCCAGCATGCCGCTTTCCGGCTCGACGACGGTCCAGCCAAGTTCCTTGCAGGTCGCGATGTTGCGTTGCGTCGCCGCGTTCGCATACATATGCACGTTCATGGCGGGGCACAGAATCTTCGGTCCCTCGTCGTAGGCGAGCACGGTGCTGGTGAGCTGGTCGTCGGCGATGCCGCAGGCGATTTTCGCGATGATGTCGGCGCTCGCCGGCGCGACGACCACGATGTCCGCCCACTTCGCGTCGGCGATATGGCCAATCCGCAGAGGACGAGTCGGAATGTCGGCAACATCGCCGGAATCAAGTCCGCCGGCGAACATGGACGTGCGCGTCGGCGTGTGCGTCAGTGAGCTGAACGTCAGGGGAGTGACGAACTCCTGCGCCGCGGCGGTCATCACCACGCGCACCTCATGACCCTGCTTGCTCCAATCGGAAGCCAGGTGACAGGCCTTGAATGCGGCGATGCTGCCGGTGACCCCCAGAAGAATATGCGCCATGAAAAACCGCCTTGTCGATCATGCCGGTCGTCCGCATGGCACCGGCTCCGCGTTCAGTATATAACCATGGTCATGCCCCGCGCGGAACGCCACGGGCATGGCGGACGGTAGAATCGGACATCGGCGATCGACCCTACGGGCGGTCAGCCGAACAAGCATAACGGAATATAGGAGCAATCATGTCAGCATCTTCAGGTGCGTACGGCGAAGCCGACGCAACCGAACGGAAGAACGGACAAAACGACGCGGCCAGCACCGACGCCACGCTGAATGCGCGCGCCAAAACGCCGAAATCGACAGGTCCGAGGAAATGGGTTTACGCGCTTGTGGCGGTCATCGCCGTCATCGCCATCATCGTGGCCATTGCGGTATCGCGTGAAAAAACCGGTGCGGACGGTGCCGATGGGTCGAAAGCCGATACCATCTCCATAGGTCTCAAACTCGCGCCAGCCAGCCTTGACATCCGCCACCAATCCGGCTCCGCCATCGAACAGGTGCTGATCGGCAACGTATATGAAGGCCTGTTGTCCCGCGACTCCGATAACAACGTGCGTCCGGGCATCGCGAAATCCTGGGACATCTCCAAGGACGGAAAAACCTACACGTTCCACCTCAACAAGAACGTGCGCTTCTCCAATGGTGACAAGCTCGACGCCGACGACGTGGCATGGTCCATCAACCAGCTTAAGGAGAAGCAGTACTACAACGTCAACCAGGTGGAAAGCCTCGACAAGGCCGAAGCCGTGGATTCCGACACCGTCAGACTCACGCTTTCTGCCCCCGACTCCAACTTCCTGTGGTATCTGACCGGGCGTCCGGGACTGGTGTTCGACAGAAACGCCAAATACGACGCGAAGACCGAGGCGGTCGGTTCCGGCCCGTACACCGTGGAGTCCTTCGACCCGGCCAGCAAGATGGTGCTCAAGGCCAATGCGAAATACTGGGGGTCGGCGCACAAGCCGGCCACCGAACATGTGGTGCTCAAATTCATCAACGATGACAACGCGGCCGTCAACGCGCTCAAAAGCGGCGACGTCGACGTGCTCTCCCCGGTGAACGCCACACTCGCCAAATCGCTTGATACGAATACGTATCGGGTGTCCGCGGCCGACGGAAGCGACAAATTCGTGCTCGCGTTCAACTGCGCGAACAGCAAGCTCAAGGACAAGCGCGTCCGCCAAGCCATCCGCTACGGCATCAACCACAAGGAGATCATCGCCTCCCGCGGAAACGTCGATTACGCGCTCGGAGGCCCGATTCCGTCCGTAGACCCGGGCTACGAGGACCTGACCGGCCTGTATCCGTACAACGTGGACAAGGCCAAGCAACTCATGAGCGCAGCCGGATACTCCACCGACAATCCGCTGAAGCTCACCCTCACCTACGCCAACACCTACGGCACCGAGCTCGGCGACCAGCTCAAAAGCCAGCTCGCCAAAATCGGCATCGACCTGAAGATCAACTACGTGGAATTCTCCACCTGGCTGCAGGACGTGCACACCAACGGCGACTACGAGCTCTCGCTGGTGGACCACGCCGAAAGCCACGACTTCTACAAGTGG
>NZ_JBNMKH010000019.1:0-31921 GCF_050874245.1 Bifidobacterium sp. | reverse complement strand
TGGGGCAGATGAGCAACGGCTATGGCACGATCGTGCGACAGGCGCTCGCATGGACGGGCAAGTGACGGGAGAGCGCGGGGCCGGAAAGCGGAATCAGGCGGAACGGTCAGTCCAAACAGGGCAAGCAGGGAAAATACGGAGAAGGAGAGCGGAACGCATGGCGATTGATCTGAAGAACAATGTGTATTGCGATGGCGAAGGCACGCCGGTCGTGCTGGTGCACGGATTCCCGGTGGACCACCGCATGTGGGACAAGTGCGCCGCGGAACTGCGGAAAGCAGCCGCGAAACAAGGCGTGAAACAATTCGCGATATGGGCGCCGGACATGCCTGGAGCCGGCGAAGGACCGATTCCATCGGACGAGGACAGCGGCGGCAAGGACGCGGACGGCGCGTTCCCATACGGACTTGACCGCATGGCGGACGCGTACGTGGACCTCCTGCATGAGGCCGGCTACGACAAGGCCATTTGGGTGGGCCTGTCGATGGGCGGCTATCTGATTCTCGACATCCAGCGGCTGCATCCGGAAGCGGTGGCTGCGCTCGCATTGTGCGACACGAAGGCCGATGCGGATTCCGCGCAGATGCGTGTGAAGCGCGTCGCCATCGCCGAGGAATGCGAGACGACCGGCACGCATGAGCCGGTGATGGGATTCGCGGTGCCGTCGGACGCCGATTCCGCGGTGAAGCGTTCGGAAGCGTATTGCAGGCAGTTCGAGACGTGGATCAACGAGCAGCCCGCGGCGGGCATCGCATGGCGCGAGCGCATGGCGGCCGGACGCCCCGACCTCAACGACGTGCTGCCGGAGATCGACGTGCCGGTCGCCGTGGTCTGCGGCGACAAGGATCCATCCAGCCCTCCGGCCGTGATGGGACCGGTCGCCGACGCGATGGCGAAGGCCGACGTGTCGATGACGGTGATCGACGATTGCGGACATTTCAGCGCATACGAGCATCCCGACCAGGTGGCCGCGGCGCTGTTGGAACTGGTGCGCCGGGTCGGATGACGTCGTGGCGGACGTACATCGTGTGCACGTCGCGTGGACATCGCATATACATCGCACGTATATAAGTCGTATATAAAACGTATATAAAAAATATGTACATTGCATATATGACGGATATACTCCATATATAAATCGCAGTGAAATTCATCGTAACGAAAGAAGCGAACCGACCATGAGCATGTTCTCACCATTGGCGTTGACGCAGGCGCTGCCGTTCCTGCCGCTCGCCCAAGGCGACATCGATTACGAAGTGGCGCGACGCGGCGAACCCGACCTGTTCGCCAAAGTGCTGGCGGAACCGGCCACGAAAGTCATCCTCGTCAAGGACGGCAAAGTCGCGGTGCCGCACGGCCAGGGAGCGATCGCCGACTATGCCAATGTGAACATGCGCCTCGCGCAGCTTCCGGGCGCCTACGTTTCCGCGGAACTCGAATCGCACCCGTCGGCGCTCGCCATGTTCCTCGGCACCTATGGCGGACGATTGGGAGGGCATGTGGTTGCCGTGGACGTGACGCGCGTTCGGCCGGCATCCGAATCCGCGGCGGCGGACGAAACGACGCGTGGCGGCGGTGCGGACGATGCGTTCGCCGAAGTGAAGCCGGGCCGATCGCAGGAGAAGACCACGAAATCGTTGCTGGAAAACGCGGCGACGCGATTCGATTGGGTGGATTTGCGTGGATTCGCACCGCACGCCAGCGCGCGCGAAGCCGGACAGGCCACATCCGCGATCTCCCTGAGCGTATGGCATGCGAGACAACGCCACTGCCCGACCTGCGGCGCCCCCATCAAGCCTGCGCTCGGCGGATGGGCGCAGCGCTGCACAAGCGAAGCGGACGGCAATCGTCTGCTCTTCCCAAGAGTCGAACCGGCCGTCATCACGGCAATCGTCGACCATGACGACCGCCTGCTGTTGCAGCACAACAGCGCCTGGGGGAATAGCGGCCTGTATTCGGTGTCGGCTGGATTCGTGGAGGCCGGCGAGAACCTGGAGCATGCATGTCGGCGTGAAGCCAAGGAGGAGGTCGGCATCGAGGTCGGCGAGCTCAAGTATCTCGGATCGCAGCCGTGGCCGTTCCCTGCATCGCTCATGATGGCGTTCAAGGGCGTGGCGGTCAATACGGACGTGCGCGTGGACGGTGAGGAGACGCTCATGGCACGGTGGGTGACGCGCGACGAGTATATGAATGAGCTGGTTTCGGGCCGCATGGAGGCTCCGGGCAAGGCCACGATTGCGCGTTACATGATCGAGGAGTGGCTCGGCCACGATCTGCCGTAGTGCGCCGTGCGGTTGCCGTAAGGTTCGTGCGATTGCCGTACAATGGCGGCATGAGCGAAGATAACGACACCAAGCTGAATCTCGACGTGCCCGAGCACCTCGAATACTCCGACGAACACGTGTGGGTGGACGCATCCGTCGAACCCGCCATGGTGGGCGTCACCGAATATGCCGTCGGACAGTTCGGCGAACTGGTGTATATCGACCTTCCCGAGGTCGGCACCCAGGTCGAGGCAGGCGACGAAGTGGCGGAATTCGAGTCGTCCAAAGCCGTCACAGCACTGGTCTCCCCGGTCGCGGGCACGATTCGTTACGTCAACAACGAGGCCGCCGACGATCCGAGCATCGTCACCGGAGATCCGTACGGCGAGGGCTGGATCTTCAAAATCGAACTCGAGGATGACGAACCGGATCTGCTCACCGCCGACGAGTACGCCAAAATCGTGGCCCAGTAGAGTCCAATAGTCTCGGCTGGCGCACTCTGAATTGGCGCACTCTGAAAACGGTAATCGCGGATTGACGGTCCGTCCGCCGGCATTTCCGAAATTCCGCTTTCCGAAATTTCGCTGTGGCGTAATCGTTTGTTCGAACGTGACTCCTATAGTGTGCGTATGAATGAAATTCAGCCGTTGCCGCAGTTTCCGCCGCAGCGCGATCGGCACATCGATTCGCAGCGGACGGATGGATGGAATGATGCGTCGTCCGACGATATGCCCACCGTGCCGATTCCCGCACGCAAGGTAGCCACCACCTTCGATACGGCCTCCAAACATGAGCGGATCGAAGCGAAGCCGCTGCTGACCAGGCTGTTCCGTCACGCCGTCACCGGCACGTTTGGCATCTGGCTGAAATTCTCCACCGCGCTGGTGCACGCCTTGGACTGGTATCCGCGCGTGGAGCCGTACGTCGGCTACGGTACTGAGCATTACTCCCGCCTGATCTGCCGTACCGTGTACGGGCCGTTCAAAAGGCAGGCGGGGCGGCTGTCGCGCGGTATCCGCGGCATGCTGATGGTGCCGTCGCCGCATACCAAGGTGCGTCTCGCGATCGACGACGTGCCTATCGAAACCGTGCAGGTTGGCGCGTCCGAAGTGTATGACGCGGTTGACAGCCATCCCGACACCTCCAGCGAATTCGTGGCGTCCGACGATGCCGGATACCTCGACCTCGTCGCCGAGCATTCGCTCGAACCGGGCATCCACAACGTGTCGTACAAAGTGCGTAGCCGCAAGCCGGTGAACGCCAATCTGTTCACCATTCCAAGCGGCACCAAGGTGGGCGTGATCTCGGACGTGGACGACACCATCATGGTCACGCAGGCGCCGAGCTTGGTGAAGGCCGCGTATAATCTGCTGCTGCTCAACCCCCGCAAGAAGGTGCCGGTGCCCAGCATGAACCTGCTGTTCACCCGCATCGCGGACATGTTCCCGGACGCCCCGTTCTTCTACCTGTCCACTTCGCCGTGGAATGTGGAAAGCTCGATTCGGCATCTCATCACGAACCATGGTTTTCCGGAAGGGCCTTTGCTGCTGCGCGACCTCGACCCGCGTCCGAAGACGTTCATCCCGTCGGGCGTGCAGCACAAGCTTGAATTCGCCGAACAGCTGATGGCGGATTTTCCGGACATGAAGTTCATTCTGATCGGCGACGACGGGCAGAAGGATCCGACCACGTACGCCACGATCGCACGACGGTATCCGGGACGCGTGCTGGCAATCGCCATCCGTCAGCTGTCGCCGCGGGAAGTCGGGGGAACGCTCGGTTCCGTCGCCGGCCGTGCGTCCACGCAGCCGACGCCGGTCACCGACGTGCCGGTGTTCATGGGAACGACCGGATCGAACATCATGAAAACGATGCTGCCGTACCTGCGTTCCGTACGTTTCGACGATTAATGACTGGTCGTCGACGATTGACGGCGATTCGCAAAGATTGGCGGCCGTCCGCCGATAGATGACGATTCGCCTGCCGGAAACGACGAAAACGTACGATGCGGGCCGGTATAGCAGGCCGGTATAATCGCGTGCATGAGTGAATTTCGGGGCATGAACGACCCGTCCGCATCGGAGCAGGATGGGTTCGGCGCGATTCCGCGCGCGAAACGGGTGCCGAAGGAGCGCACCTTCCACGGCGACACCTTCATCGACCAATACGAATGGCTGCGTGACAAGGAATCGCAGGACGTACAAGACTACGTGGCGGCGCAGAACCGCTACTGCGAGCAGCGTATGGCACCGCTCAAATCACTGCGGAAGACGCTGTTCGAGGAATTCAAATCGCATGTGCAGGAAACCGACATGTCCGTGCCGACGCGCATGGACGGCTACTGGTACTTCACCCGCACCATGCAGGGACGGCAATACGCCACGCAATGCCGCGTGCCGATCCACGACGAGGACGATTGGGATCCGCCGACGGTGGAGGCCGGCGTGCCGCTCGACGGCGAACAGGTGGTGTTCGACACGAACGCCGAGGCGCAGGGCCACGATTTCTTCCGCATCGGCGGCATGGACATCTCCAAGGACGGCCGCTGGATGCTGTACGGCACCGACACAAGCGGCGACGAACGTTACGACTTCCGCATCCGCGACCTGGAAACCGGCAAGGAACTGCCGGAACGGTTCGACGGCATCGGCGGCGCCTGCTTCACACCGGACGCGCAGTGGGTGTTCTACGTGCTGCTGGACGACGCATGGCGTCCGTACGCGGTGATGCGCCACCGCGTCGGCACCCCCGTGGCCGATGACGTGGAAGTCTATCGCGAAGCGGACGAACGCTTCTGGGTGGGTATCGGACTGTCCTTCGATGAACGCAACATCGTGATCGGCACCGGATCGAAAACCACCACCGAAGTGCTGCTGCTGCCCACCGACACCCCGGAAGGGGAGTTCCAGGCCTTCATCCCGCGCGAAACCGACGTGGAATACGACGTGAGCTTCTCCTGCTTCGAAGGCGCGGACGAAAACGGCGAGGACATTCCACTCGCCGTGGTCTACCACAACGCGCTGAATCCGAATTTCGAAATCGACGTGATCGACATGCGGACACACGAACCGCCATACCGACTGGGCGAAGGCGTGTGCGTGGCCGTCGGATCCCCGTACGGATGCGAGCACGGCGACGACGTGGAGCCGGGCGCATCCTCCATGCCGATCGGCACGCCATACTCGAATCCCCGCAATCCCGCCATTCTGCAGGGCGC
The DNA here is from genome assembly GCF_050874245.1 of Bifidobacterium sp. GTDB lineage: Bacteria > Actinomycetota > Actinomycetes > Actinomycetales > Bifidobacteriaceae > Bifidobacterium. Next base: position 26,440 of record NZ_JBNMKH010000019.1, on the reverse strand, counting down.
GCACGGCTTAGGCATCGAAGGCATATCGATCCACCGGCATTTCGTGGCGCTGCAATACCGTGCGGAAAGCCTGCCGCACGTCGCAGTGATGACCAAAACCGCCGCCGCGGAGGACTTCCTGGCCGGACGTCCATGGCGATTCACCGAACTCGTGCCGCATGCGCTGGAAGGCGATTGGGACGTCGACGAATCCGTGGACGAGATCAACGAGGAACGTGCCGAAGTCTGGGGCAAACTCGACGCGCTCGCCGCCGCCCAAGGCGAAGGGTCGGCCGTCCACGGAATCTCCCGCAAGGCGATGACCTCGTCCGACGGCGCCACCGCCGACAGAATGCCGGGGGAGACACGGCGTCTGTATTCGATCGGCGTGGGAGGCAACCCTTCGTACGATGCGCCGCGCATGCGATATTCGTTCGCCAGCTATACGCGGCCGGGCGAATTGCATGATTACAATCCGGCCACCGGCGAGGACCGGCTGCTGAAACGCGCCACGGTGCTCGGTGGCTTCGATCCGCGTGATTACATGGAGCGGCGCGTCTGGGCCACCGCACGTGACGGCGAACGCATTCCCGTCTCGCTGGTATGGCGGCGCGATGTGCCGACCTGCGATTCCGCCATGTTCATCACCGGCTACGGCGCGTACGAGATCAGCTCCGATCCGGGATTCGCGGTGTCGCGCATCAGCATGCTCGACCGCGGCGTGCTCTACGCCGTGCCGCACATCCGCGGCGGCGGCGAGATGGGCCGCGCCTGGTACGAGCAGGGGCATCTGCTCAACAAGAAGCATTCGTTCGAGGACTTCATCGATGCCACGCGCGCATTGCAGCGGGCCGGACTGGCCTCGCCGCGGCGCACGGTGGCGAACGGCGGCTCCGCGGGCGGTCTGCTCATGGGCGCGATTGCCAACATGGCTCCGGAATGCTATGCGGGCGTGGAGGCGGACGTGCCGTTCGTGGACGCGTTGACCTCGATTCTCGATCCGTCGTTGCCGCTGACCGTCACCGAATGGGACGAATGGGGAGATCCGTTGCACAATGCGGACGTGTACGCGTATATGAAGTCGTACACGCCGTACGAGAACGCTCCGAACAGCAAGAGTGACAAGAGGGTGGCCGTTTTTCCGAAGATCTTCATCACCACGTCGATGAACGACACTCGCGTGCTATACGTGGAGCCGATGAAATGGCTGGCCCGACTGCAGCATGCCGGCGTGGACGCCGTAGCGAAGATCGAGGTGGAGGCCGGGCATGGTGGCACGTCCGGACGATACAAGCAGTGGGAGGAGGTCTCGTATGAGAACGCCTGGTGCCTGTCAATGATGGGCATCAGCAGCTGAACGGTCCGGGGGATTCTCTTCGGGGGATTCTTCGAGGGATTTCCCGGGGGTGAAGAATCGTGAATGGTGAAAGCCCGTTGTTGCAATCGTTTGCAGCAACGGGCTTTCGTTTCAGAAAATTTTCATGAAACATTGCAAACACCCTTCGGCGTTTCGCGAATCCCCTTTTGGGGGCACCCTAACGTCAAACGTTTTATACTGCGCTTTCCAGTGTCTCAATGGTGTGAAGCACTGTTTCATAAGTCAATATTGACGTCGTGACACCGTGCTTGCATGACAGTGGCGGCAGCCGGGATAGGGTAGTGACTGCCGCCAACCTGAGATTGTGCTTAATCATGAAGTGAGGGATTATGCATAAGCGCAAGGAGTCAACGACGAGACGCTGCGTGAAAACGTTTGCCGCCATGCTGGTGACATTTGCTACCATGCTGGCGTGCGTATTGATTGGGCCCGTACATGCGCAAGCCGCGGAATACAACATCGGCGAGCTCGGCTGGGTGGACAAGGATTCCTCCAAGCTGACCATCGTGTCCGGCGGCCAAGAAAAACCGTTCATCTCCGGCACCACCGTCGACTATGGCGATGAAATCAACATGCAGCTGCATTGGAGCGTGCCGAACAACATCACCGTCAAATCGGGCGATACCTTCGTCTACGATCTGCCCGAGAATCTGACCTTCCAATCTGGGCAACAGTACGACATCATCAACGAATCGGGCGATGTGGTCGGGCATTATGTGATCAACGGCAATCGCATGGTGGCCACGTACACCCGCGGCGAGGACGCGGGATCGAACGTCACCGCGTACGTGACGGTCAAAGGCACCATCAACTCCGACAAAACCGGCGGCAACAACGGCGGAGACAAGACGTTCTCATATCCAGGCTACGGCGACGTGACGCTGAAAGTGAATCCGAAGCATGAAGTGAACGCTTCCAAATCCGCGGCCATCTCCACCTCGGACCCCTCGAAGTGGGAATTCGTCATCAAGGTCAATTCCGTTGGCACCAACCAGAACGTGCAATTGAACGACACCATGGGCGAGCTGATGAAGTACAATCTGAACAGCATCCGTATCTGTACCGACGCGGATTGCAAGCAGCCGTATAGCGGGACGTGGAGTGCCACGTCGGCGGCGGATAACGCCGGATTCAACGCCACAATTGGGTCCATGGAGGATGGCGAAACGCTGTATGTGCGCTACACCGTGACCGCTGACCGCGCCACTCTCGTGGCGGCCTGCAAGCAGGCGGGCGATTGCTCGCAAGTGCCCGGACTGAAGAACTCCGTGGAATACCACAGCGATGACAACACGGACCACAAAAAGACCGAAAACGCCATCTGGGTCACCTACAAGGACTGGTCGGTGACCAAAGGCGGCACCCAAACGACGATAGCAAAGTCCGATCCGCAACCAGGCGACCCGAACAACAAGAAGGACGTTCCAGGTATCCAATGGACCATCAACATCACCAACGGCACCGACACCGACATTTCCGGAGCCGGCATCAAGGACGCGTTGGGCAACGGGCTGGAAGAGCCATCTGGCGATGTGATTCTGACCTGCAGAAAAGCCAATGATTGGAAGACACAGTGCCCCACAAACGCTCCGGGCGCATTCAAAAGCGATTCGTACAACGACCAGTGGTCCATCAAACTTTCCTGGAAGGATCTGGTGAACGGCGCATATAAGTTGCCGTCCGGCTTCGACTCCTTCGCCATCACCTACACCACCGAAGTGACGAACGCGCCCAATGCCGACAGTGGCGAACATAGGACCTACACCAACGATGTGACGGTCACGCCGAAAGATCACCCCAGCAAAGGCGCCACCGGCACGGCGGACGTCGGCAAGGACGTAGTGAAGCTTGTCAAGAAGTGCACCTCCCCGGGATCCGAGAGCAAGAACCTCACATGGGTGACCTCGCTGACCGCATTGACCGCGATGAACAACGTGGATCTCAAAGATACCCTCGATCAGAAGGGGGACGGCTCATCCGCTGGATTCCAGCAGAGTCTGGTGCAAAACAGCATCGTCGCGTATGCGGACGAGGCGATGACGCAGCGCATTGATGCCAGTGCCTATTCGATTATGTCCACGGACCATGGCTTCACTATCACATTCAAGCATCTCGATGCCAACCAGACCGTGTACGTGGCCTACCAGTCCACCGTCAAGGATGGTGTGACCGCCGAAACGGTGTACAACACCGCCGAATCGAAACATAAGACGGCAACGGCAAGCCATACTCACCAAGGTGACAATCTGAAGAAGATGGCCGTGAACCAATGGTATGACGAATACGGATACGGCCAGACCGCCAACGCAGCCGGAGTGCTGCGTTGGCTGCTGACCGTGCACGATCTGCCGGAAAAAGCCCAATCGGTGACAATCAGCGATACATTGCCTGAGAACACCATGTTCGTACCCGGTTCCGTCAAAGCGGTGAGCCCCAATGCCAAAACCACCACATTGAGTGGTGTATCGGCCAAGGACAACGGCGACGGCACAGTGACGTTCACCATATCGCCGGGCACGGCCGCATTCAAGCAGGCCACCACTTCAAAAGGCCTGCAAATTGTCTATGACACGCGCGTCGACGCGTTGAAAGCGCAGGAAGGCTACCACGAATACACCAACAAAGCGCATATCAGCGTAGACGGCAATGATCAGACAGACCAGTCCTACAAGCTCGGCATGGACACGCCGAAGCTGGTGAGCAAGCGGGGAACGTACAACAAATCCACGGCGCCGAACGTCAACTATACGGTGAAGATTAATCCGGGCGCACAGACGCTGAACAACGGCAAAGCTCTGACCTTGACCGATACGTTGAGCAGCGCACTCGATCTGCGTATGGACAGCATCCTCATCGCCGACTCCGCCTCGGGAAAGCAGATCAATGGCGCGACATGGTCATATGAGCCGAACTCCAAGAAACTGGTCTTCTCCATTCCGGACAAGCGGGCTGTCACCATCACATACAAGGCGACCGTGCAGCTCAAAGCCGGAGAGAAGATTCAAGGAGAAACCGTCCACAACGAGATTCTGCTTGAAGGCGTGGATGCAAGCAAGGGCAGTGCTGGCTCCACTATCACCGGAACGGTGAAAACGGCCCAAGGCGGCATGACGTTCGACAGCAACACCCTGCAAATCTACAAGTACATTGATGGCGATACCGGTCGGCCGGGCGCCAATGCAATGTTCGAAGTGCAGGAAGTGGACGTGGACCTGACCAAGTGCAGCACGGCAGCTGAAACCGCAGGCAGGAAGACCTGCTCCGGCACTGTGGGCAACACCGTGATGAACAACCTCACCACTGGCACGACCGGCTATTCCAGCCAGGTGCAGCTGAATGCGGACCACATCTACAAAGTCACGGAACTTACGGCCCCGGGAGAAAAAGCCGACACCACCGACAGCGCGTACGAGAAAGCCAAGCCGCTGTATGTGGTCTTCCCCGGCAATGATGCGTGGATTGCGGACTCGAAAACATACAATGGCAAATACGACAATCTGGTCATCTCCGATAATAAAGGCGACTCGGGCTCTTTGACCGTGGCCGTGGCCAACAACGCCACGTTGGGCAACTACCTGTGGTATGTCAACAACAACCACAAGAAGAAGACCAAGGTCAGCATCACCAAATTGGATGCGGCCGATATCAACGTTCCGGTGGCGGGCGCCTCGTTGAAGCTATCCAAATGGGGGTCGTCCGAAGCACCGGAAGCCTGGTCGAATTGGACTGCATCAATGCAGGGTGTCAGCAAAGATTCCACTGGTACCGCACTGATTTGGACTACCGGAAGCACCGGGAAACAGACATTCGAACTGCTGCCTGGACGCTACTGGCTGGAGGAAACCGCAGCTCCTGACGGATACCAAACCATGAGCCCGATCACTATCACCGTGGGCGCCGACGGCGTCGTGACGGTCAACGGCCATAACGTGACCGACAAGAATGGCACTGGCCAGATACAGGCCTTGGACGCGCCGAAGACCACGAATCTCACCGTGAACAAGGTGTGGAACGACAACGATGACCAGGACGGCAAACGCCGCACTGTGACCTTCGACCTGTACCGCAAGCTTGCGGAAGAAGCCGATTATACGAAGGTGGACGGCCAGAGCCGAGACGTCAACGTCAACGCCGGTGATTCCGCCGCATATTGGTTCGACCTGCCGGTTATGGTGGACGGCAAGCAGGCCGAATACAAAGCCGTGGAAGCCACCACGATCGATGGATACACAGCGCAATGCACCGATCCGGCTTCCATGGCCGACGGCAGCGGCATGGTCATGACCTGCACCAACACGCATACGCCGGAAACCACCAGTCTCGGCGTGAACAAGGTGTGGAACGACGCCGATAACCAGGATGGAAGCCGACCGGACTCCATCACCGTGTATCTGGTGAAAAACGGTGTGAAAACCAACCGGTCAGCCACGTTGAACGCAGCCAATAATTGGAGCAATGACAACGCATTCACCAATCTGCCCGTCTACGAAAACGGCATGAAGATCACCTATGGCGTGCAGGAGGATGTGCCGTCCGGTTACACCGTCACCACAGACGGCGTCGACAAGGACCACGACAACATCACCCTGACCAACACCCACCATCCCAACAACGAGAAGGTGTGGTTCTCCAAGCAGAGTCTTGGGGGGCAAGAACTCGTCGGCGCGACGATGAGGCTCACCGGAACGTTGGACGATACGACGGAAACCTTCACCGCCCAAACATGGATTTCCGACGGCAGCCAGCAGAGCTTCACACTGGAACCGGGCATCTACACGTTGACGGAAACCAAGGCTCCTGCGGGGTATGCGAAGGCCGATGACATCGTCTTCCGCGTGGATACCGGCACCGATGGCAAGTTGCAGGTCCGGATACGGCAGTCCGACGGCAGCTACGTCGTAGCGGACGACAGCCTGATCACTATGGTCGACGCGTACCAACCGCATCGCGTCACCATCGCCAAGAACAGCCTGACGGACGGCATCACCAACATTGCGGGCGCAAGCATGAGCGTCACAGGACGCACGCTTGACGGCAAATCCATCAATTCAATCACATGGACCACCAAACAGGGGCAGTCGCAGCAGCTCGATTTGCAGCCGGGCACCTACACGTTGTCCGAGACTGATCCGCCGGCAGGCTACACGAAGGCCGATGACATCACGTTCAGCGTCGACATCAACGGCAAAATTACTGTGGATGGCAAGACCCAGACGGACGGGACGCTCACCATGGTGGATAAGCCCGACACCAACGGCATCTTCTTCTCCAAAACCGCGGTAGGCGGCGGAGCTGAACTCGCCGGAGCCGAATTCAACCTGACCGGCAGCACATTCGAAGGCAAAGCCATCGACCCGATCGCGTGGATCAGCGGCGGAACGCCGAAGCGGTTCATGCTCGAGGATGGCGTCTACACGCTTGCCGAAACCAAGGCCCCGACCGGATACGAGGCGGTCAAACCGCTCAAATTCACCGTAAGAGAAGGTCAGGTATACATCGACGGCGTGCTGCAAAGCGACCGCACCATACGCGTGGAGGACCGCATCGCCACCACCATGGTGCGTGTGCGCAAAGTCTGGTCCGACTCGAACTATTCAAGACGCCCGGAAACAGTCACTTTTCATCTGCTGCGCAATGCCAAGGAGCTGACCGACAAACAGTACACGGTCGAGGTAGGCAATTCCAGCTCGTGGACGTATACGTGGACCGATTTACCTCGATACGATGAGAACGGAGAGCGCTACAACTACACCGTGGACGAGGAGACCACACAAGCGCTTAAGGATGGCTCCTACCGAGTGTCGATTACCAAGCGACCGTATCAGGACGGCGCCGAATACACGGTGCTGAACGTGCGCGAGCCGGACGCTATCAGCGCCAAGGTGACCAAAACCTGGAAAGACAACTCCGACAACGACGGAAAACGGCCGCGGAAGCTCACCTTCCACGTGTGGGGCACCAGTGAGCAGCCGAAGGATCCGACGGACCTTACCCAAGGCTTCGAAGACAAAACCGAACAGATGATTGTGCAGGATGTGAACGTGTCCGGCGACCAACAGTCCTGGGTCTTCGAAGGGCTGCCCAAACTGAACATTTACGGTAAGCCGTACACGTACACCGTCACCGAGGAGAACGTGGACGGTTACACGACAAGCGGATGCGCCGCAGATGGGACCGGCGCCGCTGGAACCGAAGGCAAAGGATGCGTGCTCAAGCCGACGGATTCCTCCACCGACAAGGAGAAGGACTTCCAAGTGACGAACACGCACACGCCGGAAACGACCACGCTGAGCGTCACCAAGCAATGGGATGACAATGCTAACAGCGATAACGGCAGACCGGCAAGCCTGACCGTCTGGGTGCTGTCCAGCATCTGGAAGAACAAGGCCAACGAGCCGTTGCCGGGATGGCCGGTACCGCAGAACAACAGCATGTGCTCGGCCCCGACTAATGCGAACGCCAAGAATCCGGTGGGGGTCAGCTGCGCGGTGCTCACTGCCGCAAATGCCGTAACCAGCAGTGCGAAATCCTCCGAAACGGGCGAATCATCCGGTTCAGGCGCGACGAATACCTCTTCCGACGAATGGGTCTATACGTTCGAGAACCTGCCCAAGTATTACAAGGGCAAGGAGATCCATTATTCCGTGACCGAGGAGGCCGTGGACGGCTACAAACCGATATCGCTCACCGGCGGCAAAGACGTGGCGAAACCGCAAAGCAGCGCAACGGCGGATGCAACCACGACTGACGAATCATGGCAGTATCAGCTGACCAACAAGTACACAGCGGTCAAACTACCTTCCACCGGCGGCAAAGGCGATGGAACCTGCATGCGGGCCGGACTGATTGCGTTGCTCGTCGGCGTGCTGTGCCTGGTCATAGCGCTGCGTCGTAAGGAAAGGAACTGACGATGAACCAGCATGTGCACCATACTGCACGCCGCATCACGGCCGCTGCGATCGGACTGGCGCTTTCCTGCGCGGGGCTTGGCTCGCAAGCCGTCGCGTACGCCACACAACCGGCGGCGACCGACGTGACAGTGATCGCATTCCAGCAGAATTGGAAGACCGTGGCCGAGGAATGCACGAACACATACGGGCCGGAAGGCGTGAAATACGTGCAGATTTCCCCGCCACAGGAATCCGTGCAGGGCACACAATGGTGGACCGTCTACCAGCCGGTCAGCTACAAGCTCAACTCGCGCTTCGGTACCGAGGATGAGCTGAAAAACATGATCAAACAGTGCAACGCGGCCGGTGTGGACGTGATAGCCGACGTGGTGCTCAACCACACCACCGGTCATGACGTGTCCTGGGTGGATGACCAATATGGCGTGGACGGCACCGCATACAACGGATCCTACGGGCGCTATCCAAGCATGGACCCGTATGCGGAAGGCGGCACGCAAGGCCTCTACCAGTACCAGGAAAGCGGCAACAACCACCAGTACGGTCTGCCAAGCGGGGACTTCCACACCTGCAAGTCCAACGTCTCCGACAATATCTCCGACTACACCAACGCCGACGAGGTATGGAACTGCAGACTGTCCACCATGTGGGACATCAATACGGGCAACGGACGCGTGCAGAACATACAGGCCGATTATCTGAACCGGTTGTGGCAGGATGGCGTGCGTGGCTTCCGCATCGACTCCGCCAAGCATATGGATCCGGACGACATCGCAGCCATCAAACGCAAATTCATGGACAAGGCCGACATCAATGGCCAGTCGTTCCCGTGGTCGCAGGAAGTGATCTACCATCAGGGTGAATCAAGCAAATTCGCTCCCGAACGGTACGAGAAGAATGGCGAAGTGACCCAATTCTCCTACGCGTATTCGCTGCTCAAGGACTTCAACGGCTCCATCACCGACTTGAAATACATCACCTCCGATTTGCTGAAACGCTCCGACGACGCCACAGTGTTCGTGGCGAACTGGGACAGCGCCCGCGGCTCTGAAACGCTGAGCCCCACATCCGGCGCCCGCTATGAGCTTGCGAACGCGTTCATGCTCGGTTACGACTACGGACATCCGAAGATTCTATCCGACTACTACTTCGACAAATCCACGCAATACGACGATGGAGTGAAGGACACGTCCGACACCAAAGTGCCGTACGTGGACATGAACGAGGCATGCGCCACATCGAAGGATCCGACGCAGATGACCTACGGTGACTGGAACTGCCAGCAGCGTTGGACGTCGATCCGAGGCATGATTCGCTTCCACAACGCCGTCAACGGCACGAAAGTGACGAATTGGCAGGAACGTGGCGACAACAACATCGCATTCGACAGGGCCGCCGACGGTTCCTCGACGGCGAAAGGTTTCATGGCCATCAACAACACCTTGCAGGATCATGACGTGGATTACACGACGAAACTGCCCGATGGAAAGTATTGCGATGTGTATGCGTCACGCGACTGTTCGAAGACGGTGACAGTGTCCGACGGACATATCAAAACCACCATCGGCAAGCGCAGCGCAATCGCACTGTATCAAGGCGCCGCGGCGGAAAGCGATTCCGGCAAGGGACAGTATGAGCCGCAATACAGTGATTCGCCGAACAGCACGCTGATCGGCGACAAGACGCTGACCGTGTATTACAAGCCGAAGCGGGATGATGTCGCCGTGCCGGAACTGCACTATCAGAAGGCCGACGGCACGGAACAGCGCATATCGATGAAGGCCGTGGATGCCGCGGATTCCACCGATGCGCATGGCTGGTACAGCGCCAATCTGCCGGAAGGTGCGAATCTCGCGGCGGCGAAGTTCTACTTCGCCGAAGGTGCGGACACGGACCGTCCGGACGGTAACGGGTGGTATCAGTCGCAGGTCGGCGACACCATGGTCAACGTATGCGACGGCACCGTGAACCGTGGCGTGCCATACGCGCGCACATACGCCAGTCAGCATGCCGGTCAGACCAAGGTGACCGTCAACTTCAAGCCGACCGATTCCGTCGGCGAACACGCCACCGGTGTGCAGGTGTGGACGGATGATCAGACGAAGTCCACGTATCTTCCGTTCGGCGCGACTGGCAACGGTTTCGGCAAGATCGCGCAAGGCTATGTGGATGGTGCTCAAAGCCAGGTGAGATTCCGCATCGTCGATGGCGAAACGGCCACGGCCGCATCCGTGGGAACCGAGGACAGTTACTCGGCGAGCACGTGGAAACTCGACAAATTCGCCAACGCGTACGTTGACGGCGCCATTGAGGCATGGGTGGACGGCAACCAGCCGCAAACCGCTTCCGACAGGTCTCCAGAGAAGGCGTCACCGGCCGCCACGCCGCAGCCGAACGACATCAAGAACCCGAAAACGCTGACCATCAAACTGCACTATTACCGTGCCGATGGCAGATACCAGGACTACGATATGGAGTCCGACACCTGGAAGGGCTGGGATCTGTGGAGCTGGTACAAGGAAAGTACCAGCGGCGTGGCCACACCGTTCAACGGGCACGACGACTTCGGCGAAGTGGCGGAATACAAGCTGTCACAGACCGGCAAGGGCGTACGCGATCCTTGGTTCATCATCCGTAACGGCGGTTCGTCATGGACGGGCAAGGACTGCGACGACAACGACCGTCAGATTCCCGAATCCGTGATCAACGTGCCGGCCGGAAATCCGGATGAGGGTACCGCGGAATTCTGGATTCTGAGTGGCGATCCGACCATATACGCGCATCCGGTGGCTGCAACCGGCGTGACCTTTAACACGCAAGGCGGTTCGTCGGTGGGCGCGCAGACCGTGAAAGTGGGCGGTACGGCGAGCGAACCGGCCGCGCCGACGAAAGACGGCTACAAGTTCGTGCGCTGGACCACCGACGCGGCCGGCACCAAGCCGTACATGTTCGGCACTCCGGTCAACGCTCCAGTGACGCTGTACGCGCAGTGGGCCGAAGCTCACAAAGTCACGTTCGACACGACCGGCGGCAGCGCGGTCGAAACGCAGCTCGTTGGCGATGGCGAAGCAGCCTCGATACCGGCTGCGCCGACCCGCGAAGGATACACGTTCACAGGGTGGAGCGCGAGCAAGTCCGATGGCACTGCTTACGATTTCAGCACGCCGGTGACCAAGGACGTGACGCTGTACGCGCAGTGGACGCCGAACACATACACCGTGACCTTCAATACGAACGGCGGAACATCCGTTGCCTCGGCAAGCGTGCAGTATGAACAGACGGTGGCGAAACCAAGCGATCCGACTCTTGACGGTAAGGAGTTTGTCGGTTGGACCACCGACGAGGCCGGCACCAAGCCATACGGGTTCGGCACGCCGGTGACCGGCGACCTGACCCTGTACGCCAAGTGGTCGGATGTCGGCGAAACCTACCGTACCGTGACGCTGAACCTTAGCGACGGTGCGGGTTATCCGCCGACTGCGTTGCAAAGCATGACGCTGTTCGTCAAAAACGGTGAACGGCTTACGATTCCGGACCCCGCACCTACCCGCGACGGCTATCGTCTGGCCGGCTGGACCACCGACACGGCACGCCAGAACGACTATGCGCCCGACTCCGCGGTGACCGGCGATCTGACCCTGTACGCCAAGTGGGTGAAGACCTGGACCGTGACCTTCGATTCCCAAGGCGGAACGGACGTTCCGTCGCAGACCGTGGATAATGGAGGCCAGGCCGTGGCGCCGGATCCCGCGCCCACCCGCGACGAGTACAAGCTCACCGGATGGAGCGTCGAACCGACCGGCGGCACCGCATACGATTTCAGCACGCAGGTGACTGCGGATGTGACCCTGTATGCCCAGTGGGCACGCACCGCACACCAGTGGACCATCACATTCGACCTCAACGGCGGTGCCGCGCCAGATGGAAAAGATGCCGGTAAACTGTATGCGGCCCAGAAGGTCTACGACGGCGATCCGTTGATTTCCCCGACAAAGGATCAGATGAACGTTCCGGTGCTTGACGGCTATGAATTCCAAGGCTGGAGCACCGTCCGCAACGATGCGTTCACCACCAGCGTCCTCTCGTTCGACGAGGACGGCAGATCGCTGATGCCGATTGACCGTGACGGCACTGTGTACGCGCTGTGGACGAAGGCGGGAACTGTGGCCAAGCCGCCGTCTGTAACGGCTGGTTCCGGCACGGGGTCTGCAACGACGACCGGTGTGTACGCTGATACCGACGCCGGGCTCAACGGACTGGCCATGTTCGAAGCTGTGGTCCGGCAGCCGGGCAAGTTCCCGAATACCGACTTCGGATCGATCACCAAGGAATCCACTCCTTGGATTGATTGAGCCTGACATGATTCATGCGCATGTGGGCGTCGCGGACGTTTGATTCGCGGCGCCCACATGCGCATTGATGACGTTGCGAGAATGGGGCCGAAGTGTGTGGGCAAAATGGGCTGTCCATTTGTTGAGCTGTTTTGGTCCGATAGATGAATCACTGACTAGAGTCGCGTGCTATGAGTGATTCTGCAAAGAAGTACACCATCGCCGTCATTCCGGGCGATGGCATTGGCAAGGAAGTGACTCCGTGGGCCCAGAAGGCTCTGGAGAAGGCGGCAGAAGGCGTCGCCGAATTCGAGTACGAGCATTTCGACCTGGGTGCCGAGCGTTACCTGCGTGACGGCGCGATCCTTCCGGAAGAGGAAGAGGAGCGCATCAAGAAGACCGACGCCATCCTGCTGGGCGCCGTTGGCGACCCGCGCATCAAGGCCGGCATTCTGGAACGCGGCCTGCTGCTCAAGCTCCGCTTCGACCTGGACCAGTACGTGAACCTGCGTCCGTCCAAGCTGTACAAGGGCGTCACCTCGCCGCTCGCCAACCCGGGCGACATCGACTTCGTCGTCGTGCGTGAAGGCACCGAAGGCCTGTACTGCGGCGCCGGCGGAGCCGTCCGCCGTGGCACCCCGAACGAGGTGGCCACCGAAGTGTCCATCAACACCGCCTACGGTGTGGAGCGCGTGGTGCGCTACGCCTTCCAGCTGGCCATGAAGCGCAGGAAGCACGTGACCCTCGTGCACAAGAAGAACGTGCTCGTCAACGCCGGCGACATGTGGCAGCGCGTCGTCGACAAGGTGGCCGCGGAATACCCGGAGGTCACCCACGACTACCTGCACATCGACGCGACCACCATCTTCCTGGTGTCCAACCCGTCCCGCTTCGACGTGATCCTGACCGACAACCTGTTCGGCGACATCATCACCGACGAAGCCGGTGCCGTGGTCGGTGGCGTCGGATACTCCGCCTCCGGTTGCATCAACGCGTCCAACGAATACCCGTCCATGTTCGAACCGATCCACGGTTCCGCCCCGGACATCGCCGGACAGAACAAGGCCAACCCGACCGCAGCCATCCTGTCCGCCGCCATGCTGCTCGAGCATCTCGGCTTCGACGATGCCGCCAAGAAGATTCATACCGCCGTGGAAGCCGACATCGAAGAGCTCGGCTCCACCACGCGTTCCACCGACGAGGTCGGCCGCGACATCCTGGCGCGCATGTGAGCAATGGCATGCGACGACATGTGACAGCATGTGACGGTTTGGACATCCAAAGAATCGGATGATTCCGATTCCCGTCCCGTCTTGTGAGACGTCCGCCGAAAAGGGGTTTCCCGAATCGGCGGGCGTCTTCGCATATTCAGGGATTTTTCAGGGGCACCTTACGGTGAAACCGCATAAAAACGGGCAAACCTTAGGATACTGTTGAGGCATGAGTGATAACAACGCCGATTTCAACGGCAACGGTCAAATCAACAATCCAACGTCGAGTGATGCGACCCAGGCCGATTTTGGCCAAACGTACGGTTCCGCGCAAAGCGATGCGCAGATGCGCGGTCCGGAAACGCAGCCGGGCGTCTCGCCTTACGGCCAGCCCGTCGATTCCGGCCAGCAGCCGCAACCGAATTACAACCAACCGCCTTACGGCCAGCCCGCATCGTCGGCTCCGTCCTACGATTCCAACGCGGGCTCGTACGCTCAATCCGGCTACAACCAATATGCCCAACCGGATTACGGACAATCGGCATACGGCCAGCAGCCGTCCTATAATCAGCCGACCTATGACCAGCCAAATTCCGGCCAATCGGCTTCATCCTACGATTCCAACGCATCGTCCTACAGCCAGTACGCGCAGCCGTCCCAGCAGCCGGCCGCTCCGGATTTGCCCTACGATCCCAACGGCGCATACGGCCAGCAGTCCTACGGTCAGCCATCCTACGGCCAACCCGCCTATGGCCAGCCGAATTACGGCCAGCAAGGCTATGCGTCCTACAACCAGTCCGCTTACACGCAACAGCCCGCCTACGGCCAGCCCGTCCCCATGGGATACTCACAGAAGTCGAAACTGGCCGCGGGACTGCTCGGCATCTTCCTCGGCGGCTTCGGCGTGCACAACTTCTACCTGGGCAACACCGGCAAAGCCGTCGCGCAGCTGCTGCTGACCCTCATCGGCTGGGTCATTGTCATCGGCCCGGCCATCTCCGGCATCTGGGGCCTGGTGGAAGGCATCATGATCCTCGCCTCCCATACGGGTTCCCAATGGCATCGTGACGGCAAAGGCGTAGAGCTGCAGGATTGATGGCCCGAGGACTCTACAAACAGCCGGGCGGCAAACTCATAGGAGTCACCGTCCGGTTTCCCCATACGTTGCGAACGGACGGCACGAGCGCCGTCGAATGCCATATCGATGGCGATTTCTTCCTCGACGGCGACGAAAACGAGACACAACGGATGCTACGTTCCATGGAAACCACGTTGGAACGATGCGCCGTCGAACATGCCGACGAACCAACGGCGGCAGAAGAAGCAGCATCCATCGCCATCGAAAAAACGATGCTGGACCATACCGACGTGCGCATCGTCGGCATGGACGCGCAAGGCATCGCCATCGCATTCCGCAGAGCGATCAACGACATGACGGATGGCGATGATGGTCCTTTCGCGACCACAGCATCGACCAACGGCACGTACGGAAAGAAGCGCGCCGGTAGCAAGGCATCGGAAGCACGCCAACAAAACGTGCGGCCCGAAGCGGATGGCAACCAAGGCGAATACGCGCAACGATGGCGTGCGCTGCGACCGCGGATTGTGCACGACATTCCGCGAAGTCCGCAGGAGCAGATGGACATCGACGTCACCTGGGCTCGGGAAGTGGCCGAAGGAACCCGCGAACCTACCCTGCGCATCTGGGAATGGGCCGCTCCGGCCGTGGTCATCGGCAGATTCCAATCGCTTGAGGACGAAGTCAACGTGCGGACCGCGCGCGAGGAAGGATTCCAAATCGTACGCCGATGCACCGGCGGGGGAGCGATGTTCATCGAACCGGGCAACACCATCACATACTCGCTATATGCGCCGCTCGATTTCGCCCACGGCATGAGCATCGAGGAATCCTACAGACTTTGCGACCACTGGCTCGTCGAAGCCCTGCGCGGACTCGGCCTCGACGTCCGCTTCGCCGGAATCAACGACATCGCCACCCAACACGGCAAACTCGGCGGAGCCGCGCAACGCCGCTTCGCACCCATGAACGGCGGTCCGGGCGCCATACTGCACCACGTCACGCTCGCCTACGACATCGACGCGGAGAAAATGACACGCGTACTGAACGTGTCACGCGAGAAAATGTCCGACAAGGCGGTGAAATCCGCCGTGAAACGTGTCGATCCCATGCGCTCGCAGACCGGCATGAGCCGCGACGAGGTGGTTGAGTGGCTGGTCGACGCCGCCAGGCGAGTTACAATATAGCCCGATAAGCCCGAATGGTCGAAGGCGTCCGTCTTGGCAGACATTGGATGGACGCCGACGATGGGTCAACGAAAGCGCGTCGGAACGGAGGCACATCGATGGTCACCCCGAATGGAGTCAACGGAATCAATGGCTTCGACGGTTTCGACGATGAACGTGAGACGCTGTTGCACACCGCGTTGTTCAAGCAGGTTTCGCCCGAAGAGGCGGAGGAGCTGCTGCCGCACCTGCGTCACGCCGAATATTCCAAGGGCGATTTCATCTTCCGTGAAGGGGATACCGACCATCGCATGTATTTGCTGGAGGAGGGGCGCGTCAAGCTGATCCGGCAGGCCTCCGACCGGCGCGTGCAGCTGCTGAGCATCCACGCGTACGGCGAGGTTTTGGGCGAGATTCCGGTGTTCGACCCGCATGGCGGGCCGCGCACGGCTTCGGCGGTGGCGATGACCAACGGCACGCGCGTCGTCTGGCTGGAACGCGACGCTTTGTTCGCCTGGCTCGACGAGCATCCGCGTGTGGCCGTGGACATGCTGCAGGTGCTGGCCCACCGCATGCGCAGCAACAACGAGCGCATCTGCGATCTGGTGTTCATGGACGTTCCCGGACGGCTCGCCAAAACGCTGCTCAACCTGGCATCGCGGTTCGGCGAGCCGGTCGAAGCGGGTTTGAAGGTTCCGCACGATTTGACGCAGGAGGAGATGGCGCAGCTCGTCGGCTCCTCGCGTGAAACGGTGAACAAGGCGTTGATGGATTTCGCCAACCGCGGGTGGATAGCCAGGGAAGGCCGGTCTATCATCATCTACCAGCCGGGCATGCTGATTCGTCGATCGCGCAGATAATTTCGCACAGATAATTTTCGGTTGATTCCCAGTTTTTTCTGCGAAAACGGCGGTTTTGTGAGAAACCCGTGACGTCTGTTGGCGCGTGTGCGTTTAGTAGACCCGCCACTTTAGAATGGGCGTCATGCCCAAAAAGAAGAAGACCCTGACCGTTCAACGCGTGCTCGCCCTGGTAGTCGCATACATCATGCTATGCGTGGGCGGCGGCATCGTGACGAGTATTTTCTTCCTTCCCGCCGTGTTCGGTGCCAATAACGTGGTCAAAGCCGTCGTTCCATCGCTCGCGGTAGAAGGCATCGACTTCGATGTGACCAGCCTTCCGCAGAAATCCACCATGTATGCCTCCGACGGAAAGACGAAGATCACGGAATTCTGGGACCAGAACCGCGAGGTCGTGCCGTTGAAGAAAGTCTCCAAAGTCATGCAGCAGGCCGTCGTGGCCCGCGAGGACAAGCGATTCTTCGAACACGGAGGCGTGGACGTGCAGGGCGTGTTCCGTGCGTTCGTCCAGACCTACGTCAGAGGCGGCGACCAGCAGGGCGGTTCGTCGCTGACGCAGCAGTATGTCAAGAACGCCCTGATCATGCAGGCTTCCCAAGACAACGACCCGATCTCCCAATACCATGCGTCCGAAGACACCATCGCCCGCAAAATGCGTGAAATGCTGATTTCGGTGCAGCTGGAGAAGAAATACTCCAAAGCCGAGATCCTGCAGGGCTATCTCAACATCGCGCAGTTCGGCGGCAACAGCCTGTACGGCGTGCAGGCAGCTGCCAAGCGCTACTTCGGCACCACGGCCGACAAACTGAACGTGGTGCAGGCCGCGACCATCGCAGCCATCACCAAGAACCCGAATTCCTACGACCCGTCCGTCGAAGCGAACCAGAAGGAATCGGAAAAGCAACGGAACATCGTGCTCCAGCTGATGCGCGACCAAGGCTACATCTCGAACAAGCAGTACACGGAAGCCGTCAATACGCCGCTGAAGGACACCCTGAACCTGCAGTCCAACTCGACCGGCTGCATGGCCGCCGAATACGATGCCGGATACTTCTGCGACTACGTCGTGCACAAGATCCTGAATTCCAAGGAATTCGGCAAGACCCAGGAGGACCGTGAACGGCTCCTCAAGGAGGGCGGCCTCAAAATCGTCACCACGCTCGACCTCGACGCCAACACGCTGCTCAACGAGACGGCCCGGAAGACGATTCCTCCGGAGGACCCCTCCGGAATGGAGATCGTCATGGCATCGGTCAAACCAGGCACCGGCGAAGTGCTGGGATTCGGCTTGAACCGTACGTACGATGCGACCGACGCCGGCCTGACCGACCAGACGAAGGACGCCATGAACTACGCCGTCGACTACGTGGACGGCGGTGGCCGAGGCTTCTCCATCGGCTCCTCGTGGAAGCCGGTGAACCTGGTCGCATGGATGGAAGCGGGACATTCCGTCAACGAAAATCTTCAGACCACGACCAGATACCCTACATCCCTGTTCGCGTGCGACCGGTACAAGGGCGGCACGGACGTATGGTCGCTGACCAACGCCATCACCAACAACACCGTGAACCCCGAGACCCCGGCACTCGCTTTGGCGCGATCCCATAACACCACGCAGGCGTCGATGGCCTCCGTCATCGGCCTATGCAAGATCGCCGACACGGCGACCGAACTCGGTTACCACGACGCCTACACCGGCGAGACGCTCGACAAGACGTCGTCCTTCGTTCCGGCAATGCTGGTGGGCAACGTGAACGTCTCCCCGCTGACCATGGCAAGCATCTTCGCCGTGTACGCCTCGAACGGCGTGCAGTGCAATCCGATCGCGTTGAAGAAGGTCACCACGGTGGACGGCGACGATCTGAAGGTGCCGTCGGCGAATTGCCATCAGGCGGTCGATCCGGAAATCATCCAGACCCTTGCCTGGGCCATGAACCAGGGCGTGGTCCGTGCGGATGGCGCCGGCCAGGTGGCGAAGCTCGCGAACAATCGCAAGACCTTCGCCAAAACCGGTACCCATGAGGACCAGTACGTGACGACGGGCGGCTTCATCCCGAACCAGATCGCCACGTTCGTGCTGGTCGGCGACGTGCAGAATCCCGTGCAGAACCCGATCGCGAACATCGCCATCAACGGCCAGTATCACAGCTATTGGGATGGTTCGACCATCGCGGCTCCGGCTTGGCGTGACTTCATGAACGCGTACGCCGAACGTAAGCAACTGCCTATTGACAACGATTACGGCCAGGCGGCGTCCAAGTATTCCGCGACCTCCAGTAGCGTCACGCCGATCGGAGGAGGCAAGAAGACCACGCCGACGCAACAGCAGTCGACCATCATCCAACAGCAGAACCAGTCGATTCAGCAGTCGCAGCAATCGACTCAGAATCAGCAGTCCCAGCAATCGCAGCAGACGACGCAGGGACAGCAGACCACGCAGAACCAACAGTGACTTCGCGATGAATCGCGGTTCCGTCGTGTCCGCGATGCGCACGTCACAGGCAAAGTGAACAGTCCATGAACGCCCGCCCCAACAGGCGGGCGTTCTGCTTACAATGCAAGTAGCGTCGCCCCATTGGTTCCATCCGGCTCTATTGGTTCCACTGGCGTCATTCGCTGGAAGCGCGGCGCGATATCGATGGTTTTTACGATTTTCCGAAGAAAGAGATGACGATGGGCAAGGGTGAGAAAAACGACGGCAAGAAGGACGGGACCATCAGGCCGTTCGACCCGATGACGTTGCGTGGCGTGACCATGCGCAACCGCATCTGGCTGCCGCCAATGGACACGTATTCCGCGTTGGCGCAGGACGGCAGGCCGACGCCGTTCCACTACCAGCATTATGTGTCGCGCGCGATGGGCGGCTTCGGCATGATCATCATGGAAGCGACGGCCGTCTCGCCGGAAGGCCGCATTTCGCCTTGCGATTTGGGATTGTGGAACGACGCGCAGATGGAGGCATGGCGCTGGATCGTCTCCGATGTGAAGGCCACGGGAGCGGCGGTGGCTGTGCAGCTCAACCATGCGGGGCGCAAAGGCTCCACGGGCTGCCATCCGATTGGTTTTGAGGGCCGAAGCGTGCCAAAGGAGAACGGAGGCTGGGAGACGGTCTGCCCCAGCGCCGACGCATATGGAGCGCTGGCTTGTCCGCGCGCGCTGAGCGTCGACGAGATCCATGCCATCGTCGGGCAGTTCCGCGATGCCGCCTGGCGCGCCTCGGACATCGGCTTCGACGCGGTGGAGATCCACGCGGCGCATGGCTATCTGCTGTCCCAGTTCCTCGATCCGCTCATCAACAGGCGTGACGACGAATACGGTGGCACGTTCGAAAACCGCGCCCGCATGCTGGTCGAGGTCGTGGACGCTATCCGTTCCGTCATTCCGGAGACCATGCCGCTGCTGGTCCGCGTCTCCGCCACTGATTGGGCCGCGGGCGGCTGGGATCTCGACCAGACCGTCGACCTGTCCAAGATCCTGAAGGCGCACGGCGTGGATCTGATCGACGTGTCCACCGGCGGTCTGATTCCCGACGTGACCATTCCGGTGAAGCCCGGCTACCAGGTGCCGTTCGCCGAACAGGTGCGGTCGCGCGCCGGTATTCCGACCACCGCGGTGGGCCTTATCACCAAGCCGAAGCAGGCCAAGAAGATTCTGAAATCGGGTGCGGCGGATGCCGTGGAGATCGGTCGGGCGGCATTGCGCGACCCGTACTGG
This sequence comes from Bifidobacterium sp., assembly GCF_050874245.1. Taxonomy (GTDB): domain Bacteria; phylum Actinomycetota; class Actinomycetes; order Actinomycetales; family Bifidobacteriaceae; genus Bifidobacterium. The sequence goes on along the minus strand of NZ_JBNMKH010000019.1, from coordinate 5,815 downwards.
CCGCTACGCGCCGCGTATAAGCTGGATGTGCCGGTCGACAAGGTCCCATACCAGCCGCCATATCTGCGCGGCGCCTTCCGCTGATCGCATCGCGGCCTTCCCTGTTTGCGGGCAATGTTTGCGGGTAATGTTTGCGGGTAAACATTTGTGGGCGCCTTGCCGACTCCTCTTTTGTCGGCTTGGCGCCCGCTTGATCGCTTTGATAATCGCGATTACAAACCCTGCGAGGCCTACGCGTCGACGCCGACTGCCTCGCTGACATGCTCGAAACCGTCCTTCCGGAGCAGTTCGGCGAGCCCGCGCTTCAATACGGTGATCTGCTGCGGACCGCGGTACATGAGGGCGCTGATGAACATCACCAACGACGAGCCGCTGCGAATCTTCTCATACGCCTGCTGAGGGGTAAAGACGCCGCCGATGCCGGCGATCGCGAACCGGTCGCCATACTCGCGGTAGACCTGCCTGATACGCTCGTTGCTGGCCGCGTAGCAAGGCGAACCGGACAGACCGCCCTCCCAGTCGCGCGGAATGTTCATGCCGGTGCGGTCCTTCTGCAGGTTCGCTATCGACAGACCCTGCACATTGTGCTCGGCCAGTACGTCCAGCAAATCCTTGAATTCAGGCCACGTCTTGTTCAACGGCATCTTGACGAGCGTTGGCTGCGGACGGTCAATCTTGTCGAGCTCGGTGAACAGCTTGTCGAGTGCCTCGGGGTTTTCGTTGAACGGTTCGCCCGCCATCGTGTTCGGGCAGGAGATGTTCACTTCGACCATGGCGGTGCGGCCGGCCGCGCGGCGCATCGAAATGCAGTAATCCTCGATGCCCTCATCCAAATCTCCGGTCTTGCCGTCGTTCGTGCGGGCGATGGACACCGAAACCTGCATGCTCTTGGCCTTCGTCCACGCGTTCTCGGCACGCGGAATCACCACCGCGGAACCTTCGTTGGCCAAGCCGACGTGCACCATCATCGAATCGTATTCAGGCAGACGATGGAACCACGGACGGGGATTGCCGGGGCACGGACGGGAGGTGGTGGAACCGACCGTTTCGAAGCCGAAGCCGACGTTGTCGAGCAGCACCGGCATCTCGCAATCCTTGTCGAGGCCGGCGGACAGGCCGAACGGATTGGCAAAGTCGACGCCCATCACGTTGGTCTCCAGCACCGGGTCGGTGTAGTCGAGCATCTCGCGGCACAGCCACATCAGCGGCGGAATGTTGCGTGTGACCTTGCAGAATTCGATCATCTGGCTGTGCGCCACGTCGGGCGTGTGGTTGAAGACGAAATGCGGCTTGACGATGTGCTTGTAGCCGAAGGTGAAGAGGTCGGTGGTGGCTTTGTTCACGGCGTCGTGCCAAAAGTTTTCGGAAACGTATGTCATGGTTCCTTATTCTCGCACGTTTTCGTCGGTTTCGCACGACGGACTTGGGGCTGCTTTGATTGGGTGGCATGGCATGTTCGCTTTTGTGTGGTTTGTGCTGAATTTCAGGCGATTGCGACGTGGGTTTGCGTGAAAAACAGGCGAAACGCTCAACTCGGTTTTATTTTTGAGTGAACATGTGCGATAATGTTCACATGATATCGTCACAACGTCAGCATTTGATTCTGAGCCGTCTGCGCACCCGCGGCGCGGTGCGCATCACCGCGCTGTCCAAAGAGCTGGGCGTCTCCGCCATGACCATCCGCCGCGATATCGCCGACTTGGCCGACAAGGGACTGCTGAAGCGCGTGCACGGCGGCGCCGTCAGCACCAGCACGCTGCTGAGCGAACCGTTGTTCTCCGTAAAATCGCAGATGGACATCGGTCTGAAGGATGCCATCGCGCAGGAAGCCGTCAAATACGTGGCTCCCGGCGACGTGATCGCCATCGGCGGCGGCACCACGGCGTACGTGTTCGCGCAGCATCTGCTTGAATCGCAGCAATCGTCGGGCATCACCATCCTCACCAACTCCATTCCGGTCGCGGAGCTGGTGCAAGCACTCGAATCGAAGGATGTGGAAGTCATCGTCACCGGCGGCGTCACCACGCGCTCCAACTCGCTCGTTGGACCGATCGCCGACAAAGTGGTGGCGTCGCTGCGCGTCAACACCGTCTTCCTGGGCACGCACTCTGTGTCCATTCCACGCGGCTTCCTCATGCCGAATTCGCTGGAGGCCGCAACGGATATGGCGATGATGGACATCGCCGACCGCACGATAATCTTGACCGACCACACCAAGTGGAGCTGCACGTCATTGTCGTTGTTCGCTCGCTTCGACCAGGTGGATACGGTCATCACCGATGACGGGTTGGATCCCGATTCGGTGGCGAAAACAAGGGATTTGGTCAAAGAGCTCGTGCTGGCGCACCAGACCGAGCCGGTTCAGGAAGGTGAATGATCACATATGGCAGATTTCGTCAACTATACTCCGGGGGAATATGCGAAGAAGCATATCCGCATCACGCCGACCACGCTCGCGGACGGACGCGACTTCTTCTACCTTGATGACGATCCGGAATACGTTTCCGGCGCCAAGACTCGCGAACTGAAGGATCCGCGCCAGCTGCCGTACCGCTTCTCCAACCAGCTCAACGCCGCGGGCGAGGAAGTGCCGTACGCGGCTCCGGAAATGCGCCGCGATCCGCTGACCGGCGATTGGATTCCGATGGCGACCGCGCGCATGAACCGCCCGATCACCGCAGGCCCGGGCGCCACGGCCAAGGGTAATCCGCTGGCCGCGCGCAAGCCGGGCGACCCGTACCAGGACGGCGAAGTGCCGGACACCGACTACAACGTGGTCGTGTTCGAAAACCGTTTCCCGTCGATGGTGCGCGTGCCGGGTCGTTCCGAAGCCGTGGAATACGTCGACGGCAACCCGCTGTGGGAGAAGAAGATGGCGGCCGGACGTTGCGAAGTGATCTGCTTCGATCCCGACGAGAACGGTCTGCCGGCCGACCTGCCGGTCTCCCGCCTGCGCACGGTCGTGGAGGCGTGGGCCTTCCGCACCGCCGAAATCTCCAAGATGGAAGGCGTCGAACAGATCTTCCCGTTCGAGAACCACGGTCAGGAGATCGGCGTCTCCCTGGCCCATCCGCACGGTCAGGTCTACTGCTATCCGTTCATCGCGCCGAAGATGGAGGCCGAGCTGCGGCACACCGAAGCCTACCATGAGAAGACCGGCGGCAACCTGCTCAAGGACCTCATGAACGCCGAAATCGAAGCCGAGGAGCGCATCGTCATGCGCAACCACAGCTGGGTCGCCTATGTGCCGGCAGCCGCCCGTTGGCCGCTCGAGGTGCATGTGGCCCCGGTACGCGACGTGCTCACCCTTGACGAGCTCAACGACCAGGAACGCTGGGACCTGGCCGTCATGTACTCCACACTGCTCAAGCGCGGCAATGCATTCTTCGACAAGGGCGACGGCAAGGGCATGGACCTGCCGTACATCGCCGCCTGGCACCAGGCCCCGATCCACGACAAGCGCCGCGAGAACTACCGTCTCAACCTGCAGTTCTTCTCGTTCCGCCGCGCCGCCAACAAAATCAAGTATCTGGCCGGCTCCGAATCCGGCATGGCCGCATGGGTGTCCGACACCACTCCGGAGCTCATCGCCAAGCGCTTCCACGAACTCGGCCCGATTGACATCGAAGGCTGAAACGCACAACGGCAAAGGAAACACCAATGACTGATGTTGAATTCATCGAACCGCTCTCGCATGACGAGGGCGTGAGAGTCGCGACCAACCTGTTCCGCGCCACCTACGGCGAGAATCCGGCCGGCATCTGGGCGGCCCCGGGACGCGTCAACCTGATCGGCGAACACACCGACTACAACGCAGGCCTGTGCCTGCCGATCGCGCTGCCTCACCGTACCTTCATCGCACTCAAGCCGCGTAACGACACCCACGTGAACGTGGTCTCCGACGTGGATCCCGAGGAAGTGGCCGAAGCTGACCTCGACGGACTTGAAGCCGGGGAAGTGAAAGGTTGGGCCGCCTACCCCGTGGGCGTGGCCTGGGCGCTGCGCGAAGCCGGCTTCGACGCCGTGCAGGGCTTCGACGCGGCCTTCTCCTCCTGTGTGCCGCTCGGCTCGGGCCTAAGCTCCTCCGCAGCCATGACCTGCTCCACCGCCTTGGCATTAGACGACGTGTACGGTCTCGGCTACGGTTCGACCGACGCCGGACGCGTGACGCTGATCAACGCCGCCATCAAATCCGAAAACGACATGGCCGGCGCCTCCACCGGCGGACTCGACCAGAACGCCTCCATGCGTTGCTCGCTCGGACACGCCATCCGACTCGACTGCAAGCCGGGCCTGTCCGCGGTGGAAAGCGTCGAACCGAAGGAATTCGACCTCGACAAGTATGGCCTCGAACTGCTCGTACTCGACACCCAAGCCCCGCACCAGCTCAACGACGGCCAGTACGCGCAGCGCCGCTCCACCTGCGAAGCCGCCGCGGCCCTGCTGGGAGTCGCCAATCTGCGCGTCACCGCGGAAGCGATCAAAGCCGCGGACGATCCGCAGGCGGCACTCGCCGATGTGCTCGCCAAGCTGGACGACGAGACCATGAAGAAGCGTGTGCGCCACGTGGTGACGGAAATCGCCCGTGTGGACGAATTCGTAGACGCCTTCGCCGCCGGCGACATCGCCACGGCAGGCAAGCTGTTCAACGCGTCGCACGATTCGCTGCGCGACGACTACGAAGTGACCGTGCCGGAACTCGACATCGCAGTGGAGGTCGCCCGTGCCAATGGCGCGTATGGCGCCCGCATGACCGGCGGCGGCTTCGGCGGCTCCATCATCGCGCTGGTCGACAAGGGCCAGGGTCATGAAATCGCGCAGAAGATCGCCGACCGTTTCGAAAAGGAAGGCTTCAACGCGCCCCGCGCCCTGCCGGCATACGCCGCGGCCGCGGCAAGCCGCGAGGCCTGATCACAAAACCCGATAACGAAAACGCGTGTTGGCGCACGTCCGTAAAAAAGATGTGCGCCAACGCGCGTTTTGTTTTCGGCTTGTTTTGCCTGTTTCCGGCCTACTTGCGGACCAGATGGTACACGGCGTATCCCGCTGCGATGACCAGCAGCACGATGCCGTAGACCAGATACGGCTGGCTCAACGAGACACCGCCGACCAGTTTCAGCGTGTATGGGGCCGTGAAGGCGCCGAAATTGCAGCCGACCAGCACCACCGACGTGCACAATGTATCCGAACCCTTCGGGCAGACCTCGGAAATCTGGTTGAAGGTATAGGAAATCATGGTGGGGTAGGAGATACCGGCGATCAGCGCGCCGACGCACAGAACCGTGAAATTCGGCGCGAAGAACATGATCAACGATCCGATTCCCAACGCGGCGAGGCCGACCGTCAGCGTCTGTGCCTTCAGCACCTTGTTGATCAGGCCGAACGCGAATCCCATGAGCATACCGCCGATGGTCATGACGCTCAGCAATGTGGACGCCTGTTGCATCGTGCCGAAGCCGGAGCCGGTCACCACGGACGACAGACGCGTGGTCAGTCCGATGTACATGGTCACGGCGACGATCAGGAACACGGTGATGAGCAGGATGGGGCCGTTCACCGACTGCTTGGCGTTGCCGTCCTGGGCCTGCGCGGAACCATCGGTCGTCGGATCGTTCGGTTCCTTCGGAACGAACAGCACGAACAACACCAGAATCGGCACTGCAAGGAAATAGACGAGGAACGAACTGTTCCAGCTGAGCAGCACGAGGAATCCCGCGGCCAGGGTCATCAGCGACTGGCCCAGCGATTCGAACGCGGACCTGAAGCCCATCAGCGTGGCCTTCTCGTCGCCGGAGAAGAACTTGGCGATCATGGA
>NZ_JBNMKH010000018.1:0-32685 GCF_050874245.1 Bifidobacterium sp. | reverse complement strand
TCGGTGATGAGCATCAGATGCTCGATGATCAGCACGTCAAGGATGAACGCCCAATTACGCCATATCAGGCATAGCACCAGCATGACCGTGGAGATCAGGAATTTCACACGTGGGTCGGCACGGTGCAGCCATCCGTCGCCCGGCACATACAGATCGGCGTCCATCAGCGTCCTTCCTTCCGTTGTTCGTCGATTTTCGGCAACGCGTGCGTCGCCGAAACCGGACCTTTGGCCTTGTCCTTCTTACGCGCGGTCTTCGATTTTGGCTCCCGCGTCTCCTCCGATCGGTCGATCGGACCGTACTGCACGATCTTCCCGTCCTTCAATTCCAACACGTGCGTGCAGTAACGGTATACGGCGCGCATGTCATGACTGATCATGATGACGGTGACGCCGCGCCGGTTGAGCTTCTCGACGGCGCCAAGGAATCGTGCGGCCAGACGGTGGTCGAGCCCCGCGGTAGGTTCGTCGAGCACGAGAATCGGCGTGCGCATGGCGAGCACGGAGGACAACGCCACGGCGCGTCTCTCGCCATAGCCGAGCGTGGCCGGCGAGATGTCCTCGTAACGGTGCAGGTCGAACAGGGTCATCATCTCTTCGACGCGCTTGAACACGGTGGAGCCATCCAATCCAAGCGCGGTCGGTCCGAATCCTATCTCGTCCTTGGTGGTGGAGCAGAAGATCTGATGGTCGGGATTCTGGAACACGAATCCGACGCGGGCGGCCATTTCTCCGACGCTGTGTTTGGACACGTCAAGACCATCCACCGTCACGGTGCCCTGCGTCGGCTTGAGCAATCCGTTCAGATGCTTGGCAAGAGTGGTTTTGCCGGAACCGTTGCGTCCAATGAGTCCGACGAACGAACCACGTTCGATGTCCACGGACACATCGTCCAGAGCCTTCGTCGCGTTGCCTCCCCGCTCGTACCGGTAGGACACATGGTCCAGGCTGATGATCACGTTTCCGTTTTTGGCCGGAGCTTCGGCCTTGGACGCATTCTTGGATCCGGTACGCTTCCCCTTGCCGCCGGTACGGACGGCTCTGACCACGGGCAGAGGACTGTCCGAGACCTGCACTCCAGCGGATTCCAGCAATCCCCTCTCACGGGTGAACAGGCTGGCGTCGCTGTTGCGCACCACCTCCCCGTTGACCATGAACAACACTTGGTCGGCCCAGTGGGCGATATGCTCGGTATCCTGCTCCGCCATGATCACCGTCATGGAACGGGTCTGTCGGATGCGCTCGAGCACGTCGAAGACCTCCTGCTTGCCTTCCGGGTCAAGCGCCGCAGTCGGCTCGTCGAGCACGAGCACATCGGGTTCCGCCGCCAATGCGGCCGCGATGGCCACCCGCTGCATCTGCCCGCCCGACAGACTGGTCGGCACTCGCTTGCGATATCCGGCCATGCCGACCAGATCGAGCATGATGTCGATCTGCTTGTCGATGATGTCCGGTGCGAAGCCGCGGTTTTCCAAAGGAAAGGTGATCTCGTCCTCGACGCTCGCGCAGAAGAGCTGGGATTCCGGATCCTGCTGCACATATCCGACACGCTCGGACAACGCGGACACCGAATGGCGGCTGGTGTTCATGCCGTTGACCTCCACCAGACCGCTCATGGTGCCATCGGCCAGATTCGGAATAATGCCGGCCAACGCCATGCATAGCGTGGATTTGCCCGCACCCGTCGGACCGATGATTCCCACGAATGACCCTGACTTGATGTCGAAGCTGACATGTTTGAGGCTATCCGCCGGCCTGCCGCCATCAGCCAGCGGCGCGTACTGCCAATTCAAATCACGTACCGTGATCATGCGCTTTTCTCCATATCCTCAGCACATCAGCCCATTGCACCGGCCGCAGACACGGCCAATACGGTTACTATATGAATAAAGGCGTATAAAAAGCCCGTGGAATCGCCGTTCACCGGTGAACCCACGGGCTTTTTGCATCCGAATAATAATGTATCACTCACTGGCCTTGACGCCGAGACCACCGAGTCGCACCAGCGGCGGATATGCCTTGCGCACCGCCGAGAACAACGCGAAGCCGATAATCAGACCGACCGCGGCCTGCAGGCAATTTCCCGGAATATCCACCAAAGCGGGTCCCATTCCGGAAAGAATCCAACCTGCCACAAAGTAGCCGAACACCTTCCAGACTCCCGCCACGACGGAGCCGACGATGATGTTGACCGGCTCGAACCGCCGGACCAGGAATCCCACCAGCAGCGCCTGCACGCCATCGATGATGAGCGTGAAGATCGCCCACTGCGGATAACCGCTGATCAGGTCCGACAGCGCCGGACCGAGTCCTCCGATGATACCGCCGACCCACGGCCCGAATGCATACGCGCTGAAATAGATCATAGTGTCCGAAAGATTCAGATACCCTTTGCCGGGAGTCGGAACCTTCACGAACATCGCCACCACCGTGGTGACCGCGGTCATGATGGCGATCAATGGAATGGTATTGGTCCGAATCGCCTTCGAAATGTCTTTCTTGACGTCCTGTGCCATAATCCAACCTTCTCTCTCTGTTTTGCCGAATCGTCAGAATCGAAGCGTCCGCTGACGGTATGGATGGGAACCGCGGACGATTCCGCCCCAGCATCGGATTCCGGCAATGTCTGCCACAATAATCCGGAATCCTAGCCCGTCCATATTACAAGCGGAAAAAACATGGAAACGGACGGCCCGCGACACCCCTTCTCATGGTGTCGCGGGCCGTCCGACATGGCTGTCCGGACCGGTTTACTTGGCCAGACCGGATTCGCGCAGCGCCTTGAAGCCGCCTTCAAGGTCCTCGATGATGTCGTCGATGTTCTCCAGACCGATGGACAGGCGGATGGTGCCCTGGTGGATGCCCTGATCCTCAAGCTCCTCCAAGGTCTCCTGGGAGTGCGTGGTGGAGGCCGGGTGGATCACGAGGCTCTTGGCGTCGGCCACGTTGGCCAGCAGGCTGAACAGGTGCAGGTTGTCGATGAACACGCGTGCCGCGTCCTTGCCGCCCTTGATATCGAAGGTGAAGATGGAGCCGCCGCCGTTCGGGAAGTACTTCTTGTACAGCTCGTTGTCCTTGCGGCCCTCGATGGACGGGTGGGAAATGGATTCGACCTCCGGCACGGTCTTGAGGTAGTCGATGACCTTAAGGGCGTTCTGCACGTGGCGCTCGACGCGCAGGGACAGGGTCTCGGTGCCCTGCAGCAGCAGGAACGCGGCGAACGGGGACAGGGTGGCGCCGGTGTCGCGCAGCAGGATGGCGCGCACGCGGGTCACGAAGGCGCTTCCGCCCAGGGCCTCGTAGAAGTTCAGGCCATGGTAGGACGGATCAGGCTCGGTGAGGGTCGGGAACTTGCCCGGCACCTCGGCCCAGTTGAACTTGCCGCCTTCCACGATCACGCCGCCCAGGGTGGTGCCGTGGCCGCCGATGAACTTAGTGGCGGATTCCACCACGATGTCGGCGCCGTGCTCCAACGGACGGAACAGGTACGGGCTGGCGAAGGTGTTGTCCACGATCACCGGCAGGTGGTGCTTATGGGCGATGGCGGTGATGGCCTCGAAGTCCGGCAGGTCGGCGTTCGGGTTGCCAAAGGTCTCGAAGTAGACGAGCTTGGTGTTCTCCTGGATGGCGTCCTCGAACTCCTGCGGATTCTCTGCGGAGACAAAGGTGGTGTTCACACCGTCACGCGGCAGGGTGTGGCGCAGCAGGTTGAAGGTGCCGCCGTACACGTTCTTGGCGGCGACGATGTGGTCGCCGGACTGGGTGATGTTACGCACCGCGTATTCCACGGCGGCCGCGCCGGAGGCGACGGCAAGACCCGCGGTGCCGCCTTCGAGGGCTGCGATGCGGTCCTCGAACACAGCCTGGGTGGAGTTGGTCAGACGACCGTAAATGTTGCCTGGGTCGGCCAGTCCGAAACGGGCCTCGGCATGGTCGAAGTTATGGAAGACGTAGCTGGTGGTCTGGTAGATCGGCACCGCGCGGGAGTCGGTGGCCGGGTCGGCCTGCTCCTGGCCGACGTGCAGCTGCAGCGTCTCGAAGCGGTAGTTCTTGTTCTCTGCCATGGTGTCGCTCCTTGTGTGAGGTTTCGTTTGTTCTCGTCTTCGCCGGTCATTCGTCCTGCCGTGCAGGTGGCTGGCCGGCTGTTGGTAGCGACAATAAGCCGGACTGCGGGCGCGACGCAAGCCGGACGTTATCGCACTTGCCTATATCCCTTTATAAACCGTTGGAATCATTGATTTCCCATGCTTGGCAACCATTGAAAACACGCATGCGAAAATCCGCGACACGCCGATATCCCACATGCCGTCGATCCGACCGTCGGCAACGTCGTGTGACAGAACCGCGCCGAGGTCACGCCACCGGCTAAAGTCAGGTGCAGACAATCGCGAAAGAGGTGTTGATATATGAGCGATGAGATTCTGTATGACCGAGATCCGCGGTACATTCCCCGCGTGGCCGCGGTGCATGACATGTGCGGCTACGGCAAGTGCTCGCTGACCGCGGCCATTCCGATTCTGTCGGCGGCCGGCTGCGATGTCTGCCCCGTCCCGACGGCGCTGTTCTCCGCGCATACGCGCTATAAGGTGTTCACATTCCATGACACGACCGAGATTCTGGACGGATATCTGGACGCGTGGCGGCAGGAGAGCGTCGATCTGGACGGCGTCTACTCCGGTTTTCTCGGTTCAGCCGACCAGGTCGCAATCATCAAACGCCTGTATGAGGAATATCCGCACGCCCTGCGATTGGTGGATCCGGTGATGGGTGACGGCGGAGAAATCTACGCCACCTACACTCCCGAACTATGCCAGGCGATGGGCACTCTGGTGGACGGCGCGGACGTGCTGATGCCGAATCTGACCGAGGCCTCCATTCTGACGGGATGCGAGTATCCGGGGCAGGACATCGACGACGCCCAGGTTGATGCTTTGCTCGACGCCCTGCTCGACGCCGGTGCGAGGAACGTCGTGCTCAAGGGCATCGACCGTGGCGATGGCAAAATCCGCAATTACGTTGCGTCTGCCTCCACGGGCGCCGCCGGCAAGCGTGAGCTCGCACATGACAAGCTGCCGTTTATGACGCATGGCACCGGCGACGCGTTCGCTTCGGCGCTGTGCGGAGCGGTGATGGCGGGTCGTCCGTTGGCCGAGGCGGCCGGCATCGCCGGCGAGTTCGTGCGCCATGCGATGGAAAGCACCCAGCATCAGCCGAATCATGAGGAACGTGGCGTGAGCTTCGAACTCGATCTGGGCGAAATGACCAATCTGGTCCGTCGCTGACATACCGACGCTTCGCCTCTCCGCGATAGGTCCGGACGCGATGGTGGATGAGTGTGGATAATGCGAATCCGTCCACCGCCCATCCACAACACGCCCGGACCCGCACGAGTTATCCACATTGGCCGATCGGCCTTGTCATATGCGGTTGTGGTCTGTTGGACTGGGACCATGAACCTTTCATCACCGCACAATGTTCCGTCCACAGCACGGTCTTCGGAACAGCTTCTCGATTCCATATCGCGACGGATGCGCGACAATTCGCTGCGTTCGCGCCAGATTGGCGATCTTGGTGAGCAATACGCGGCCGCATGGCTGGAAAGCCAAGGCTGGCGCACTCTCGACCGCAACTGGCACTGCCGTTATGGAGAGCTTGATGTCATCTCGCGCGACCCCATGGGCCAAATCGTCTTCGTCGAAGTCAAGACCAGACGGACGCTACGCTACGGCACGCCGCAGGAGGCGGTGACCGCCTCCAAACAAATCAATCTGCGCCATGCCGCCGTGCAATGGCTGTCGGATCCCAATCATCGCATGCCGCACAACGGCGTGCGCTTCGACGTCATCACCATCGTCGTGCAAGGGGATCATCCGTTGCTGCACCATATCGAAGGGGCGTTCTGATGGCCATCGGCAGCGCGCTTTCCGTAGGCTTAATCGGGTTGAAGGCCTTCATCATCCAAATCCAGGCCTTCGTCTCCCCCGGACTTCCCTATTTCTCCATCATCGGACTTCCTGACACCTCATTGTCCGAAGCACGCGAACGAGTCAAATCGGCATGCCAGGCCAGTGGCTTCAAATGGCCGGAGACACGGGTCACGGTCAATCTCTCGCCCGCCTCCATGCCGAAGAAAGGGTCCTCACACGATCTGGCCATAGCGGCCAGTGTGCTCAGCGCCTCCGGCGCAATCGCCCATGACTGTCTCGCCGATACCATCGTGCTGGGTGAGGTGAATCTCGATGGAACGGTGCTTCCCATCAATGGTCTGCTGCCGATCATGCTGCATGCAAGGGAACAAAGTATTTCGAAGATCATCGTCCCCTACGCCAACCTGGACGAGGCGCGCCTCATTCCCGATGTCCAAGCGATCGGCGTGCGTCATGTCGGAGAGCTCATCGAACTGATGGGCGGCGTCGCCGAATACACGATTCCGGACAACATGCGCGGTATGGACGCCGACGCTGACGGCATGGCCGTCTGCCCTCCGCCCGGGGACATGAACGAGGTGATGGGACAACATGCCGCCAAATGGGCGTTGGAGGTGGCTGCGGCCGGAGGGCACCATCTGATGATGACGGGGCCGCCCGGCACCGGCAAAACCATGCTCGCATCCAGGCTCCCCGGCATCATGAGCCCTCTGAACGAGGACGAACAGCTCGAAGTGGCGTCGATCCGTTCGCTCTGCGGTACTCTTCCCGGATACGGCATCAGCGTCGTTCCGCCGTTCGAGGCGCCTCATCATACCGCCTCGACCGCAGCCTTGGTCGGAGGCGGCGCGGGATTGGCCCAGCCGGGCGCAATCACCCGTGCGCATCGTGGAATCCTGTTCATGGACGAAGCTCCGGAATTCTCCGCTCGCGCGCTACAGACGTTGCGCGAACCGCTGGAATCAGGCTATGTGGCGATTTCCAGAGCGAAAGGCACCACGTACTATCCGGCACGTTTCCAACTGGTCATGGCTGCGAATCCCTGTCCATGCGGCTACGCGTATGGCAACGGCGAGCGCTGCACCTGCCGGGAGAAGGATCGCATCAAATATTTCAGCCGGCTTTCTGGCCCGATCCTTGACCGTATCGATATCCAAATCGAAGTGCCGCCGGTGGAGCGCATCGTTTCCGGAACCACGCCGTCCGGGGATTCGAGCCACGACATCCGTCTGCGGGTCATGGTCGCGCGTCAGACGGCGCAGGAACGGTTCCGCGAATACAAATGGACCTGCAACGCGCAGGCAACCGGCTCATGGCTCAGGGCCAACACGTCGATCAAGGCCATCGAATTGGTCAACCGCGCATTGGCGAGCGAACGGCTGAGTCTGCGAGGAGCGGATCGGGCCATGCGTCTTGCGTGGACATTGTCCGATCTGGCGGGAAAGACCTCTCCCGGACCGGAGGAGATGATGCAGGGGATATCCATGAGGACGAAGCTGACATGACGGCGATGACGATAGACGACGAAACCTTGGCCCGCGCGGTGCTTACCTTCTGCTTGGACAGCGCCGACGCGATGATGTACGCGCTGATCAAGGGCACCGGTTCGGCCGCGAGCGCGTTGCAACTGATTGCCGACAGCGGCCCAGGCAACCACGAAGGCGTGGTGGCCGCGGCATGCTCCGCTTTGGACGCGGCGTTCATCAACGGCATCACGCGTTGGGGACGCACCATCAATGCCCGCGGCATGGCCTCGTTCCACGGGTCGTTGGTGTCATGGCAACAGCGTTTGACGCTTCTACCCTGCAAGGATCCGGACGAATTGCGCGATTGGTTCACCGTAGGCGGTTCGCAATGGATCATCGCCCCGCATCATCCTTGCTGGCCTGACCAGCTGGCTGACCTGTCGCTGCACACCGATTGGGCGGCTCCACTATGCCTGTGGGGCAAGGGCGATCCCCAGGCGTTGGTGTCATGCTCCGCACCGGTCGGCATAGTCGGCTCGCGAGGCGTTGGCGACTACGGCAGGCAGAGCGCGCATGAGTTGGCACTCCATGCGGCGCGCGCCGGTCATCTGGTGGTGTCCGGCGGAGCGTTGGGCGCCGATGCGGCCGCCCATTGGGGCGCCATTCAGGCAATGGACGAGATGGGATCCCCTCTTGCCGGACGCACCGTCGCCGTCTTCGCCGGAGGACTGAACCACATCGGGCCGAAAAGCAACCAGCGCCTGTTTGAGCAGATCGAGAGCCATTCGGGAGCCCTGATTTCCGAACTGTGTCCGGGAACCGTGCCCGAAGCGAGACGTTTCCTGCTACGCAACCGTCTGATCGCCGCGCTGTCGTCCACGCTGATCGTGGCGCAGGCACGGGCGCGATCCGGAGCGCTCAACACGGCAGGCTGGGCGAACGAGCTCAACCGCAGCCTTTTCGCCGTTCCGGGGGACGTCACCATGCCGCATAACACCGGATGCAATCGTCTTATCCAGGAAGGCAAGGCCTCGATCGTCTGTTCGTTGACGGAAATCGACGAACTCTGCCATGGCGCGCATCGACCGGAATGCGCCGATGACGCGGACGTCGGCGAGGGTGAACGTCGGGAAACGCCGCATGCCGGTTCCGGCACGACCGTGCTCGATGCCATCAGAATGTGCCGCAGAGCCAGCGGCAGCGTTACGGTCGACTGCGTGATCACCAAGCTGGATGAGACCCACCCCGGTGAATATTCCGTGGCACGTGTCATGCGGGATTTGGGATCATTGGAGCTTGAAGGTCTCATCGACATGAGGTCCGGGCAGATCTCCATCATTGACCACTGAACGGGCCGGTTCCACGCGCATACGTTCCTCGGTCAGTCTTGCGAAGTCATACCTTGTGCGAAAATCAGTGGTATGAGTCCGAAGCATGTTGAAGATATGTATGATGCAGTGATCGTCGGCGCTGGCGCGGCAGGCCTTTCCGCGGCGTTGGGGATGCTCCGCAGCGAGCGGATGCGCCAAATGAGGGCATCCGGCATCGAGCCGAACGTTCTGGTGATTTCAAAGCTGCAGCCGTTACGTTCCCATACCGGGTCCGCGGAAGGAGGCATCGCCGCCAGCCTCGGCAATATGGAGAAGGACGACTGGCACTGGCATTACTACGACACCGTCAAGGGCGGCGATTGGCTTGTCGATCAGGATGCGGCGAAGCTGCTCGCCCAGGAGGCCCCGGCCACGGTGGTCGCGTTGGAACATGCCGGCGTCGCGTTCTCGCGCACCGAAGATGGGCACATCGCGCAACGTCGGTTCGGTGGGCATACCAGGGATTTCGGTAAGGAGCCAATCCGTCGCGCCGCGTATGCGGCCGACCGTATCGGACATCAGATCCTGTTTTCGCTTTGGCAGCAATGCGTCGCCGAAGGCGTCGAATTCGCCGAGGAATGGTATGTGACCGATCTGGTGGTGTCCGAAGACCACGACAAGATCGAGGGCGTGGTGGCGTTCGACACGCATAAGGGCGAAACGCATGCCATCCACGCGCGCAACGTGCTGATGGCCACCGGTGGCGCGGGACGTCTGTTCCATACCACGTCGAATTCCTGGGATCTGACCGGTGATGGCATGGCTTTGGCCCTGTCCGCAGGTCTGCAGCTGGAGGATGGCGAATTCGTGCAGTTCCATCCGACCGGCCTTGCACATACCGGCATTCTGCTGTCGGAGGCGGCGCGCGCGGAAGGTGGCGTGCTACGCAATGCCGACGGAGAGGCGTTCATGGAACGGTATGCTCCGGGGCATGCAGATCTGGCCGCACGTGATGTGGTGAGCCGTTCCGTCATGGCCGAGATCGATGCCGGGCGAGGGGTCGCCGATCCAAAGAATCCGGAAGGCCCAAAGGATTGCGTCTGGCTGGATATGACGGGCATCGACGCGGACCATATGCGCAAGGTTCTGCCGCAGGTGGTGGAGACCATCGAAGAGTACGCCAACCTCGATCCCGCACACGACTATGTTCCCGTCAAACCGACCGCACATTATACGATGGGCGGCATTCCAATCACCACCGACGGTGAGGTCTATCGCTGGATCGACGGCGGACGCATCATCGTGGATGGTCTGTTCGCAGCCGGCGAATGCTCCTGCGTATCGGTGCATGGCGCGAACCGTCTGGGCGGCAACTCCCTGTTGGACGCTTGCCTGTTCGGCACCCGTTCAGGCAAGGCTCTGGCCCAGCGAGTCGCCGATAATCCGGTGAACGATCCGACTGCCGAACCATTCGGCGAGACCGGCACCGACAGGGTCCGGCAGGCGGCCGACGAACGTTCGGCACAGGTCAAGGATCTGTTGGCGCAACTGCCGGAGGATGACGAGGCCTCCCAGGACAATCCTTACCAATTGCTGGCCGACTTGGGTTCCGTCATGGAACGAGCCGTCGCCGTGCGTTGCGACCAGCACAGCATCGAACAGGCGTTGCGCACGTTGGATGACGATCTTGCGCCGCGCGCCGAAGCGCTGCACGCGCATTCCGACTCCCCCGCATTCAATCAGGAGATCACCGCCATCTGGGAGGTGCGCCATCTGATCGAACTCGGCAAGGCAGTGCTTGCCGCATCCGACGCACGTCACGAATCCCGAGGCTCATTGAAACGTCTCGACTTCCCCGAGCGCGACGACGAGCATTTCCTGGCCCACTCCATGACGGACGTCACCGGACAGGTCTCCTGGCAGCCGGTGCATATCGTGGATATGCCTCCGAAAGCCCGTGAATACTGATGCCTCTGGGCACGGCGTATGGCAGACTGGTTGACGGTTTTTCAACGAAAGGCAGGTACATGAACGGCAAGGAGAACGGCATGAACACGGTGACGTTGCGGGTGAACAGGTTCGCGCCACGTCCCGAACGAGGCCGTGAGCGAGGAGGCTCGCCTTTCGCCAGAAAGAGCTCTCCGTTTGGCGATTCCGGCGCATCCGCGCGTAGACGTCCCCGTGGAAAGCAATGGGTGCAGGAGTACACGTTGTCCGTTCGTCCGGAGGACACCGTGCTCGATTGCCTGTTGACGATCAAACGCACCATCGATCCGACGCTCGCCTTCCGTTATTCGTGCGGACATGGCATGTGCGGATCCGACGCGGTGGCCATCAACGGCACACCGACGTTGCTCTGCACGGCCATGGTGAGGGATTGGGCCAAACCGACCGGCACACAGGTGGATGATGAGGGATTCCGCCATACCGGCGATGGCTCACAGCCCGCTTCCGCACAGGACGGCGACGATTTGGGTGTCATCGAGCTCGCCGCGCTGCCCGGGTTCCCCGTGCAGCGCGATCTGGTCGCCGACATCGACCAGATGCTCGATCAGATCAGAAAGCTCAAGCCATATCTGCAGGCCAATGGCGAGCTCGCCACCACCGAGGACGGCAAGATCAACGCGTTCGAATATCTGCAGAATCCTCAGCAACTGGCCAAATACGAGTTGCTGAGCAACTGCATCGCCTGCGGAACCTGCGAAGGCAGCTGCCCCGTATACGCGGGCGGCGAGGCGTTCATCGGCCCCGCGGCGCTTATCGCGGCGTCCCGTTTCATCAACGACTCACGTGACACGCAGACGGCCGCTCGCATGGATGCCATCGATTCGGCCGATGGCATCGCGGCATGCCAGTCGGTACGCGCCTGCTCGCGTGAATGCCCGCGCGGCATCGACGTCGGCGAGGAGATCTGGCAGCTGATCGCCCAAATCAAGGAGCGCTGAACATGGACAGAACGTCATACACCAATCTCGCGAAATCGTGGGAGTATGTCGAGGATCATGCGTTCTCACGCCAGTCAGCCGAATTGAACGCCATCAGGACCGCAGCCGAGGAGAACGGCATTCCCCAGGGATCGGCCGCACAAGCCGAGCTCCTGCGCATGCTGGTGCGGATGCTGAACGCCTCCTCGGTGATCGCCATCGGCACCGGTTCCGTGGTGGAGACGATGCAATTGATCAACGGCCTTGACGGCACAGGGCAACTCACCGCCGTCGATTCCTCCGCGCAGGGCATCTCCCTGATTCGAAAGCTGTTCAATCGGCTATCCGACGAGACCGAAACCACGCTACGCGCCGTCAATGCGTCCGCAGGCGTGTTCCTTCCCCGTCTCAATGCCGAAAATTACGATCTGATTGTCGTCGCCGGCGATCCCGAGAATTACGCAGCCGCTTTCGCGCAGGCGCCACGTCTGCTGAAACCGCATGCCGCAATCGTGTTCACCGATGTGCTCGCTTTCGATGCGGCTACCTCCGCCGGCGGCGTACTGAATCCCGCCAACCGTGACACCAAGTCCATCGCGATGCGGGAACTGCTGGAAACCGTGGAATCCGATGAGAGGTTCACCACCGCATTGACACCGACCGGCACAGGTCTGCTGATCGCGGTCAAGAATTGACGTCGTCGAATCCTTTTCCCTGATTCCCTAGATATGAATGGGTCCCTGCACATGCGTTGGTATGCGCAGGGACCCATCTTTGTCTACTGCCGTTTCGTCTTGGCACCGATTGTCTGGCTGACCACGACCGTGCCATCTTCCAGCACCGTTTCGACCTCATTGGCGGCATCCTCGTCGCCGGTATGGTGCTTGTGTTCCTGCACCGCCGACGATTCGAACCGCTTGGACTGGCGGCTCAGCAGTATGCCGGAAATCACTGCCGCGATCATGGATCCAACCAACACGCCGAATCTGGCCTCAGCGGATAATTCGGCGTCCTGATACGCAAGAGAAGCGATGAGGAACGACACCGTGAAGCCGATGCCGCATGCACAGGCTGCGGGAAACATGTCGCGTACGCGCAGTCCCTTGGCCATTTTGAGACCTCCTACATGTGTGGACAGCCATGCCGTGGCCATGATGCCCAAGGGCTTGCCGACAACCAACGCCACCATCACGGCGACGACCACAGGCGAGACGAACAATGCGAATGTCAACGACTCAAAATGCACACCAGTGGCGAACAACGCGAAGATTGGCAGCGCGAGCAATGCGGAGAACGGCTGCAGCTTGTCCGCATATCGTTCCGCGCGTGGGGTCTTCTCACCAAAACGCTCATGCGCGGGAGTGAGCAGGCCGACCAGTACGCCTGCCAAGGTGGGGTGTACACCGGCTTCGAACATCATGACCCATGCCAGTACGCCGACGATAGCCACCGCGAGCCATGGCACCCTACGCATACGCACCAGGAAATACCAGGCTGCCGCGCATACGGCGATGCCGAGGAACCAATACCACGCGTTCACCGACGAGAAGAACACCGCGATCAGGATGATGGCCAGCAGGTCATCCACTGTAGCCAACGTCATCAGAAACGCACGGATGGAGCCTGGCAGCGCTTTGGCGAACAAGGCCAGTACAGCCAGCGAGAACGCGATGTCCGTGGCTGTGGGAACCGCCCATCCATGGGACATCTGTGCGAAGGAGAACACCTCGCCCGACGCTATCGTCAGACGGCCTGCTCCCGCGGCGGAGAACAGCGAGATCACGCCGATGAACAACGCCGGCGGCACCAGCATGCCTCCTACGGCGCACAGCATCGGCACCGCGGCGGCCTTGGGATTGGACAGTGATCCCGTAGTGAGTTCCTGCTTCAATTCCAGCCCCACGGTCAGGAAGAACACCGTCAGCAAACCGTCCTGCACCCAGTGTCCCAATCCCATGTCGATATTGGTGTGGGGAATGGCTATGCGGAAGTTCTCGAGCTGTTCGAACGCATGTGCCGTGAAAGGAAGATTGGCCAGTAGAAGACCGGCAAGAGCGAAACCGAGCATGATCAGACCGGATATGCGGTCGGACGCGGCTATACGTCGGATGGTTGTCCAGATTCCCCTCTTCGATGTGGCCATCATACTCCTTGTCTTGCGGCCCGTCCGACCGCGATGCCCGTGGAAAAATCGCATTATCCAGTGTATCGGAGGGTCTGGTGTTTGATCCCTGATACTCATCCACGCTCATCTGTGCGCGCAATCGCTGCGTCATATGCCCCTCGCTTGAAAGACGTTCCGCGGTCCGAAACGATCCTGGAGTAGCTTCAGGCTGATACAAGCAGAAAACCCATCAGAGAAAAAGAAAGCCTCCCACGCATTCGCGAAGGAGGTTCTTGTGCGCGAGACAGGATTCGAACCTGCGACCTGCTGATCCGTAGTCAGCTGCTCTAATCCGCTGGGCTACTCGCGCAACGTCATCTCATTTTCTAAAGCCACCTGATGACTGGTGGCTGGTGCGCGAGACAGGATTCGAACCTGCGACCTGCTGATCCGTAGTCAGCTGCTCTAATCCGCTGGGCTACTCGCGCAACGTTGCCTTGTTTCCGGCAACTCGAATAAGATACACCCAAACATGCTTTAGAACAAAATCCCGGCGTGTCGCGACGGATTCCAATGGATTCACGCCTCTCTCAGACGAGGAATCTCCTGCGTCGGCACCTTGAGCAGTTTTGGTGTGCCTGCGCCGTTGACGGCAGCCTCGTCGACGACCACTTCAGCGACGCCTTCCATGCTGGGAAGTTGGAACATGGTGTCCTCCAATGCCTTCTCGATGATCGAACGCAATCCACGTGCGCCCGTTCCGCGTCGAATCGACGTGGCAGCGATCTGCCGTACCGCGCCATCGGTAAAAGTCAGTTTCACGCCATCGACCGCGAACAGCTTCTGATACTGCTTGACCAACGCGTTCTCCGGTTCGACGAGAATACGTGCCAAATCATCCTCGGTAAGCTCCTCCAGCACGCTGACCACCGGCAACCTTCCAATGAATTCCGGAAGCAGACCGAAATCGGCCAGGTCGTCGGCGGACACCTGCGCGAGCAATTCCCGCTTCGGCACCTCATGATCATGCCAGGATGCGCCGAAACCGCTTTCCCGGGCGCCCAGACGCTGCGCCACGATATCGTCGAGCCCCACGAACGCGCCGCCGCAGATGAACAGGATGTCTCGGGTGTCGATCCGCACAGTCTCCATCTCGCGATGCTTGCGGGATCCCTCCACCGGCACGGTGGCGACGGTGCCTTCCAGGATCTTGAGCAACGCCTGCTGCACACCCTCACCGGATACATCGCGCGTGATAGACGTGTTCTCGCCGCTTTTACGGGCGATTTTGTCGATCTCGTCTATATACACGATGCCCTGCTGGGCACGGGCCACATCGCCGTCGGCGGCTTGGATGAGGCGCTGCAGCACGGTTTCGACGTCGTCCCCGACGTAGCCGGCCTCCGTCAGCGTGGTGGCGTCGGCTATGACGAACGGCACGTTCATGACTTTGGCAAGCGTCTGCGCCAGATACGTTTTGCCCACTCCCGTCGGTCCAAGCAGCAGAATATTCGATTTGGCCACCTGCACTCCCGCAAGCGGATCGTCGTGCGCATGCGACGACTTCACACCGAGACGGGCGGATTCGCCCATCTCCATGTTGACACGCTTGTAATGGTTGTACACGGCCACGGAAAGCGTTCTTTTGGCTGATTCCTGGCCGACGACGTAATCGTCGAGATAGGCGCTGATCTGCGCCGGTTTGGGCAGCTGCAGGACACCGGCCCGGGCGTCCTTGACCCGTTCTTCGGAAATGATGTCCACACAAAGTCCGATGCATTCGTCGCAGATGGCCGCACCCGACCCGGTGACCAACTTACGTACCTGGTTCTCGGATTTGCCGCAGAACGTGCATCTTGGCACCGCGTCGTTGTAGCTGACCACACGTCCCATTCCATACCCCTTCGTTTCATCAGACCGTCATCCAAGAAACACAATACCCCTGCCGGAACCCAGCAGGGGTATTGTGCGTCAAGACGCGACTTCGACATCCGCACCGTCAGCCGCGGTGTTCCAGCACCTCGTCGACGATGCCGTATTCCTTGGCCTCCTGAGCCGTCAGGAAGGTGTCCACCTCGATGTCCTTGCGAATCTTCTCAATGTCACGGCCGGTATGCTTGGCCAGCGTGTTTTCCAGCCATTCGCGCATGCGCAGCATCTCCTTGGCCTGGATTTCGATTTCCGTGGCCTTGCCGAAACCTTGGTCGATGGCTGGCTGATGGATGAGCACGCGGGCGTTCGGCAGCATCAGACGCTTGCCTTTGGCTCCGGCGGCCAGCAGGATGGCCGCGGCGGAGGCCGCCTGCCCCAGGCATACGGTCTGCACGTCCGGCTTGATGTACTGCATGGTGTCATAGATGGCGGTCATGGCCGTCATGGAACCACCCGGGGAATTGATGTACATCATCACGTCACGGTTCGGATCCTGGCTTTCCAACACCAGCAGCTGGGCCATGATGTCATCGGCGGAGGTGTCATCCACCTGCACGCCCATAAAGATGATGCGGTCTTCGAACAGCCGGGTGTACGGATCCTGCCTCTTGTACCCGTATGGGGTCTTCTCCTCGAACTGAGGCAGAACATAGCGGTTCTGCGGCGCGAACGCCGCCTCGCGGGCCGCCGCGCCCTGGAAGCCGACGACGCCGGCCGGTCCGGCCAGACGCTCGGCGCGGGCTACAAACTGTGCTTCTTCGCTTGCCATGGTCACTCTCCCTTGCTGGCGCTCATCGTGTCGTGGGTGGATACGAGCTTGTCCACGAAACCATACTCCAACGCTTCCTGCGCGGTGAACCAATGGTCGTACTCGTTGTCGCGGTAGATTTCCTCGACGGTATGACCGGTCTGCTCGGCGGTCAGCTCGCTCATGGTCTTCTTCATATCCATGATGAGCTCGGCGTTGATGCGCACGTCGGTGGCGGTGCCACCGATGCCGCCGGACGGCTGGTGCATCAGCACTCGGGCATGCGAAGTCAGGAAACGCTTGCCCTTGGTTCCGGAGCTCAGCAGGAACTGGCCCATGGAAGCGCACATGCCCAAGCCCACGGTGGCCACGTCAGGCTCGATGAGCTGCATGGTGTCGTAGATGGCCATGCCCGCAGTGATGGATCCACCCGGGGAATTGATGTACAGCCAGATGTCCTTCTTCGGATCCTCAGCAGCCAGCATCAGCATCTGCGCGCAGATGCGGTTGGCCATCTCGTCCTTGACCTCCTCGCCCATCCAGATGATGCGGTCCTTCAGCAGGCGGTTGAAAATCGGATCGGCGGGTCCCGCAGGCATGTCTTCTCCAGCCATGACGGGAAGGGGTGCACTCAGATTGCTCACCTTGTCTCCTTTTCCAGTGTTCTCTATAGTTTCACAGCCTACCGCTTCGAAGCGACGGGTAACGCGATTGCGCTTACAGTGGAGAAGCCGGCAGCGAAAGGCGGCTTACCTGCGCTTCGCGCCCATGCGGAAGGCGACGACCAGGCAGCAGATCGCGATGGCCACCAGCACAATCATGACGGCGAACGTCCAACTGCCGCCGACGGCCGTGGCGTGTCTGAACGCCGTGCTCCCCTCCTTGCCGGCCCCAGCCTGGGCCACAGACAGCACGGTGGAGAACAGCGCGGTTCCGGCGGCGCCGCCGAATTGCAGGCAGGTGTTGAACACCGCGTTGCCGTCAGGCATGAACTGCGGCGCGATATTGCGCAACGCGTTGGTCATGATGTTGGAGAAGCCAAGCGAATAGCCAAGTCCGAAAATGAAATAGAAGCCCGCAAGCGTGACGGGAGTCAGTCGCATGGAGAAGACCAGCAGCAGAATCGGACCGCAGATCGCCAGAAGGAACGCGCCCAGAATCGGACGGACCGGTCCGAAACGGTCGTACAACGTGCCGCCTATCGGGGCGAAGAAGGCTCCGACCAACGCGCCGGGCAATACCAAAGCACCCGCGAGGAACGCGTTCGTACCCAAGGAAAGCTGCGCAAGGTTGGTAATCACATAGCCGAAGCCGATGCCGACGATCGGCAGCAGCATGTAGGCGATCAAATGCAGCAGAACCATCGGATCACGTAACCAGCCCAAACGAATCAACGGCGAGAAGGAACGGCGGGAAGACCATCCGAAGAAGAACAGCGACCCCAATCCGACAACCAGGCTGACCGCCGCGAAAACGCCCGGAACCACGGCAGTACCGCCCGCCACGGCGGCGGCCACGGCCACACCGGCCTGGTTCAGGAACATCACCAGCCCACACAATGCAAGCACGATCGACGCGAACTGCAACGGATTCAGACGCGCCTCCTCCGTCGGACGGTGCTGCTCGATGCATTTCAATCCAACAGGCAGTGAAATCAACAAAATCACGGGAATGACGATGATGAAGATCGCACGCCACGGAAGAATGCTCGACACCGCGCCACCCACGGTCGGGCCGATCGCCGGGGCCACGGTGATGACCAGCGAGCCGACGCCCATCAATCGTCCGACTTTGCTTCGCGGCGACTGCTCGAGGATGATGTTCATCATCAGCGGAGTGGCCACGCCGGAACCGATGCCCTGAATGATACGGGCGATCAGGATCACGGGGAACGCATGGCCGAAAATCATGGTCAGCGATCCCAGCACCGCAAGGACGACGGCCGCAAGGAACAGGGTCCGATGCTTGAATCGGCGGTTGAGATATGACGACAGCGGCATGGTGGCGGCCACCGTCAGCAGATAAATCGTGGTAATCCACTGCACCGTGGCGGTGTCCACGCCGAATTCGCGCATCAGCTGCGGGAACAGCACCGTCATCACGGTTTCGGTCAGGATGCCTATGAAAGCGAGCGAACCGACCGCCACGATGGCGCCGATGAGTTTGCCGGTGATGCGCTCGTCCATCGGGACGGCGGCACCCTCACCGGCATGATCGCCGGATCTGGTTTCTTCAAGCGTTGTGTTGCGTTCTTGCATATGTTCTTTCCGCGCACTTTTTCCTGCGGCCATGTGCGATGCCGCGATCGACGCATGACGTTGCATGGCGCGTCAATCCACAGTGCAGTCTAGCTGGAACCATGACCTCCGAATCCGCCATTGGCCCGGTTCAGCTGTCCGCCACGCCACCCATACGGCCTTGTTCCGGGGCTCCATTCCCTTGGTCGTCCTCGTGCAGGATATGCCGGATCTTCTCCAATCTTGGCTTGATCTCATGCTCGTAGCCGCGGTCGTTCGGATGGTAATACTCACGCCCCTGCAGCTCGTCGGGCATGTATTGCTGCGGCGCGACCGCCCCGGGCCAGTCGTGCGCGTACCGATAGCCCTCATGGTTCCCCCAGCTTTTCATCAACGCGGTCGGCGCGTTGCGCAGATGCAGCGGCACTTGGCCGATGAGACCCGCATCCACATCGGCGAGCGCGTCGTTGATGGCTTTGTAGCTGGCGTTCGATTTCGGCGCGGTGGCCACGGCGAGCGCCGCTTCGGCGAGGATGATGCGCGCTTCCGGCATGCCGATCATGGCCACGGCCTGCGCGGCCGCGACGGTGACCTGCAGGACCTGCGGGGCGGCCATGCCGACCTCCTCGGATGCGGCGATCATGATGCGTCGTGCGATGAAACGCGGGTCCTCTCCCGCGCGCAGCATGCGGGCCAAGTAATGCATGGTGGCATCCGGATCGGAGCCGCGCATGGATTTGATGAACGCGGAGATGACGTCGTAGTGGTCGTCGCCGTCCTTGTCGTAACGCACGGTGGCCACGTCCATGACCTTCGACACGACGTCCGGCGTGATGACGGGTCGTTTCGACCCTTTTCTCCGTTTTTTGTCTCCAGTGAGCGCACCGGCCGCCGCTTCGAGAATCGTCAGCGTCTTACGTGCGTCTCCCCCCGCCATACGAACGATCTCGTCAGTGGCCTCATCAGTGATTTCGACCTCGCCATCAAGGCCTTGCTCGCCGACGACGGCACGCCCGATCAGGGTTTTCAGATCGTCCGGTTCCAGCGATTCGAGTTTGACGACCACGGATCGGCTCAGCAGTGGTTTGATGACGGAGAAGCTCGGATTCTCCGTAGTGGCGGCGATGAAGGTGACGTCACGGTTCTCCACGCTTGGCAGCAGGGCGTCCTGCTGGGATTTGGAGAAGCGATGCACCTCATCGATGAACAGCACCGTCTCCCTGCCTTCCGAGACGAGACGCTCATGCGCGCGTTTCAGCACGTCGCGCACGTCCTTGACGCCGGAGGTGACCGCGGACAGTTCCTCGAACACGCGGCCGGACTGTTTGGCGACGATGTAGGCAAGCGTGGTCTTGCCCACCCCCGGAGGTCCGAACAGGATGACGGAGCTCGGCGCGGTGAGCGAGCCCTTCGATGCGGGGTTGGCGAGCCTGCGCAGCGGAGACC
The DNA here is from genome assembly GCF_050874245.1 of Bifidobacterium sp. GTDB lineage: Bacteria > Actinomycetota > Actinomycetes > Actinomycetales > Bifidobacteriaceae > Bifidobacterium. The sequence goes on along the minus strand of NZ_JBNMKH010000018.1, from coordinate 12,592 downwards.
CCTCCCCCAGCACGCGGGACTGCCCCAGCACTTCGTCGATGCTCGACGGACGCATCCGCACGGCCAGCGGGCGCGTCACATCGTCCGGCACATCCATCGCGGCAAACAAATCATCAGTCATGGTTCCCACTGTACCGCAAAAAGACATATGATTCGAACACACGTTCGACGTGCGGATTCGCCCCAACCGGTAGACTGGCAAGCATGGCAGACGATACGAATTATGGCTCGCTGGGCGCTTTGGCACCGAACTGGGACGAGGGCGAGCGCAACATCGACACGGACGAGATATACGAACGTTTCTTCACTTGGGTGTCGGACGTCAAGGGCGTCGAACCGTGGCCCCATCAGGAGGAGGCCATCATGGACCTGCTCGCGGGCGACCATGTCATCCTGAACACCCCCACCGGCTCGGGCAAGTCCTTGGTTGCGCTCGGCATGCATTTCGCGGCGCTGTGCACGGGACGACGCTCCTATTACACGGCGCCGATCAAGGCGCTCGTGTCGGAGAAGTTCTTCGATCTGGTCGAGGTCTTCGGCCGTGAGAACGTCGGCATGATCACCGGCGACACGCATATCAACGCGGACGCGCCGATCATCTGCTGCACCGCGGAGATCCTCGCCAACCAGGCGTTGCGCGAAGGCCGGCATGCCGATGTAGGTTGCGTGGCGATGGACGAATTCCATTACTATGGCGATCCCGAACGCGGCTGGGCGTGGCAGGTGCCGCTGCTCACGCTGCCGCATACGCAGTTCCTGCTGATGAGCGCGACTCTTGGCAACGTCGATGCGATCGCAGACAAGCTCGAGGACATGACGGGCACCGACGTGGACATCATCGCCGATGCGCCACGCCCTGTGCCACTGACCTACGAATACACGTTGGATCCGTTGGAGAAGACGGTGGAGCTGGCGTTCGGCAAGGGCGAGACTCCGATCTACGTGGTTCATTTCTCCCAGGACGCCGCATTGGAGACCGCCAACGCGCTGGCCAGCACTGGCGTGTCCAGCAAGGAGCAGCGTGCCGCGATCGCCGAAGCCATCAAAGGAACGAAGTTCACCACCGCGTTCGGCAAGATCCTGCAGCGTCTGCTGCGCACCGGCATCGGCATCCACCATGCCGGCATGCTTCCCCGCTATCGTCGTCTGGTGGAGCAGCTCGCCCAGCAGGGTCTGCTGCCGGTGATCTGCGGCACCGATACACTCGGCGTCGGCATCAACGTACCGATCCACTCCGTGGTGCTGACCGCGCTGACCAAGTTCGATGGCACGAGGATGCGCAAGCTGCGCGCCCGCGAGTTCCACCAGATCGCCGGACGCGCCGGACGCATGGGCTTCGATACGGAGGGACTGGTCATCGCGGAGGCCCCCGAATTCGAGATCGAGAACGCCAAGGCCCTGGCCAAGGCGGGGAACGATCCGAAGAAACTCAAGAAGATCAAGCGCAAGAAGGCGCCGGAAGGCTTCGTCACGTGGAACGGGAACACGTTCGACAAGCTCATCGACGCGGCTCCCGAAACGCTGGTGCCTCATATGAAGATCACGCATTCCATGGTGCTGAACGAGGTGGAGCAGGGAGGAGACGCCCGATACCGCATCGACCGGCTTATCGACGATTCGTCCCAGACCCCGGAGCAGAAGGAACGCCTGCATGCGCGCGCGGATGAGATCTTCCAGACCCTGTTCGACACGAACGTCATCGAGACCGAGGACCGCGATGATGGCGGCAAGGATTATTTCATGACCGTGGACGTTCCGGACGATTTCGCCCTCGACCAGCCGTTGAGTCCGTTCCTGCTGGCCGCGCTGGAGCTGCTCGATCCGGAGTCGGACACCTATGCGCTGGACGTGATCTCCATGGTGGAGGCCACGTTGGAGGATCCGAAGCAGGTGCTTCGCGCCCAGGAACGGCAGGCCCGCGACGAGGCCATGATCAGGATGAAGGAGGACGGCCTCGATTACGACGAGCGCATGGACAAGCTGCAGGAGATCACCTATCCGAAGCCGTTGGAGGACATGCTGCAGGCCGCGTTCGACGAATACCGGCATGATGTGCCGTGGGCGAACGACTATTGGCTGAGCCCGAAATCGGTGGTGCGCGACATGGTGGAGACCGCCTCCGACTTCACCGGCTACATCGCCCGCTACAACATCGCACGCTCCGAAGGCACGCTGCTGCGCTATCTGTCCGACGCGTACCGCGCGTTGGCCCGTACCGTGCCCCAGGAAAAGCGCGACGAGCAATTGGATGACATCATCTCATGGCTCCGCGTGGTGGTCCGTTCCATCGATTCCTCCTTAGTCGACGAATGGGAGAACGCCGGTTCCGATGCCGACGCCTCCGAAAAGGCCGCCACTCTGGCCGCGCCCAGCGCCAAGCAATCCGTGGTGGAGGATCGTCGCGGACTCACCGTGCTGGTGCGCAACGCCTTGTTCCGCCGCGTGCAGCTCATGGATCTCGACAGACCCGACGAATTGGGCGCGCTCGACAAGGACTGGGACTACGGCGTGCATGAATGGGAGGACACGCTCGACGACTATTACGACGAGCACGAGTACGTCAACACCGACGCCAAGGCACGCAGCGGCGAGCTGTTCATCCTCGACGAAAGCAAGGAGAACAGCGAACACTCCTGGAAGGTGCGGCAGATCATCGACGATTCCGACGGCGACCACGATTGGGCTATCACCGGAACCGTCGATCTGGACGCCACACAATCCAGCGGCGAAGTCGTTTTCTTCGATTACATGGTCTCCAACTGACGACGCATCTCGTCGGCGTCGACTTCGAGCGGAGGCCAGATCATGTTCATGTTCTTGAGCGTGTTGCGCAGCAGCTCGGAGACGACCGCCCTCGAGTACCAGCGGTTGTCCGCGGGCACCAGATACCACGGCGCCTGATCGGTGCTGGTGCGCAGGAACACGTCCTGCCATGCGGCCATGTATTCGTCCCAGCGTGCGCGCGCCTCAAGATCGCTCGGATCGAACTTCCAATATTTGGTCGAATCCTCAAGACGGCTCAGGAAGTGACGCTTCTGCTCCTCCTTACTGACCACGAGGAAGATCTTGATGATGGCGCAGCCATCGGACGCCAGCTGCGATTCGAAACGGTTGATCTCGTCGTACCGCGCCTGCCATACCTCCTCCGGCTGGGTCTTGTAGATGCGTGGCATGACGATGTCCTCGTAATGCGACCGATCGAAGATGGAGATCCATCCATTCGCCGGCAGCTCACGCTTGATGCGCCACAGGTAGTCATGATCCAATTCCTCGCCTTTCGGCGCGCCGAAACCGTGGTAGTGCATACCCATGGGATCGCCCTGACTGAACACGTGGCGCACGATGCCGCCTTTGCCTGACGCGTCCATGCCCTGCAGCACGATCAGCAGACGATGACGAGAGCCTTTCACACCGTTGGCGTACATCAACCGCTGATAACGGGCGATTTCCGACGAGCTGATGGCGATGAACCGTTCGGCGTCCTCCTTGTTGCCGTCGAAACCCGGAGTAGCCCCACCGTCCACAGTGGCGACGTCGACATCATGGTGGAATCGCAGCAATTGGCTCGGCGGCAGCGTCCATACCGAACTCAGCAGTTCGCTTGCCTTGGCCACGTTCGCCAGCCCTTCGGCGACGGAGCCGCAATTCGCTCCCTGCGCCAGTCTGTTCTCGACTTTGTTCAGCGTCTTCGCAATCGGCGTCATCTTCGGCTCCTTGCCCTTATCCGCCATTTCAAGCCTCCTTGCTTGGTACGGACCACTCAAGCCCCATCGTAGACGCGAAAGGGGCCGACCTTCCGTATTTCACGGAAGAATCGACCCCTATCGCGTGTCAGCAGACACCGAGGCTATTCGTCGGATTCGGACTTATGCTTCTTCTTGCCATCCTTCGTCTTGGACGAAGAGACCTTGATCGGATGTCCGTTCTTGTCGAATTCGATCTGGCTTTCCGGATGGGTCTCGTCGAAGCCTTGGGCGTAACGGGTCTGACGCCAATGATGGATGGATGCGTTCGTGCCACGATGGTGCACATGGTACAGGCGCTGCGCGCCACCCAGCGGCACGCCTTCCTTGGCCACGGCGATCTGGTTCACGTTCGACGGATCCATGATGGCGATCGGCGCGACCGGTTCCGGTTCGGCCGGTGCGGCCGTATGCTGCTGCATGCGCGACGGAAGCCATTCGGCAAGACGGCTCAGCAGCCAGCAGACGATGAAATACACGACCGCGGCCACCACCAGGGTCTGCAGGATGTTGAAGTACATCGAGCCGAGACGACGCGATTCCTGCAGCAGATCCGTGTACATGATGATCGATCCGAGCGCGGTGTCCTTCAACACCACGACCAGCTGGGTCACTGCCGCCGGCAACATGGCATAGATGGCCTGGGGCACTTCGATCTGAAGCAACGACTGCGTACGGGTCAGTCCCAAGGCGAGCGACGCCTCATGCTGGCCATTCGGCAGGTTGCCCACGCCGGAACGCACCAGTTCGGCCACCACGGAACCGTTGTAGATCACCAAGGCGAGCACCACGGCCCAATACGCCGGGCTTGGCAGACCCGCGAAGGCGAACCAACGCCAGAAGAAGATCATCAGCAACAACACCGGGACCGCACGCGCGAATTCGACGATCGCGCCGGAGACCGCACGTATGATCACGTTCGGCAGCAGTCGTCCAATGCCGAAGAGCAGGCCGAACACCACGGCTCCGATGACGGCCAGCACCGAGGCCCGGATCGTCGCCCACAGGCCCGGAAGATAGAAGTCGGTCCATGCCTCGGCGTCAAGCGCCGGCTTCCACAGCTCCCAGCTCAGCTGGTTCTCGCCGTCCGGCGGATTGTGCAGACGCATGAGGATCAGCACGAGCACCACCGCGAAGATGATACCGGCTATCCAATTGACGATACGGATGGTCTTGCGGCCCTTCGGCCCCGGCTGATCGAACAGCACCGCGCTTTCATTGCTTGCCATGGCGCGTCACCTCCTCACCGCGAGTTTGTTGGACAGATATGTGGTCAGCATGCCGATCGGAATGATCAGAATCACGTAGCCGAAGGCGAAGATCAGGAAGATCGGGACGATCACATCGGAACGGTATTCGATCATTTCGCTCATCAACGAGGACGTCTCCGTGGCCACGGAAGCCGCCGCCGCGACGGTGGAGTTCTTCAGCAACGCGATCAGGGTGTTGCCCAGAGGCGCCACGGATCCACGGAAGGCCTGCGGCAGGATGATCTGCGTGGCGGACTGCATGAAGTTGAGTCCCAGCGCACGGGCGGCCTCCGCCTGTCCGATCGGCACCGTGTTGATGCCGGAACGCAGGGATTCGCACACGAACGCCGCGGTGTACAGGCTCAGACCGGTCACCGCCAGCCAGAAGAAGTTGGTGGCGAAGGTGTCGGAGAAGCTGAGCTTCAACTGGGCGTAGGCGCCAAGCACCATGAACACCATGATGATGGTCAATGGCATGTTCTTGAACAGCTCCACGTAGGCGCACGAAACGGTGCGGAGCGAGGCGACCGGCGAAATGCGCATCATCACGAGGATAACGCCGAGGATCATGGAGAACAGGGCCGACCACAGGGTCAGCTCGATGTTCACCAGGAAGGCGGCCGGCACATCGTATTGGCTGAACAGCGAGATGAACGCTTCCATCACTTCTCCCCTTCCTTCGGTTTCGGCGGATTGTATTTGGCATTCGGCGTGTAGTCGACGCCCTTCGTGTTGTCGGCGATGGCGCGCTTCCAGGAACCGTCCTTGATCATCTCGGAAATGGCGTTGTTGATGTTCCTGGCGAGTTTCGTGTCGCCCTTCTTGATGCCGACGCCATAGTATTCCTGGGTAAACGGCTTGCCTACCACGCGCAGACGTCCACGAGACGCGGAGGCTAGGCCTGCCAGGATGATGTCGTCCGTGGTCACCGCGTCGACGATGCCGGAGAACAGCGCGGTCGCGCATTCGGCGTAGCCGGGCTGTTCCATGAGCTGCACCTCGTTGGCGAACTTCTCCTTGACCGTCACTGCGGATGTGGATCCCGTCACCGAGCACAGACGCTTGCCGTTGAGATCCTCCGGACCGTCGATGCCCTTCTCGTCCTTACGGACCAGCAAATCCTGTCCCGCCACGAAGTACGGTCCTGCGAAGGATACGACCTTCTTGCGTTCGTCGGTAATGGAATAGGTCGCCACGATGAAGTCGACATCGCCGTTCTGCAACATGGCCTCACGTTGCTTGGACGGCGCCTCCTTCCAAACGATCTGATCCTCGGAATAGCCGAGCTTCCTGGCAATGTATTTGGCGACGTCCACATCGAAACCGACGTAGGTGCCGTTCTTCTTGAAGCCCAGGCCCGGCTGATCGAATTTGATGCCGATGCGGATTCTTCCGTCCGCATCATCCGCGCCGCACGCGGAGACGGCAAACACGCACGCGAACGCGCAAAGCGCCGCCATGCCCCTGCGGAGCATGCGTTTCACCGCGATAGATAATGGTTTCTTCATTGGGATTTCCTCTTCCGCCGGTATTTCACATCACTGTCAGTGGGTGAGGATCTTCGACAGGAAGTCCTTGGCACGATCGGTCTTCGGATGTTCGAAGAACTCCTCCGGCGTGCTCTGTTCGAGAATCTGGCCGTCGGCCATGAACACAATCTTGTCGGCCACCTTGCGCGCAAAGCCCATCTCGTGGGTCACGCACAGCATGGTCATGCCCTCATGGGCCAGCTCCACCATGACGTCAAGCACCTCATTGACCATTTCCGGATCAAGGGCGGAGGTCGGCTCGTCGAATAGCATGACCTTCGGCTGCATGGCAAGAGCGCGGGCGATGGCGACGCGCTGCTGCTGGCCGCCGGAAAGCTGCGACGGCATCTTGTTGGCCTGGGAAGCCACGCCCACGCGTCCCAGCAGATCCATGGCGAGGTCCTCGGCCTCCTTCTTGTCCATGCGACGGACCTTGATCGGCGCCAATGTCACATTCTCCAGAATGGTCTTGTTGGCGAAAAGGTTGAAGGACTGGAACACCATGCCCACTTCCGCGCGCAGACTGGCGAGTTCCTTGCCTTCCTGCGGCAGCGGCTTGCCGTCGATGCGGATATCTCCGGAGTCGATGGTCTCCAGACGGTTGATGGTGCGGCACATCGTGGATTTGCCGGATCCGGACGGACCGACAATGACGAGCACCTCGCCTTTTCTTACGGTAAGATTGATGTCTTTAAGCACATGCAGGTCGCCATAATGCTTTTCGACATGGGTCAGTTCGACGAGCGGCCTGTCGTCCGCTCCGGCGTCCGGCATGATGGAACGCTTCGCTTCGGTTTCTTTGATTTCAGACATACGGGCAGTATAGAAAACAAATGGGAAATTTATGTTTCCCAACCGTCTGTTCGTCTCACTTTGCCCAGAATGTGAGACGGCGCCTGTCGTTTTATGGATAGATTACGAACAAAAAAAGCGTCCGTACGATAATCACGCACGGACGCTTTCATTTGTTTTCAGGCAGGAAGACTATCAGTCCTCGTCCTCATCCGGATCGTAATCGACACCGGTCTCGGCGCGCTGCTCAGCGGAGATCGGAGCCGGAGCGCCGGTCAGCGGGTCACGACCGCCGCCAGCCTTCGGGAAGGCGATGACGTCGCGGATGGAGTCGGCGCCTGCCAGAATGGCTGCGGTACGGTCCCAACCGAGGGCGATGCCCGCGTGCGGCGGAGCGCCGTACTTGAAGGCCTCGAGCAGGAAGCCAAATTTGTCCTTCGCCTCTTCCGGAGTGATGCCGAGCACGTCGAGCACACGGTCCTGAATGTCGTCGCGATGGATACGCACGGAACCGCCACCCATTTCGTTGCCGTTGCACACAATGTCGTACGAGTCGGACATAGCATGCTCAGGATCCTTGTCGAACTTGTCGATCCAATCCTTGGACGGCATGGTGAACGGGTGGTGCATGGAGGTCCACTTGGAGTGGCCGACAGCCACATCGTCGTCGTCCGGATCGTCGGTCGGCTTGAACAGCGGGAAGTCCACGACCCAGGTGAAAGCGAAATCGTCCGGCTTGAGCAGACCGGCGCGACGGGCGAGCTCGACACGCACCGCTCCCAGCAGCTCCTGGGAGGAGGTGCGGCGACCGGCCGCGAAGAACACCGCATCGCCGTCTTCGGCGCCGACGGCTTCCTTCAGGCCATTGCGTTCCTCTTCGGAAAGGTTCTTGGCGACAGGTCCCTTAAGATCGCCGTTCTCGGCGAAGACCACATAGGCGAGCCCCTTGGCGCCACGCTGCTTGGCCCAATCCTGCCATGCGTCGAACTGGCGGCGAGGCGTGGCCGCGCCACCCTTGAAGAGCACGGCACCGACGTACGGAGCCTGGAACACGCGGAACGGAGTGTTCTTGAAGTAATCGGTCAGCTCGATCAACGGGTTGCTGAAGCGCAGATCCGGCTTGTCGGAACCGTACTTGTCCATGGCGTCCTGCCAGGTGATGCGCTGAATCGGCAGCTTGATGTCATATCCGGCGGACTTCCAGATGGCCGCGATGACCTTCTCGGCCATGGCCATCACGTCCTCCTGGTCCACGAATGCCATCTCCATGTCGAGCTGGGTGAACTCGGGCTGACGGTCCGCGCGGAAATCCTCATCGCGGTAGCAGCGGGCCAGCTGGTAGTAACGTTCCACGCCGGAGACCATGAGCAACTGCTTCAACAGCTGCGGGGACTGTGGCAGGGCGTACCAGGAACCCGGCACCAGACGGGCCGGCACCACGAAGTCGCGGGCGCCTTCCGGCGTGGACTTGATCATGGTCGGGGTCTCGATCTCCTCGAAGCCCATCTCCTCCAAAGCGTGGCGGGCCGCCTTCGACATCTGCGCACGCAGCTTCAGATTGCGCTGCATGGACGGACGGCGTAAATCAAGGTAACGGTACTTCAGACGGACGTCCTCGCCCGGAAGCTTGTTCTCGGATTCGTTCTCAAGCGCCGTGGAGACCTGGAACGGCAACGCGTCGGACTTGGCCAGCACCTCGATGGTTTCGGCCACGACCTCGATCTTGCCGGTGGCCAGATGCTCGTTCTCGTTGCCATCCGGACGCAGACGAACCTCGCCGACGACCTGGATCACAAACTCGGAACGCAGCGGACGGGCCATCTCCTCGTCGTAGATGACGACCTGCACCAGACCGGTGTTGTCTCGCAGGTCGATGAATGCCACGCCACCGTGGTCACGACGACGATCCACCCAACCGGCGAGCGTCACTTTCTGGCCGACGAGATCTTCGGTCACTTCGGTTGCATGATGTGTTCTGTAAGCCGTCTGGCTCATGCTTCCCCTATTCCTTAATCCTCTTGATGTGCGAAGTCCTGCGATGTCAGGCTTCAACGGTAACGGTTTGCTGGGCATACACAGTATCCGGCTCCCAAGACCGTGCATCGGCCGGCTTCTGGTCTCCCGTAACGATGTTCTTGACCTCGTCCTGGGCGCCTTCCTCGGAAGCATCCGCCGGGAACCAGACGTAAGGTATGCCGAGTTTGTCGGCGTACTTGATTTGCTTGCCGAGCTTGGCGGCGGTCGGGGCCACATCCGCGGCGATACCACGGGCGCGAAGCTGGTTGGCAATCAGGTTGGAAGCGGAACGATCGGACTCGTTCCACACGGCCACCAGCACGGATGCCGGGGATACGCGGTTGGCGTGGGCGCCCGCGGTGTGCAGCATATAGGAGACCAGACGGGACAGACCGATGGACAGGCCCACACCCGGGTACTTCCTGTTGCCCTGCGAGGCGAGATTGTCATAACGGCCTCCGGAGCAAATGGACCCCAAAGCCGCGGCGCCGTCGAGGAAGGTCTCATACACGGAGCCGGTGTAATAATCCAGACCTCGGGCGATCTTCAGGTCCGCGATCACGGAGCCCGGACGGATGCGCGCCGCCTCGTCCACAATCATCGCCAACGTGTCAAGACCCTGGCGGGCCAACACATAAGCATCGGAATCAGACGCGATGCCGTGCTTGGAGCACAGCGCATCGAACTTCTCGGACAGTTCCTTGCCGTCAGCCGCGGTCAGCTCGGCCAGCTCGAGGCATGCACGGGCCTGCCCCTCATCGGCTCCGCAACCCTCGACAAGCAGCTTGGCCACCTCGTCGGCACCGATCTTGTCAAGCTTATCGATCTCGCGCAGCACGCCTTCGATGTCGGTAAGTCCCAGACCGCGGTAGAAGCCTTCGGAAAGTTTGCGGTTGTTCGCATGCACGGTGGCCTTCGGCAGACCAAACTCGCGCAGACGCTCCAAAGCAGATACCATGACCAGCGGAAGCTCGACCTCATAATGGTCGGGCAGATCACCGTTGCCAATCACATCGATATCGGCCTGCACGAACTCACGGAAACGACCTTCCTGCGGACGCTCGCCACGCCAGACCTTCTGAATCTGCCAACGCTTGAACGGGAACGCCAAATCGCCGGAATGTTCGACGACATAACGGCTCAGCGGAACGGTCAGATCGAAGTGCAGACCAAGACGGTCCTCAATCGGAGTGTCGGATTCGTGCCCGACCTCCTGAAGACGGCTCAGCAGGTAAATCTCCTTGCTGGTCTCGCCTTTCTTGAGCAGGCTGGAACCCTGCTCAACCGCACGGGTTTCAATGCCTATGAAACCATTCAGCTCGAATACATTACGGAGCGTGTCGATGACACGCTGCTCCACAACACGTTCAGAGGGGAGCCACTCTGGAAATCCTGAAATAGATGCACCTTTAGCCACGGTTCTCTATAATAAATGAGGTTACGGAAAATGCCGCGCGTTTTTCAAGGTTTGGAAGACGGCGTCATCGACCGTTGCCCCTGCACTACATGAAGCTTACGTAAGGAGCTGGCCATGGCCGACGAGAATGTCACCGCGTCCGAAAACACCACCGAAACCAACGAGCAGGCAGCGACGCCCGCGACCCAGGCCAGCAAACCGGCCGTCCCGAGCCCAGCGGCCATGAAACCGCACGCGCCGAGTCCTGCCGCCTTCGCCAAGAAGGCGCCGAAGCGCACGCCGGCGACCACCGGATTCTCCGAAGAAGACGTCAAGGCGGCCGAGGCCTTCGGCCGTGTCGCCGATGACGGCACAGTGTTCGTGAAGGATGGAGAAGGGGAACGCGAGGTCGGACAGTTCCCGGATGCCTCCAAGGAAGAGGCTCTGGCACTGTATGCACGCCGTTATCTGGACTTGAAGGCCAAGCTCGACCTGTTCGCCAACAGGCTCAGGTCCAACAACGTGAAGAGCCACGAGATCGATGAGACCCTCAAGACCCTCTCCTCCGAAACCGAGCAGCCGGCCGTCGTCGGCGACCTCGAGGCGCTCAAGACCCAGTTCACCTCGCTGAAGGAGGCCGGAGAGGCCAAGAAGAACGAGCTCAGCGAAGCGCATAAGGCCGCTGTCGCCAAGGCGCTGGCGGAACGCACCGCGATTGTGGAGAAGGCCGAGGCCTTGGCCAATTCCCTGGGAGACAACACCAACTGGCGTTCCACCGCCGACAAGTTCCGTTCACTGTTCCAGCAGTGGCAGGAGCATCAGCGCAACAGTGTCCGCCTCAGCAAGTCTGATGCGGACGCGCTGTGGGCACGTTTCTCCTCCGCACGCACCACCTTCAACAGCGCCCGCCGCAAGTGGGCCCAGGGCCGCGATGAGGAGCGCAGTTCCGCCAAGGCCGCAAAGGAGGCCATCATCGCCGAGGCCGAACAGATTCAAGACTCCACTGCCTGGGTCGAAACCTCCCGCAAGTTCAACGAGCTGATGGATCGTTGGAAGAAGGCTGGTCGTGCGGGCCGTCGTGACGATGATGCGCTGTGGGCACGTTTCCGTGCGGCGGCCGACACTTTCTTCAACGCCCGTCAGGCCGATCGCGAGCAGATCAGCTCCTCCGAGAAGGAGAATCTCGCCAAGAAGGAGGAGCTGCTGACCAAGGCCGAGGCTTTGGTGCCGGTCAAGGATGAGAAGGAAGCCAAGCAGGCCCGTCAGGCGTTGGCCGCCATCCAGGAGGAATGGGATCAGATCGGCTACGTTCCGCGAGACGAGGTCCACCGCATCGAAAGCCGTCTTGATGCCGTCGACAAGCAAATCAAGGCCGTTGAGGATGCCGCTTGGAAGCAGTCCGATCCGGAAGCCGACGCTCGTAAGAACTCCTTCGAGGAACAGCTGAACGCCCAGCTCGAGGAGCTTGACGCGAAAATCGCCGCCGAGTCCGATTCGAAGAAGAAGGCCAAGCTTGAGGCTGAAAAAGCCACCAAGGAACAGTGGCTGAACGCCATCAAGTAGTTTCCCCAAGGCGAAAAAGCGGAAACCAGCGTAACGGAATAAGCGGGTCGTCACTCATGGTCATGGGTGACGACCTGCTTATTCATATCGGTGCCAGCGACCGGCCAGTGCGAATGGACACCGCCGTGAAAGAAATAGTACGCGTAGATATGAGTGAGGGTCGTTGGTTTCATGATAGGTAATCATGAACTGCGCCCCGATTGTTGGACGCTGTTAATTAGGATACAGCCCTAGACCGCGAGGGACATGCCCCGGAACTCCTCCGGGGTGCGTCCCTCGAGTCGTATCTGGCGTCGTCTGGTG
>NZ_JBNMKH010000017.1:0-33270 GCF_050874245.1 Bifidobacterium sp. | reverse complement strand
TGGCTGATCGGCTCGATAGGCAGACGCTGCACCTTCGCCGTCTTCGAATAGCGGGAGATGCGTGCCGTGCCTGGATCGACCACATAGCGGATGCCCGGCACCGTCAGCGACGTTTCGGCCACGTTCGTGGCGATCACGATGCGCTGATGCGTGTGCGGTTCGAACACCTTCTGCTGCTCCTTCGAGGACAGCCTGGCGAACAGGGGCACGATCTCGATCGCATCGGGACGGCGCATATCCGCCGCGCGCGGACCATAGTGGCGGCGCAACGCGTTCTCGAAATCATGGATGTCGCGCTCGCCGGAGGCGAACACGAGAATATCGCGCGGTCCACGCTCATGGCTCGAATGAATCACCAGTTCGGCGCAGGCGCGCGCCACCGCGGTGGGCATGTCCACGTTCGTGTCGCGCGAATCGCGGCCATCCCTGCCATCGGGCACGGCCGACAGCGCCTCGTAGTCGGCGTCTCCCGGCATCGCGCCCGTTTCGAAACCCGGCACGGAACGCATCAGCGCCGGCGCGGTGCCCAACGGCTCATACACGATCTGCACCGGATACGTGCGTCCCGACACCTCGATTACCGGCACCTTCGTGTGCAGCGCGTGTTCGAAATGCTCCTGGAACTTCACCGAATCGATCGTCGCGGACGTGATGACCAGCTTCAGATCGCGCCGTTTCGGCAGCAATGCCGTCAGATAGCCAAGCAGGAAATCGATGTTCAGACTGCGCTCATGCGCCTCGTCGATGATGATCGTGTCGTACTGCATGAGCTTCGGATCGCGTTGGATCTGCGCCAGCAGAATACCGTCCGTCACCACGCGCAGACGCGTCTTCGGCGAGCTTTCGTCGGTGAACCGAACCTGATAGCCGACCTCTTCGCCCAGCTTTACGCCCATCTCACTTGCGATGCGTTCGGCGACGGTGCGCGCGGCGAGCCGACGCGGCTGCGTGTGCACGATCTGCCTGCCATGCGAGCCACGGCCCAGCTCAAGCAGAATCTTCGGCAGCTGCGTGGTCTTGCCGGAACCCGTCTGCCCGGAGACGATCACCACCTGGCTTGACTTGACGGCTTCCGCGATCTCGTCGCGTGCCGCGGAAACCGGCAGTTCGGAAGGATATTCGAATCTCATGCCCTCACAACCTCGATGACGCGGAAGCCCTTCGAGCTCGCGTACTTGCCTACCTCATATCCGTCGCCCAGTTGCGCGGCCAGCCAAGGAATCAACGAATCGGAACCCAGATTCTTCTGCACCACCAGATAGGCGGATCCGCCCACGTTCAACCGCGGCAGCCACGTCATGAGCAGCTCGTGCAGCACCTCCTTGCCGACGCGGATCGGAGGATTCGACCAGATCAGGTCGAACGTGACATCGTCCGGAATCTGTTCGGCCGTGACCGCGTGGATATTTTCCATACCGTTCAACTCGGCATTGCGGCGGGTCAATTCCAACGCACGCTCGTTCACGTCCAAAGCCCAGATGTCCGCCTTCGGGGATTCGAAACCCAACGTCAACGCGATGGGACCCCAGCCACAGCCCAAATCAAGGAACGTGCCCTTTTCAGGCGGCTCCGGCGCCTGACGCAGCAGCACCGACGTGCCCAAATCGACGCGATTGCCGGAAAACACGCCGTTCGACACCTCCACATCCGCTTCATTGCCACGCAATGTGACGTGCAGTTTCCTGCGAACATCCTTCGATCGCGGTTCCGCCGCGAAATACTGCTCGGCCTGCGCCATGCTCTCTCCTTGCCAACATTCGTTCCGGCATCCGCGTGGAAAACGCGCCGCAATCGCACGCACACGTCCACGTGGCGAAAACGGTGATGCCCATGTCTCTAGACAATGATGATAATAAAGACACCATAGTTCAACCGTGAGAGGTGCCATTGAGCCAAGACAACGATATCGAGCAGAGCATGACCGCAGGCGAAGTCGGGGGAGTGCTCGCCGACCAATCCGAAGTGCTGCTTGATACCGACGGCGGGGAGCGTATCCGGGAGGCCCACGACGAGCAATGGCAGGAGCGCGAGTCCCGCAACGCGCTGAAGCACGTCGCCGGTCTCGGCGAGATCCAAGACGTCACCGAAGTCGAATACCGCAAGGTCAGACTCGAACGCGTGGTGCTCGTCGGCGTATGGTCCAGCCGAGAGACCACGCAGGGCGCCGCCGAGGAATCGCTCAGGGAGCTCGCCGCACTCGCCGAAACCGCGGGCGCCGTGGTGTGCGACGGTCTGTTGCAGCATCGCATCAAGCCGGATGCGGCCACCTACGTCGGCTCCGGCAAGGCGCGCGAACTGGCCGGCATCGTGGCGCAGAACGAGGCCGACACCATCATCGTCGACGATGATTTGCCGCCGAGCCAGCGTCGCGCGCTGGAGGATGCCACCAAAGTGAAGGTCGTCGATCGTACCGCCGTCATCCTTGACATCTTCGCCCAGCATGCCACCTCGCGGGAAGGCAAGGCGCAGGTCGAGCTGGCGCAGCTCGAATACATGCTGCCGCGACTGCGCGGTTGGGGCGGATCGCTGTCTCGTCAGGCGGGCGGCCGTGCGGCGGGCGACGCCGGCATCGGCTCCCGTGGTCCGGGTGAGACGAAGATCGAGATGGACCGTCGCGTGATCCGCAGCAGGATTGCGAAACTGCGCCGGCAGATCGCCGACATGGCGCCGGCCCGCGACGTCAAACGCGGAGCCCGACGTCGGTTCGGACTGCCGACGGTGGCCGTGGTCGGCTACACGAACGCGGGCAAATCGTCATTGACCAACCGGCTGACCGGTTCCACGGAATTGGTGGAGAACGCGCTCTTCGCGACCTTGGACACCGCCGTGCGCCGGGCGAAGGCCAAGGATGGACGACTGTACGCGTACGTGGACACCGTCGGCTTCGTGCGCCGGTTACCCACGCAATTGATCGAGGCGTTCAAATCCACGCTGGAGGAGGTCGCCGACGCGGATCTCATCGTGCATGTGGTCGACGGATCGCATCCCGACCCGTTCTCGCAGATCGACGCGGTGGACGACGTGCTTGCCGACATAGACGGCGTCGAGACGATTCCCACGATTGTGGTGTTCAACAAGGCCGACCGTATGGACGAGGCTGTGCGTGAGCGTATCGGGGCTCTGATGCCGGAGGCGCATATCGTGTCCGCGTTCTCAGGGGAAGGCATCGACGCGTTGCGCGAGCATGTCGAATCGATGCTGCCGACGCCGAACGTGCATGTCGAGGCGTTGCTGCCGTATGCGGCCGGGGCGCTCATGTCGCGCGTGCGCGAATATGGCAAGGTGATCAACGTCGAATACCGCGATGACGGCATGATGCTCGAGGCGGAGGTCGACGACCAGCTGGCCGCGAAGATCGTGGAGCAGGCCATCGGGTGAGTCTCCCGCCTGGACCTTCTCTGAGGATTGCCATCGGGAATTTCTGCAAACAATGCAACAGACTGCAAATGTTGGAATCCAACGGGCACAGCGTATGTGAGCGCTCACAAAAGTTGTGATGCAAATCACGTTTCATCGTTTGTGATTCATATGAATCCATGGCGAAACGTCATGCTGTATGGATAAAGTAAAGGTGAAATCGATAAGAGAAATACCTGCCACACGCGGGAAGTTCTTCTTGCTCAAAGAGAGGTAAAGCACATGGTGGATTCACCTATCAAGCCCACGAAGCTCGCTATCATCGGTGCCGGCGCAGTCGGCTCCACTCTCGCTTTCGCTGCTGCTCAGCGTGGCGTCGCACGTGAGATCGTGCTCGAAGACATCGCCAAGGAACGCGTCGAGGCCGAAGTCCTCGACATGCAGCACGGCTCCAGCTTCTATCCGACCGTGACCATCGACGGCTCCGACGATCCGGAGATCTGCCGCGACGCCGACATGATCGTCATCACCGCAGGCCCGCGCCAGAAGCCGGGACAGTCCCGCCTCGAGCTGGTCGGCGCCACCATCAACATCCTCAAGGCCATCATTCCGGGTCTTGTCAAGGTTGCCCCGAACGCCATCTACATGCTTATCACCAACCCGGTCGACATCGCGACCCATGTCGCCCAGAAGATCTCCGGTCTGCCGGCGAACCAGGTCTTCGGTTCCGGCACCAATCTGGATTCCGCTCGTCTGCGCTTCCTGATCGCCCAGCAGACCGGCGTCAACGTCAAGAACGTTCACGCCTACATCGCCGGCGAACACGGTGATTCCGAGGTTCCGCTGTGGGCTTCCGCCACCATCGGTGGCGTCCCGATGTGCGACTGGACCCCGCTGCCGGGCCACGATCCGCTGGACGCCGACGTGCGTGAGCAGATTCACCAGGAAGTCAAGAACGCCGCATACAAGATCATCAACGGCAAGGGCGCCACCAACTACGCCATCGGCATGTCCGGAGTGGACATCATCGAAGCCGTCATGCGCGATTCCAACCGCATTCTGCCGGTCAGCTCCATGCTGCACGACTTCCACGGCATCTCCGACGTGTGCATGTCCGTGCCGACCCTGCTCAACCGCTCCGGTGTCAACACCGCCATCAACACCCCGGTGTCCGACCGCGAGCTCGCCGCTCTGAAGCGCTCCGCGGAGACCCTGAGGGAGACCGCCGCCCAGTTCGGCTTCTGATGCAAAACGCGGCAACAGAGTGTCAGCTGCGTTGCCCAGAACTCGACGTACCTTCGTACGCCTTCGCTCTGGGCGCCTTGCTGACACACGCGTTGCCGCGTTTCTTATTCCTGTTTGCGGCAACAGAGTGGTTTCTCCGTTGCCGCCTTCCTTGTTGTGATGATTGACAGCAGGCCGATGAGTCGTTAAACTGTCAACGGACTTCGGAAACCCCAGCCTTCGGGCTGGGGTTTCCTGCGTTTTAAGCCGAATGAAAATGGTATTGAGAAGCGGTTTCAATAACTGCGGATCGGGCCGCGGACGAAAGGGAATCCCATGGCGCATAATCATGCCGGTGTGGACGCCGCGATGGCGAAAGGTGGAGCCGAACATCAAAAAAGACTCATGATGTCGTTGGGGCTGACCTCCACGGTGTTCGTCGCCGAAGTGGCCAGCGCCGTCATCACCGGATCGCTGGCGTTGCTGGTCGATGCAGGTCACATGCTCACCGACATGTCGGTGCTGGTCGCCTCCACCGTTACGGCGGTGCTGATGCAACGCAAGCCGAGCAGCAGACGTACCTGGGGGTGGGCGCGTCTTGAGGTACTTACCGCTGCGGTGGGGGCGCTCGTGCTGCTCATCGTCGGCATCTACGCGCTCGTCGAAGCGGGCATGCGTCTCTTCGGTGGAGCGGGTGACGAAGTGCATGATGTCCGGCTGCTGCTTTTCATGGGCATTCTCGGCCTCGCCGCGAACATAGGATCCATTTTCATCCTCGCTGGTCAAAGCGAAGACAACATGAACATGAAGGCCGCTTTTCTTGAGGTCATGAACGATGCTTTGGGCTCCGTGGCGGTGATCGTATCTGCCATCGTGCTGATTTCGACGGGATGGGCCGGTTTTGACGCGGTCGCCGGTGGCATCATCGCGTTGATGATGATTCCACGCGCATTCGTACTGCTTCGCAATGCCGTGCGTGTGCTGTTGGAGGAGACCCCGCAGGATCTGGACTTGGACAAGGTGCGCGAACATCTTGAACGGGTGCCGCATGTGGTCGCGGTGCATGACCTGCACGCCATCACCGTTTCCACGGGCATGCCCGTCGTCATGGCCCATGTGGTGGTGGAGCGCGGACTCACCATGGATGATGCCGCGGATATCCTCAACCAGTTGCAGAGCTGTCTGCGTGAGCACTTCCCGGTGTCGGTGCCCCACACCACCTTCCAGCTGGAGCCGGAAGGATATGATTCGGACAGCAGAACAGAACTCCATTCATGATTTGCGCCGAGGCGGCGGACGTCCGTGATGCCGGCACCTCGGCAGCACCTCAGAAACATGTCGGATGGAATGTCGACGTCGAAGCGATGGCCGGTATGACGATTCCGGCTCCATGGAACGTCCTGGACGTCATATCAGTTTCGGCGTAGCCATGCCGTAGGTCCGTGCGTCAGATCTTGCGCAGCACGGTGACGACCTTGCCCATGATCTCCGCATGGGTGCCGTCGATGGGGGAGTATGCCGGATTGTGCGGAATGAGCCAGACGTGGCCATGATCCTTGCGGAATGTTTTGACGGTGGCTTCATCGTCCAGCAGGGCGGCGACGATATCGCCGTTTTCCGCGCTGTTCTGCTCGCGGACGACGACGAAATCACCATCGCAGATGGCCGCGTCGATCATGGAATCGCCATGCACTTCCAGCATGAACAGATTGCCGGTCCCCGTCAGGCGTTCCGGAAGCCGCATCACGTCGTCGATATGCTGTTCGGCCGTGATGGGAACGCCTGCGGCGATGCGCCCTACCAGAGGGACGTCATGTGACGCCATGATGGAGCCGTTTTCGTCTTCCCGGGACGGGAAGGGGATGACTTGGGCGATTCCGCCATTGGAAGGCTCATCGTCGTATTCCACCACCTCGATGGCCCTGCCTTTATTGGCGTTCATGTGAATGAAGCCTTTTTCGTCAAGGACCTGAAGCTGATGCTTGACGGATGAGGGGCTTTTCAATCCCGCGGCTTCGCCGATTTCGCGGAATGAGGGAGCGAAGCCCTGTGTGGCCAGATGCGTTTTGATGGCATCGAGCACTTTGCGCTGACGGTCGGTCAACGTGTTCTCATCCGGACGTTCCGCTGCTGTTCTGGGCGTGAATGGGATGGTGCTCACAGTGGGCTCCTTTCGATGTGTTCTCAGAAGCATAGCGCGAAACGCCGTGAAAATCAAACATCTGTTCGAGGTGTGTTTGCAATATTCGAACATTTGTGCCATACTTTGGACAAGCGTTCGATAGAACATGTGTTCGAAAGGGGTGTTGTGATGGGCGAGGCGATGGGACATGGGTGGATGAAAAGCGCATTCCGTATGGTCGTTCTGGCGTCCATTGCGTTCTGGTGCGCCGTGGAGGCAGTTCCCATTCTTCAGACGCGGCCGGCTTCGGAACCCGCTTCGGTCACCGTATACACCGTTCAACCGGGGGATACATTGTGGAAGTACGCTTCGGGAATCACGCATGAAGGCGGCAATGTCGGAGATGCAGTGGATGAGCTGATGCGTTTGAACGATTTGGATACGGCATCTCTGCATGCCGGACAGCGGCTTATCGTCCCTGATGGGGCATAGGCCCGTGGTCGGGCTTATTTCAAGGGCTCGGGCTATTGTGTAAGACATGCACTGCCCGTTTTGCCAGAATCCAGACACCAAGGTTGTCGATACGCGTATCAGCGATGACGGCCATTCCATCCGCCGTAGGCGCGAATGCCCGAAATGCTCCAAACGGTTCACCACTTTGGAGACGACCATGCTATTGGTGGTGAAGCGTTCCGGAAACGTCGAGCAATTCGATCGCAACAAGGTGATTGCCGGCGTGCGCAAAGCATGCCAAGGCCGTCCCATCAACGAGGATGACCTGAAGATGCTGGGGCAGAAAGTGGAGGAGGACCTTCGTTCCCGCGGACTGGCGCAGGTCAAATCGGAAGAGGTCGGGAAAGCCATTCTGAAGCCGCTGCGCGACCTTGATATGGTAGCGTACCTGCGTTTCGCGAGCGTCTATCAGAATTTCGAGAATCTGGATGATTTCCAGCGTGCCATCGATGAATTGAATGGCACGGAATCGAGCGATACGGACGAATGATGATGACTCACATGGGCGTGTGATGTCGATATCTCTTATGAATCTTATGAAGAAGTCCTCCGACCGATAAGGCCGGAGGACTTCTTCATAAGAGAACTGTGCATCGCGGGCTCGTCAGCTGATCACGCGCATGCGAATCGTGCCCTCGATGGATGCGAGCTGATCAAGCGCCTTCTGGTCCGGACGCTGGGCCACGTCGGTGACCACATATCCGAGCTCGCCCTCGGTGCCAAGGGCCTGCGCCGCGATGTTGATGCCATCCTCACCCAGCACCCGGTTGACGCGCGCCAGCACGCCGGGCAGATTGGCGTGCAGATGGGCGATGCGGAAGTTCGACTTGATGTCGGACAATGTGATCTGTGGCAGATTCACCGACAGCATGGTGGATCCCTTGAACCAGTAGTCCTCAAGACGCTGGGATACGAACTGTCCGATGGACTTCTGCGCCTCAAGGGTGGAACCGCCGATATGCGGAGTGAGGATCATGTTGTCTTCGTTCGCGAGGTCGGTGAGGAACTCGTCGCCGGTCTTCTTCGGTTCGACG
The DNA here is from genome assembly GCF_050874245.1 of Bifidobacterium sp. Classification (GTDB taxonomy): domain Bacteria; phylum Actinomycetota; class Actinomycetes; order Actinomycetales; family Bifidobacteriaceae; genus Bifidobacterium. The sequence goes on along the minus strand of NZ_JBNMKH010000017.1, from coordinate 25,020 downwards.
GGGAAGACATCCACCGCGGCGCCGGACAGATGGCCGGAATCCAAATGCTTCTTCAACGCATCCAGATCGGCCACGAAGCCGCGGGACAGGTTGATGAAGATGGCGTCCTGCTTCATGTGCTCGAACTGGTCTTCGCCGAAGAAGCCCGTGTTCGACTTTCGTCCATCGACATGCAGGGTGACCACGTCGGACTGCTCCAACAGCTCGTTCAACGTGGAGCAACGATGGGCGTTACCCATGGCGAGCTTCTCCTCGATGTCGTAGAACAACACGCGCATGCCGAGCGCCTCGGCGATGACGGAAAGCTGTGAGCCGATATTGCCATAGCCGATGATGCCGAGAGTCTTGCCACGGACTTCATGGGAGCCGGAGGCGGACTTGTCCCACAAACCGTGCTTCATATGATGCGTATGCGCCGGAATGCGGCGCATCAAGCAGATGATGTCTCCGATGACAAGCTCCACCACGGAGCGGGTGTTCGAGTATGGGGCGTTGAAGACGGCGATTCCGTTCTTGCCCGCGTATTCGAGATCGACTTGGTTAGTGCCGATGCAGAAGCAGCCGACCGCGGTGAGTGTGGGACGGGCGTCGATGACCTTGCGGGTCACGGCGGTCTTGGAGCGGATGCCAAGCAGGTCGACGCCTTCCAGCGCGTCGATCAGCTCGTCCTCGCTGAGGGCTCCTTTAAGGCACTTCACCTCGAAGCCATGGTCACGCAGCGACTGCGCCGCGTCGGGATGGATGTTTTCAAGTAATAATGCTTTGGGCATGATTCCTACCTTATAACTTGAGCAGATTCTCGTCGTCTTTTGTCCGCACTATAAGCAGGCGCTGTGTGGGCCTCGTCATGGCGACATACAGGTCGGAAGCCGCGACGATGCGCGACGGCGCGTCCTGTTCGATCCGTCCCGGCTGGACCACCATCACGGCATCGTATTCCAGACCCTTCACGGTCTGCGTGGAGCATACGGTGACCTGTTCGTCCCAGGAACTTTGTTCCTCAAGACGGGAGAACTCCTTCGCGGTGAGCTCCTCCTGAAGTTGGGTGTAGACGCGTTTCCGCAACGTTTTGAGCATTCCGTCGGGAGCGATGATCGCCACGCGTCCGGTGCCGTCGGACGCGACGTATTCGCGTACCAGATCGATGGTCTGCTGGGCGACCGCGTCCTCGAGCAGTCCGTCATCGCGGACAACGAGACGTTTGACGGAATCGGGCACGCCACGCACGGCGTTCACGGTGGAGATGTACAGGCCTTCGGCGGAGGCGAAATCGCCGGCGAGCTGCGACACCTCCTTCGGATTGCGGTAGTTGATGGTCAATTCGTTGAGCTGCCAGTTCCTCTCGCCAAACAACGGATCCATCATGCGGCGCCAGGAACGCGTGCCGCCCAAGGCGGACGTCTGCGCCACATCGCCCACAATCGTGAACGAGCGTGACGGGCATCGGCGGATCAGCATGCGCCAATCCATCGCCGTCAATTCCTGCGCCTCATCCACCACGATATGCCCATAGGTCCATTCGCGGTCGGCGGCCGCGCGCTGTGCCGTCAGTTCGGCATCCATGCCGTTGATGTTGTCCACCAGCATCTGCGAGGTGACGATGCCGTTGCCGATGCCGTTCTGCGCCAGAGTGTCCTTGGCGAACTGTTCCTCTTCGGCGCGCTTGGCGTCCAAAGCCTTCTGCTTGGCCACGGCCTTCGGATCGGGGCCAAGCAATTCCATGGCCTCGTCCAGCAGCGGTACGTCGCTGACGGTGAACGGCGAGCCCTTCGGCCGTGTCAGCGACGCTATATCGCGTTCCTCCAGCCAAGGCGCGAACCGGCGCAATTGCTCCGGCTTCGCGAACAACTGGTCCACAAGCCATTCGCCAGTCATCGGCAGCCATGCGAGGTTCAGTGTCTTTCGCAGGTCGTCGCTCATGCGCAGCTGCTGCGTCACATCGTTGAGTTCGGCCTGTTCCGGTTCGTAATCAAGCTGTTCGACATACCGGTTGCGCATCGAGGAAAGCATGTCGCGCACGAAGGTCTCGCGCGCCTTGTTGTGCGGTTGACGGGTGCGTTTGGCGTCGGTGAGGGCCTGCTCGACATCCGTGCGCAGCATCGGCACGTTGAAGCCGTTGATTCGAATGGTTGGCAGATGCGAGGGGACGCGTTCGCGCGATGCCACGGCGTTGGCTATCGCCTTGGCCATGCGGCGTTCGCCTTTGAGCTTCGCCGCATGCGGCTCATCGTGGGCGGTGGCGATGACGCCGGGAATCAGGTCCGCGATGGTGCGGCTGACCACACCCGTCTCGCCCAGCGAGGGGAGCACCTGGTCGATGTAATGCAGGAACGTCGAGCTGGGGCCGACCACCAGCACGCCGGAGCGTTGCAGCGCCCGTCGGTGGGTGTACAGCAGATATGCGGCACGATGCAGGGCGACTGCGGTCTTGCCCGTGCCCGGACCTCCCTGCACCACCACGGCCTGGTTGAGATCGGCTCGGATGATGCGGTCCTGCTCGCCCTGGATGGTGGCCACGATATCGGTCATCTTCCCGGTGCGCTTCGCGTTGAGCGAGGCAAGCAGCGCGCCTTCGCCGGTCAATGTCCCGTTAGAGGAGGCTTCGCCGACTTGGTCGGAATGCACGTCGAGCACCTCGTCTTCGACGCCGACTACTTCCCTGAAGCTGAGGGTGATGTGCCGGCGCATCACGATGTCGCCATGATTCGAAGGAGTCGCCTCGTAGAACGGGCGTGCGGCATCGGCGCGCCAGTCGGTGAGGATTGGTTCATGGTCCTCGTCGGACAGGCCGATGCGTCCGATGTATCGGTGGGCGCCGTGCACGTCGTCGAGTCTGCCGAACACCAGACGGTCCTCCACGGCGCGCAGCTGGGTGAGACGATCCTCGTACATGGTGGCGAAGGAATCGCGCTCGGTGCGTTGCGTGGGCGAGCCATGCGATCCCGCGGCACGGACCGTGTCGAGGCGTGATCGTGCCTGGGCCCTCAACGCGTCCAGACGGTCGTATGCGCGGTTGACGGCCTGTTGCTCTTCCTGCAATTGGGCGGAATAACTCGACATTGCTGTCCCTTCATCTGAAACTCAAGGCATTCCAATGTACCCCAAGGCTTCTACGAATGTTACGGAAGACCCGACTTGTATGTCCGGACGGTCGCGTGTGGAGCGGCGGCCGATTCGGAATATGGGGAAACTTGGTGTTAATCGCTGTGTTTTTGTTTTTTTGTGGGGAAAAGTGGTGAGCGGTGGGGTAGAGTGGTGAAAGTGCTTGGGATTGGTGTGCCCGGGCGACAGTGAAAAAGGAGGTGCGGCGATGGTCCAAAACGTTGGAACTGAGCCCACCTCTGAAGATGATTCCACACAATCCGCCGGATTGATGGACGATTTGCCGCCACTGCTGCTGGGTACCTACACTCCGAAGATCGACGCCAAGGGACGCATGGCATTACCTGCGAAATTCCGTGCCCAGCTGGGCTCCGGCATGGTGATGGCGCGCGGCCAGGAGCGATGCGTCTATCTGTTGCCGCAATCCGAGTTCAGGCGGATCGCGGTGCGGATACAGCGTACGTCCGTGGGCAACAAGGCGGCGCGCGACTATTTGCGTGTGTTCCTGTCCGGCGCAGTCGATCAGGATCCCGACAAGCAAGGACGTGTTCTCGTGCCTCAGATGTTGCGCGATTACGCGAACCTGGGTGACGACATCGTGGTGATCGGTGTGGGCACCAGGGCTGAGATTTGGAATAGACAGGCATGGGAGGATTACTTGGCTGACAAGGAGCAGGGATATTCCGACATTGCCGATGACGTATTGCCGGCGATGGGATTCTGATGACTGACGTGACGACTATTCACCAACCGGTGCTGCTTCATGATTGCGTGGATCTGGTGGCGCCCGCTTTGACGAAGCCGGGTTCCATTGCCGTGGATTGCACGCTTGGCTTGGCCGGACACTCCACGGCGTTTCTCAAGGCGAGTCCCGAGGCTCGTCTTATCGGCATCGACAGGGATTCCGAGGCACTCGCGCTCGCCACGAAACGTATGGAAACGGAAGGTCTGGCTGATCGTTTCATCCCCGTGCACGCGGCGTTCGATGATTTCTCCCAAGTGTTGAACGATCAGGGCGTTGACAAGGTCAACGCCGTATTCATGGATCTTGGACTGTCCAGTCTGCAGATCGACGAGACGGACAGGGGATTCTCCTATTCCCACGATGCGCCACTCGACATGCGTATGGATGTGGCCCAGTCGCTGACCGCCGAACAGGTGCTTGCGGAATATTCGTTCGCCGACCTGACACGTATCTTCCGCACGTATGGCGAGGAACGCTTCTCCAAGCAGATTGCCAGGGAAATCGTGCGTCGCCGTGAAACCGAGCCATTGACCACGTCCGGCCAGCTCAATCGTCTGGTGGACGAGGTTGTTCCGCAGGCGCATCGTCCTGCCGGCAACCCCGCCAAACGCGTGTTCCAGGCGCTGCGCATCGAAGTTAACGGAGAGCTGGACAAGCTGGCCGGAACGTTGCCGCAGATAGCCAACCATCTTGCTGTGGGTGGGCGTCTGGTGGTGGAGTCGTACCACTCGTTGGAGGACAAGACCGTCAAAACCTTCATGAGCCAAGGCCTTAAGATCGACGCGCCTGCGGATATGCCGGTGGTTCCGCCGGATATGATGCCGTTCTTCAAGGAGCTGACGCGAGGCGCCATCAAGGCGGATGCGGATGAGATCGCTGACAATCCAAGGTCGGCGTCCGTCCGATTGCGCGCGGTGGAACTGATCAGACCAATTCCCGGTCGATGGCGGAAGCGGTTCGACCAAAGCACCGATTACTCGACTATGACCAGACAAGGAAGAAGGGGCTGAAGTGGCAGCACCAAGAACGATCGCCTCGAATGCGGCTCCCGCCGGACGCAAGCGCCCGACGGAAGGCATCGGCACCACGCGTCCCGAGCTGCATGTCGTCAAAGGAGCCCAGAGCGGAAGCAACGGCGTTCGCCGTGGATTCGAACAGCTCATCACATGGACCCGTACCCGTAGCACGCCTCTGCTGCATCTGGTCATCGCCGCGGTGTTCCTGGGCGTTTGCCTGCTCGGATCGCTGATGCTGCGCACCCAGATGGTGCAGAATTCCTTCGAGGCAAGCCAGATCGAATCAAGCATCACCAAACTGACCCAGGACGTTGAGGACGATCAGGCCAAGCTTGACGAGCTCGATGCCTCGCTTCCGAGTAAGGCCGAGGACATGGGCATGGTTCCGCAGAAAGGTGCGTTGACCATCGATTTGAACGGGTATCAGGCAAACGCGAGCGGAGACAACGCCAAGTGAATCTCGTCCGCCGTATTTACGCGTTCTTCCATAAGAATCTGCTGACAAAGACCATGGCCATCGGCGTCATCCTGGCATTGATGGGCACAACCTGTCTTGTCAGGCTCGCCGATATCCAATTGGTGAATGGCAAAAGCATGGCGCAGGCCGCGGCGCAGAGCCGAACCACCACGGTGACTCTGAAGGCTCGGAGGGGCAAGATACTGGACACCAACGGCGCCATTCTCGCGCAAAGCGTCGAACGTTACACCATCATTGGCAACCCGGAGCAGGCTCAGGACTTTGTGCCGACCACCTGCACCAAGCAGACGGGGGAGAACTGCCATCAGATCGACGGCAAACCGGTAGGAGCTACCGGAGCTGCCGCCGTGGCGCGTCTCGTGGCGCCGGTGCTCGGCATGGACGCCACGGAATTGGGTGCCATGCTGTCGATCAGCGGACAATACGTGGTGCTCAAGAAGGACGTGACTCCGGCTGTAAAACGCAAGATCTCGAAACTGAATCTTGGAGGCATCGTGTATGCGGAGCTCAGCAACGAGCGTCTGTATTCCAACGGTTCGCTGATGGGTTCGCTGCTCGGCGGCGTCGATGCCGAAGGCAAGGGGGTCGCCGGCGTCGAACAGATGGAAAACAGGACATTGACCGGTCAGGACGGCTATCAGGTTTATCAGCAGGGCAATAGCGGCGTTGAGATTCCGGGAACCATGACCGAGTCCAAGGAGGCGGTCAACGGGTCCGATGTGACGTTGACCATTGATCGTGATGTGCAATGGTATGCCGAAAAGGTGCTGCATGACAGCGAAAGCAAGTACCAGGCCGCATGGGGCATCGCCATGGTCCAGGACGTGCGTTCGGGCGATATCCTTGCCTTGGCCGACAGCGATACGGTCGAGGCTGGAAGCGACCAAGCGAAGATGGGGGCTTCCCGGGCGGTGAGCGAGACTTTCGAGCCCGGTTCCATCGGCAAGGTGCTGGCGATGTCGGGCATGCTGCAGTCGGGTTTGCATAAGATCGATGACAAGTTCACGGTTCCAGACACGATTACAGTGGACGGGCAAACCTATAAGGATGCGGAGACGCATGGCGCCGAGCATTGGACGCTCGCCGGCATCCTCCAGCAGTCGTCGAACGTCGGCATGATCCTCGCCGGAGACAAAATGACCAACGAGCAGCGATACGATTTCATCAGGAAGTTCGGCGTAGGACAGGATACAGGACTGAACCTGCCCGGTGAATCCGAAGGCGTGCTGTATCCGGCGGACAGTTGGGACGCCCGAACCAGGAACACGGTGCTCTTCGGCCAAGGATACACGGTGAATGTTATGCAATTGACCAATGCGGTCGCGGTGATCGCCAATAAAGGCGTGAGAAAGCCGCAACGCATCATCAAATCCATCACCGATGCCGACGGCCATGTCGAGGAACAGAACCCGAAGGGCGAAGCCACACGGGTCATCGACGAGTCCGTGGCGAGCCAGATCCTCAACGCCATGGAATCGGTTTCGGATTACTACAGCAAGTTCGTGAAAGTCGATGGATACCGCATAGCGGCGAAATCGGGTACGGCCGAGGTCGCGGGCGCTGATGGACAGTTGAGCTCCATAATCAGCGATTATTCGGCAATCATCCCCGCCGACGATCCACGATTCGTCATCACCGTGGTGCTCAAGGATCCGCAAGGCAGCTTCGGCGGTCTGACGGCCGGTCCGGTCACCGCGCAGATTGGTGAATTCCTTATGCAGAAGTACGAAGTGCCGGCTTCCGCGCCACGTACGGATGCTATTCCGGTAACTTGGTGAGTGAGCACGCAACGCGATGGACGGAGGAATGGAAAGGTGAGCTCGGTCAGCGAATCCATGAACAGGCGAATGACTTTGGGGTTGCTTGCCAACCAATACGGTTTCGACCTTGATCCCGCATCGGCGACCGAAGTGACGGTGACGTCCGTCGCCGACGACGTCGAATCGGTGCGTCCCGGCGCGTTGTTCGTGCCGTCCGCGGATGTGGACGCGCATCAATTGGAACAGGTCCAGGCGCTCGGAGCGTATGGCGCGATCGTGCCCCACACGTTGCGGGGACAGGTCGACGACATTCATATTCCGTTGATCTACGCCGAACCCACCATGCGGCAGCTGGGCAAGCTGGTGGCCGAAATGGCCGGCAACCCATCCGATTCGTTGGCGGTGTTCGCCATCACGGGGAGAAACAAGGAGACGGTAGAATCCGCAGTGAGCAACCTTGCGGACTTCCTGCATATGCTGGGCAACCCGGTCGGCGTGATCAGCTCGTCCGATTCGCAATCCTTGGAACGGTTCCTCGCCTTGGAATATCCGTTGTCGATCATCGACGTGCAACGTACGATGGCCGTATGCGCCGAAGACGGCGCCGCCGCCGTGATACTCGCGTTGGATGAGGAGACGTTGCGCGAGGACGCGTTGCAGTCGGTCAACATTGATGTGCTCGCATGTTACGACAATGGCTTGAGCAACGCTGAGGTGACGAAATTCGTTTCCCGCTTCGGATGCTTCGTCGGCAAGCAGACCCGCATCGCGGGACGGACCCAGGAATCTGACTTGCTCGCCACGCAGGCGTCATCGGCATACGGCGATACGGATGGTCGGCTGTTGTCCCTGTCCATCGCCATGGTGTTGGCCGCCGGTGTGCGGAAGGCCAACATCAAAAGCGCGTTGCGAGTGTCGCGCGACCTGAACTGAACATATGGGCATGGATGGCGTGTCCATGCCGAACGCACAACCTGATAAGAGGAGAGTAACGACAGTGAGCAGTCCGACCATGATGCCGATGAGCCTGAAGGAGATCGCGCAGGCGGTATCAGGATGTTTGATACCAGCGGAGACCGCGGTCGAAGAGCCCATCGCGACCAGTGCGTTCACCGATTCACGGCAGATCGTCGAAGGCTCGGTATTCGTGGCGATTGCCGGCGAACGTGTCGACGGGCACGATTTCGTGCCTAAGGTCGGCGCCCATGGCGCCGTGGCCGCCATCGTCGACCATGAGGTCGCGGGCGCGCAGGTGCCGCAGATTGTTGTCGAGAATACCGTCAAGGCACTGGGCATGCTTGCCAAGCACAACATCGAACGCCGTCGCGCGCTGGAATCGCCGTTCACCGTCATCGGCATCACCGGATCGGTCGGTAAAACCACCACCAAGGACCTGCTGAAATCGTTGTTGTCCAAGCTGGGAGACACCGTCGCCCCGGTCGGGTCGTTCAACAACGAGATCGGTCTGCCTCTGACATCGCTCAAGGTGAACGCCGACACGCGTTTCCTCGTGGCGGAGATGGGCGCGAACCACGTGGGAGAAATAGCCAATCTCACCTCCTTGGTGCCACCCAACATCGCGGTGGTGCTTAAGGTCGGCGTGGCCCATCTGGGCGAATTCGGCTCGGTGGAGCGCATCGCCCAGGCCAAATCGGAAATCGTCCGAGGATTGGTGCCCGACGGCCTGACCGTCCTCAACGCCAATGACGAACATGTCGCCGCGATGAGCGCCATCGCGCCGGGCGATGTGTTGTGGTTCGGCTTGCCTCGGGAAGATGGAGCGCAATTGGATTCCACCGCCCATGACGTCGCCTGTGATGAACTCGATCATCCATCGTTCGTCCTGGAAAACAAATCGGGAGAGCGTGCTGACGTCACGCTCGGCATCTGTGGACAGCACAATGTCATGAACGCCCTCGCCGCGGCCACGGTCGCGATGACGCTTGGCATGCCGATCGCCGACGTGGCCGCCGGCCTGTCCGACGTGAAGAGCATCAGTCCGCATCGTATGGCGGTTTCCACCGTTGTCAAGCCGGAGACCTCGTTCACGCTCATCGATGATTCGTTCAACGCCAATCCGGATTCCATGAAAGCCGGACTCGACGGTTTGCTGAAATGGCGTTCCGGAGCCGAAAAACAGCCATACCGCATCGCGGTGTTGGGCGCGATGCTGGAACTGGGGCCGGATGAGCGTCAGCTGCATGAAGGAATCGGCCGGTACGCCGTCGAAAACGGGGTGGACGCGGTGGTGGCCGTCGGCAGCACGACCGACAAATCGCTGGATGCGCTCGCCGAGGACATGGCGAAAGGCGGGAAATCCGCCGGGGCTGGATCCGTCACCGTCCAATGGGCGCATGACGCCGATGAGGCGGACCGTATGGTCACCGGACTCGCGGCCAGCCACACGGATGCGGTCGTGCTGTTGAAAGGATCCCATGCATCGGGATTGAGCGCGCTGGCGGAACGCTGGACGCGGAATTGATCGAATCGGCGTTTGCCGGAAACCTATCTGAAGATCTGATTGGAATGGAGAACATCAGGTGATTTCACTCATCATCGGCATTGTGGTGTCACTAGGCGTGACGATTGTGGGAACTCCGCTGTTGATCAAATTGGTGCACAAGCTCAACTACGGACAGTACATCCGTCAGGATGGTCCGAAGTCCCATCTGGTCAAGCGCGGCACGCCGACGCTTGGCGGTGTGGTCATCAATCTCGCCGTAGTGCTCGGCTGGGGCTCATCGGCGTTGTACCGTTATTTCACCAGAGGCGATGTGCCGTCGTGGTCGGCCGTGCTGGTGCTGTTCGCCATGCTGTCGATGGGCTTCCTGGGCTTCATCGACGACTTCGCGAAGGTCCGCAAAAAGCAGAGCGAGGGACTGACGGTCAAGGGCAAATTTATCGGACAGTTCATCCTTGCCACCATATATGCGGTACTGTCGCTGATACTGCCGACCAAATCCGGATTCCCCAGTGCTCAGGCCGGAATGAGTTTCATCGAGAAGCCGTTCTTCAGCTTCGATTTCGCCGGCCGCGCCGTAGCCATCATCCTGTTTGTGATCTGGGTGAATTTCCTGATGACCGCGTGGACCAACGCCATCAATCTGACCGATGGTCTGGATGGTCTGGCGGCGGGATCCTCCATGATCGCCTTCATCGGATATGCGATTATCGCGTTCTGGGAATTCTACCATCTCAAGGGTTCCGGCCATCCCGGCTTCACCTATGCGGTGTCCGATCCGCTTGACCTGACCATCATCGCGGCATGCGCGGCGGTGGCATGCTTCGGATTCCTGTGGTACAACTCCAATCCAGCCTCCATCTTCATGGGCGACACCGGCTCTTTGGCCTTGGGTGGTCTGTTCGCCGCGCTGTCCATCGCCACGCACACCGAATTCCTAGCCATCATCCTCGGTGGTCTGTTCGTCATCGAGACCATGAGCGACATCATCCAGGTCGGCTATTTCAAGATGACCCACAAGAGGGTGTTCAAGATGGCACCGATTCACCATCATTTCGAATTGAAGGGATGGCCGGAAGTGAAGGTCGTCATCCGCTTCTGGATGATCGAGATGCTGTTCGTGCTGTTGGGACTGGTGGTCTTCTACGGCGATTGGGTGGCGCGTTCCGGCTTGTGACATGATTCCATGACGCGGTTTGATACCTGCGACATGGATGTGCTATCACGGCAAATGATGTTTCCGATTGAAGGGTGATGGATATGGATATGAATGGCAAGACCGTAATCGTGGCTGGCCTTGGTGTTTCCGGACAGAGCATGATGCAGGTGCTGGGACCCCGTGCAGGCAGGGTGCTGGGCGTGGACGAGAGAAAACCGGATGCGGATCTGCATTCCTTCGACCAAATCGATTGGGATGATACCGACATGGTGATGACCTCACCGGTCTTCAACCCTCGCACGCCGTTCATTCTTGAGGCGCAGAAGCGTGGCATCCCCGTCATGAGCGAGGTTGAACTGGCTTGGCAGCTGCGTGTGAACAACGACTCCACCGGCAAGCCCGCGCCATGGATTGGCATTACCGGCACCAACGGCAAGACTTCGACCACGGAAATGACCTCGGAGATGCTGTCCGCATGCGGTCTGACCGCTCCGGCCGTCGGTAATATCGGCAAGGCGGTGTCGCATGCGGCGGTCGATTCCGCGAACGATGTGCTGTGCGTCGAATTGAGCTCCTTCCAGCTGCATTTCACCTACTCTCTGGAACTTGATTGCGCCACGATCACCAATATCGCCGACGACCATCTCGACTGGCATGGCGGCATTGAAAACTATGCGGCGGACAAAGCCAAGGTGTTCCGCAACGTCAAGAAGGCCTTGGTCTACAACGCTGACGACGACCGTGTCACCAAGCTGGCTTTCGCAGCGCAGACCGCGCCTGGATGCCGCAGGATCGGATTCACGCTGAACGAACCGGAAAGTGGCCAGATCGGTGTGAAGGACGGATGGATCGTCGACATGTCGGGTGTCGCCGGCGGAAAACCGGGCGAGCCGGAACAAGTCGCGAAGATCGCCGACTTCACTCATCTGACCGAACCGGACGGCACGGTCTATCCGCACCTGCTCGCCGATGCGTTGACGGCGTTGGCACTGGTGCTGGGCTTCGGCGCGGACAGGGAGAAGTCGTTGGCCGCGCTCAAGCAGTTCACTCCGGGAGGCCATCGCATCCAGACCGTCGCCGTCGCCCGTACCGCTGATGGCGGGACCATCCGTTTCGTGGACGATTCCAAGGCCACCAACGCCCACGCGGCCAAGGCCTCGCTCAACAGCTTCGCAGATAAGTCCGTGGTGTGGATCGCCGGCGGGCTCGCCAAGGGAAGCCGATTCGAACGGCTCGTCGCCGAACAGGCCCACACCATCAAGGCGGCCGTCATCATCGGCAGGGATCAGCAGCCGATGCTGGATGCATTCAAGGAAAGCGCTCCCGACATTCCGCTGTCCATCATCGACCCGACGGACAACGATACCGTCATGTCGCGCGCCATCGACGCCGCGGGCGCATATGTGCAGGCTGGTGACGTGGTGCTTATGGCTCCGGCCTGCGCGTCCATGGACCAGTTCAAGTCATACGCCGATCGCGGAAACCAGTTCGCGCAGGAGGCTCAGCGTTGGGTGAATGAGCATGGGGAAGCCTAAGGCTGGCCGCAGCATCTCATCCGTCACTGATCAGCGGCGCACGTCGGATGGGTCCGGCATGCAGATCCGACGTCCGAGGGGAAACGCCGCCCGCGGATTCGCCAACCCCCTGTGGTGTTTCCATGGTTTCCGTCTATGCGTGATCATCCTGACCATTTTCGGTGTGATCATGGTGTTCTCCAGTTCGTCGGTGACCATGATCGCCAATGGGCAGTCGCCATGGGCTCAGGCGTTGAAACAGGGGTTCTATTGCGTGCTGGGATTGGGTGTGGCGTTCTTCACGATGATGCTTCCGGCCGGCCTGTACCGTAGAATCAGTTTCTGGTTTCTGGTGGCCGCCGCGTTGCTGCAGGCGGCCACGTTGACCCCATTAGGCGTCGAGGTCAACGGCAACAAGGGATGGATCGGCATTCCGGGCGTGTTCACCATGCAGCCTGCGGAAATCGTCAAACTGGCGTTATGCGTATGGATGCCGAACGAGTTGCTCAATGCGCGCAAACAGGTGAAGGCGGTTGGCGCGCTCAAGGCGTACCGCTGGCTGATCGGCGGGTTCCTCGTCGCCTTCCTCTTGGTCATGTCGGGTAAGGATCTCGGCACCGGATTGATCATCCTCGCCATCGGCGGCGTCGCATTGCTGCTTGGAGAATTTCCAGGCAAATGGCTGGCGGGCGCCGTGTTGTTCGGTGCGTGCGGCATCGTCGCATTCGTGCTGACCAGCCCGAACCGTCTCGGCCGCATCATGGCGGCCTATCAGACCTGTTCGCCATCCGATTTGCAGGGAGTCTGCTATCAGGCGATCCATGGCAAGTACGCCATAGCCTCCGGCGGACTCTTGGGCGTCGGCATCGGCAATTCCGGCGAGAAATGGGGATATCTTCCCGAAGCGCACAACGATTTCATCTTCGCCATCATCGGTGAGGAGACAGGCTTCGTGGGAGCGGCCATGGTCATCCTGCTGTTCATCGTTCTGGCATGGTGCATGCTGGTGGTGGCCTTGCAGGCCCAAAACCGCTACATCACCATGGTTCTGGTGTGCATCGCGGTTTGGGTCGTGGGACAGGCGTTCATCAATATCGGCGTCGTCATCGGCCTGCTGCCGGTCATGGGCGTGCCAATGCCGTTCGTATCGGCCGGCGGTTCCTCGTTGGTCATGTGTTTGGGCGCTGCGGGCGTGGCGGTCAGCATGATGAAGGAGCAGCCTGAGATCAAAGCCGAGAATCGTATACTGTGACCGTCTCGGCCGAACGTCTGTGGCATGTTCCCGCGGCGAGGAAAAAGTAGACGAAATGTAAGTATCTTGGTCTGCCATGGTATGCCGTGCGATGCGCTGGCACACCGTGGGCTAAGCTCGGGGACTATGAGCAGTCAAAAGCATATCGTTCTTTCCGGTGGCGGTACGGCGGGGCATGTCAACCCGTTGCTCGCCGTGGCGCATGTGATTCGTGATCTTGAACCGGATGCGGACATCGCGGTGGTGGGCACCGCCGTCGGGCTGGAGCATGATCTCGTTCCACAGGCGGGCTTCGAACTGGAGACCATCGAGAAGGTGCCATTCCCGCGCAGACCCAACAAGGCCGCGTTGCAGTTCCCCGCAAAATGGAAGGCCGAAACCGCCAAGGTTCGTGATATTCTCACGCGGCATCAAGCGCAGGTTGTCGTCGGATTCGGCGGATACACATCCGCTCCCGTATATGCGGCGGCACACAAAATGGGTATTCCGATCGCCATTCACGAGCAGAACGCCCGTGCCGGCATGGCCAACAAGTTGGGAGCGCGTTGGGCGTCCATGATCGGCGCAGCCTACGCGCAACCTGGTCTGAAGCCGCGCAAGGGCGTCGAGGTGGAGCGTGTGGGATTGCCTTTGCGTCCTGCTATCGCGCAATTGGCATCCGATTTGGAACATGATCGCATCGCCACGCGCAAAACGGCCGCGGCCCAGCTTGGCGTCGATCCGGATCGTCCGCTGGTCGTTGTCACCGGCGGCTCTCTAGGGGCGGTGAACGTGAACCGCGCCGTGGCGGCTTCCGCCAAGGAACTGCTCTCGCGTGCCCAGGTGATTCATCTGACGGGCAAAGGCAAGGATGACGAGGTGCGTTCCCTTGTGTCGGTGAACGCGGGGGAGCAGGTGCTCGGCGAGCTTGGTCCCGACCACGCGTCGGATGGCGATTATCGCGTCGCGCCGTATCTGGAACGCATCGATCTGGCATTCGCCTGCGCCGATTTGATTATCTGCCGGTCCGGAGCCGGTACGGTAAGTGAATTGACGGCGTTGGGATTGCCTGCGATTTACGTGCCGTTGCCGATTGGCAACGGCGAGCAGCGTTTCAATGCGCAACCGGTGGTCGACGCGCAAGGCGGACTGATGGTGGCGGATGCCGATTTCACTCCGGAATGGGTACGCAACCACGTGCCGAAGCTGCTTGCCGACCCACATACCCTGTCGGATTATGGGGCCAACGCCTGGAAGTACGGTATCCGCGACGCCGCCGAAGTCATGGCGAGACGCGTTCTCGCGTTGATTGGACAACCAGACGAATGACCGTGGATTCCATCCGTGGGAGAGACCATGGGTGAGACCATAATGGAACACGTTGAAAACAATTCAAGAGGAGCAATCGTGTCTGACAACCAGCGTGAAGCCGGTACCATCGTCCTTGACCCCACCCATGCGTCGTTCGCGCCCGATGAAGGCGTGAACGATTTGGGATCGACCCATTTCATCGGCATTGGCGGAGCCGGTATGAGTGTGCTTGCCGAGATGCTGCACGAGCAAGGTGTCGAAGTCGACGGTTCGGATCGTGAGCCGAGTGCCAAAACCGAACGGTTGCAGGGGCTGGGCATCACCGTCGAATTCGGCCAGCGGGCGCAGAACGTCGAAGGCAAGAGCACTGTCGTGTATTCCAGCGCAATCAAACCGGATAATCCGGAGATTGTTGCAGCGTATGAGGCCGGGGAACGCATTGTGCATCGTAGTGACATCCTCGCGTTGTTGATGAATGCGAAGCGTGCGGTGACGGTCGCCGGCGCCCACGGCAAGACGACGACTAGTTCCATGCTGTCGCACATTCTTGTGAACGCCGGCGAAGGCGGGCTTGCCGATCCGAGCTACGCCATCGGTGGTTCCATCCAAGGCAAGGATGGGGCCACACTGGACGGCGGCCATGCGGGCACGGGCGCCGTGCTTGTGGCCGAGGCGGATGAATCGGACGGTAGCTTCGCCAAGTACCATCCGCAGATTGCCATCATCACCAATTCCGAAGCGGACCATCTTGACCACTACGGCACTCAAGCCAACTATCGCGCGGCGTTTGTGGACCATGCCGGACACGCCACCAAAGCCGTGGTCATGTGCGGTGACGATGAAGGTAATATCGCCGTGCTGCGCGCGCTTGACCCACAGGTCGCAGGCCATACGATCGTATATTCCACGCGGACCGCTGACGAATTGGGAGATATGAACGGCGCCACATTGGTGCGTATCGAATCGGAAAGCGAGACCGCGGAAAGCGGGATGGAGCATTTCACCTTGCATATCCCCTCTGGACTGCTTGGCGACGATGAACGGCGGGTTCCGGTGACACTCACCGTTCCGGGCATCCACAATGCGCGCAACGCTTCGGCCGCCATCATCGCAGCCGCGTTGCTGGGCATGGATGTCGAACGTGCTGCCGCCGCTGTGACGTCGTTCCTGGGCGCGGCACGGAGGTTCCAGGTGCGCGGCACCATCAGCCAGGTGACGTTGGTGGACGATTACGCGCATCATCCCACTGAGATCGCGGCGCTGTTGGATGCGGCCCGTCGCCGCTATCCGCAGTCCGGAATCCGTGTGATCTTCCAACCGCATCTGTTCTCCCGGACGAAGTTCTTCGCACGGCAATTCGCCGAGGCACTGGCCAAGGCGGATGATGTGATTGTCACCGGAATATTCCCCGCACGTGAAAAGCAGGAGGATTTTCCGGATGTCACTCCGGCGACCATCGTGGATGAGGCGAGGAAGCTTGCGCATGATCCGTCCGACGACTGGATCCGCGGCGTTGAGGACATGCAGACGGCGGCTCAGATGACGGTGATGCGCGCCCACCATGGCGATGTCATCTTCACCGTGGGTGCAGGCGACATCACGCGTATGGACGAGGTGATTCTGCACGCGCTCGAAGCGCACCGTTGGGATTGCGAGGGCTGATGGCTCGACGGGTCATCAGCTCCGGCAAGGATTCGAAAGGAACGAAACCTCAGTCCGGCAAGCGGGCCGGACGGTCGGTTTCGTCGGAGCGCGTCGGAGGGCATTCAACGGGACAGCGCTCCGTCGTCGGACATTCCGCTGCCGGCGGATCCACCGTGACCGACGCTGTGAACCATTCGAAGGCCGAAGGCTTTGTGGATGCGCGTCGTTTGCGAAGCGAGGATTTGGTTTCCAAGACATTGCAGGAGACCACCGGTACGATTGGCGTCATGACGCGTCCTAAAGTGGTTGATTTCAATGCGCGTCTCAAGGAACGTCGCAAAGCGGGCGCTCGCGTCATCGCCATGCGCGCGCTTGTGGGAATCGCCGTAGCGGCGGTTCTGGGCGCTGTCATCTGGTTGCTGTTCTTCTCCTCCGTGTTCCGCTTGGAACCGGACAACATCAGCGTGACCGGAGCCAATGAGTGGGTCAGTGAATCGCAGGTGCTCGACATCGCCAGACAGCAATCGGGCAAATCTCTGTTCCTTGTGTCGGACAGCGCAGTGGAGAAGCAGATTAAATCGATTCCCGGCGTGACGTCTGCCGAGTCGCAAAAGCATCTGCCGAATTCGCTTGAGGTAACCATCAAAGCGCAGAAGCCTGCTGCCATGCTGAAAACCGGTGAGAACCACATGACGGCGGTCGACAGCAAGGGGCGCGTGCTCAATTCCGTCAGCGGTGTTTCCGTGGAGGGGATTCCCGTCATCGAGGTGCAGGACGTCGATGTGAGCCTGTCGAAAAGACCCATCAAGGAGGCGTTGAGGATTCTGAGCTCGTTGCCGGAATCGATGCGCGGCTCCATCACCAAAGTCACCGCCGCGACGCAGGATTCCATCACGACGGAGCTTAATGGGGGAGACCGGGTCATCGTGTGGGGCGATTCCTCTGAGCTGAAGCTGAAGAAGGCGGTGGTGGACAAAATCATCAATGATCCGAACGTGATTGGAGACAAGCATCATGTCGACGTGTCCGCCCCATTGAGGCCAATCATCAAGTAAGATTCGTCCGGCGAATTGCAAGGGACAACAAAGGGCATCATCCTATATAAGGATGATGCCCTTTGTGAAAAGAACGCTGTAGCCTTTCGCTCAGTCCTTGACGATGGTTTTGCCAGCTGTGGCTCCTGGCGTCAGATCCTGGATTTCCGTGATTTCCAGCACGGGAATGGTCATGGGCTTCTTCGTGCCTTTGCTTTCCGCCACTGCGACCTGCTCGTCGTAAATCGCGTCATCGGAGTGCAGGGTGACGTTCCCGCGGAAACGGTATCCCTTCCTCTGCTCAAGATTGGCCACGGCGATGACCAGTTCGCTGCCGTCGAGCAGATTACGGTACATCTGTCCCGCGGTGCGTTCATGGTAGCCGATGTGGTTGTCGTCGATGACGAAGGTGCTCATCTTCGGTCCAAGGTCCACATGTCCGTCCTTGCTGATGGTGGATACCCAAGCGAGGTTATTGCTGATGAATTCCTTCATTTCCGTGGTGAGATTCGCCATGATGCCGCTCCTTCTCGTGGCTGCCGGACGACGCCTGCGATATTGGAGACGCCGCATGTTATTTCGATGATAAGGAGGCGATTATTGCGGCACGCGTCGTTTCGCCGAACGTGAAAAGGCTGGGAATAAAGGTTGGAAATATAAGAAAAGCCGCCATTTCTGGCGGCTTTCTACTGGTGGAGATGCGGGGAATCGAACCCCGGTCCGATGACCGAACCCTCAGTCTTCTACGTGCGTAGTCTGCTGGCCGTACGGCGGTTTTTCTGCCCCCATCGATGTCGCAGACAACTGATGGCGAGCATATCTACAGTAAAAGTCCTTCGCCGGCCCTGTGGCTCAACTGGCGGAGCAAGTCTTCTAAACGACGCTCAGCATCCTCCCAAAGACGAGGAGGAGTGAACGGAGCGGCTGCTCACTGGTTAATCCTGGCGCGAAGCTCAGGCAGCGAGAGCGAACTCAGTGCGGTTAGATTTAGCACTTATTCTTTTGTAGGGGGCATCCACGAGCGGACCCTACGTTCTCGGCACGCTTCCCTGCGACGAACAGGTCACCGTCGAAACCGATCATCCCCAAATATTGAATTATCAAACCTCTGATTCTTCAACCAGACATTTTAAAGTACCACGATTTGCTTGATATCACAAATTTACGCTGATGGCGATTCGTGATGGCGGCTTCAAGCATATTGGCACCACCACGAATCGCCGGTAGGAAAAGAATAATTCCGTGTGCCATCTGATGACGGCACACGGAATCGATGATGAGAAGGAGAGAAGGTATTTTGCTTACTTGGCAGCGTCGGCGAGATAATCCGGAACGCCTTCGGCCGGATAGACCGGCCAGCCGCCTTCCTTGGTGCACACGTAGGCGGCAGTGTTCACAGCCGCGCGATGCGCTTCCTTGAGAGACGCGCCGGACAGCAGCTTGCCGGTGAAGGAGCCGGAGAAGGAGTCACCTGCGCCGACGGTGTCGGCAACCTCGACATGCGGCGTCAGCAGGGTGGAGGTCTCGCCATCCTTGGCGATGATGGTGCTGAAGGTCGCGCCACCGGTCAGGATGATGTACTCGAGGCCGAAATGATCCATGAACCACTTGCAGGCGTCCTCGTCCTTGCCTTCCGGAATGGAGAACATCTCGCGCATCATGATGAGCTCGTCATCGTTGATCTTGAAGATGTTGGCATAGCCCAGCAGCTCCTCGATCAGCTCCTTGGAGTAGAAATTGGCGCGCAGGTTGATGTCGAAGAACTTCAGCGCGCCGTCCTTGGCGTGCTTGAGCAGCTCGATGATCGTGTCGTGCGATTCCTTGGAACGCAGTCCCAACGTGCCGAAGCAGATGGCGTCGGCCTTGGAGACGGCTTCGGCGAGCTTGTCCGTGTAGCTGATGTGGTCCCAGGCCACGTTCTGCACGATGGTGTATTCCGGGATGCCGTTGGTCAGTGCCACTGCGACGGTGCCGGTCGGATACTCGTTGGTCTGTACCAGCGTGTTGATGCCGGCCTTGTGCGCGTCGTCGAGCAGTTCGGAGCCCAGCTCGTCGTTGCCGACAGCACTGATGGCGTAGCTTTCCGCGCCGTTCTGGGATGCGTGGTAGGCGAAATTGACGGGTGCGCCGCCGGCGCGCTTGCCGGTGGGAAGCATATCCCACAGGATTTCACCGAGGGCGATGACGATTGGCTTGGACATGGTGGTGGTTCCTTTCTTTGGCTATGGCGTGCTATGCGACGTCAAAGAACATCGAGGGATGTTCCAGAAAATTGGTGATTGCCACGGCGGCGGCACCGGTGACGGTGGCGTCGGTGGGCAGGGTGGACAGGGTGATTCGTGTGTTGCGTCCGATTTCGGGAATCGTCCGGTCGAGCACGACACGTTCGACTTCGTCGAGCAGGGGCTGGCCGGCTTGCGCGACGATGTCTCCGAGAACGATGCACGTCGGATTGAAAGCGTTGATGATGGTGACGGCGCCGTAGCCGACGTATCGGGCGATGCTGCGCACCAGCGTCATCGCGGCTTCATCTCCCGTGTCCGCTTTGGCGAAAAGCGCGGAGCATGCCTGCGCGTGCGTCATCGATTCGCATCCGGGGACGATATCGGGATTGGCGTTGAGTCGCTCATGGATGGCGTTGGCGGAGCAGTACCGCTCAAGGCAACCGACGTTGCCGCAATCGCAGGGCCTGCCGTTCACATCGATGGAGACATGGCCGATTTCCGTGGCTGTGCCTTGTTCTCCGTAATAGATGGCGCCGTTGTCGATGATGCCAAGTCCGATGCCTTCGCCGAGCAGATAGTAGGCGAGCGAACCTTCCGACAGCTCCGGATTGAACAGGAATTGGGCCAAGGCTCCGGCCCGGGCATCCTGTTCAACGAACACGGGAACGTCGAACGCGTCGCTGAATTCCTCGATGAAGTTGATTCGACGCCACCCCTGCATGGAGGAGACCAGAGCGGTGCGTCCTTCATCCTTCAGATACGGTCCAGGCACGGCCATGCCGACGGCCACAATGCTGGAATCGTCCTTGATGAGGCGCCGCACGGTGTTCCGTATGCATTCCACGGTTTCGGGGATGTGCCCTTCGTCGACGGTCGGCAGATCGCTCATGAATATGCGGTTGCATTTCAGGTCGAAGACGGCGATCTGCACCAGACTGCGGGCGAACTTCACACCGACGATATGGTATTTGGCGCAGTTGAGGTTCAGGCCTATGGAACGGCGGTTCTTGTCGCCTTCCATGTCTCCGGTTTCCTCGATGACGTCTTGGGCCAGCAATTTGGCGGTGATTTTGGTGATGGCGGCGGGGGTCAGTCCAATGGCTTTGGCTATTTGCGCGCGTGAGCAGATGCCATTGTGGTACAGATATTGCAGGACGCGGGAGCGGTTGTTTTCCGAAATCGATGACTGCTGATCGCTGTAGCTACTCATCACCCACCTCCTTGCGACGGTGCACGGTTTGTTGAACTGTTTGATATATTAACGGCGTTAATTTATTAACGCAACTTGAACCACACGGCGTGTCGCGCATGACAAAAAGCATGGGCCGGCACGCAATGAATCCATGCGTGTCGGCCCATACCTCGGTTTTCGTTTTTATCAGCGGATCGTTCCTTGGAACGCGAATTGGGCATGGGAGTCGCCGGACGCCTTGTGCCGCAGATAGTCACGCACATAGCCCATACGTTCCACCGTGGTGGCGGCCAATGGCTCGGGCAACGCGTCAAGCGGGAACCATCCCACTTTGAGGCTTTCCTCATCGCCGACGAACGGTTCCGCATTGCCGTTCGGATCCGGCCGGCAGATGAACAGATGATCCATGTACATGGTGCTGTCGCCATTCGCGTAGGTGAGGACCTTCGTGGACGATTTGACCGAAACCAGATCGGTGACGATCACATCTACTCCGGTCTCCTCCTTGACCTCGCGGGCCACGGTGTCGGCCGGTTCCTCACCAGGCTCGTTGATGCCGTACACCATGGCCCACTCGCCGGTGTCGGAGCGTCGCCCCAGCAGCACGCGGCCCTGTTCGTCCTCGACATAGCCGGAGACGCCCATGAGCCACAGCAGATCGTGGCCTATCTTCTTTCGCAGTTCGAGTATGAATTCGGGTGTGGGCATGATGCCTCCTCAGTCCTTCGCGCCTTCGGCGGCCATGCTGGCCATCCATTCCTCCACGTCGCCGATTTGCTTCGGAATGCCGGCGGACAGCCATTCCGGACCATCCTCGGTCATCAGCACGTCATCCTCGATGCGGATGCCGATGCCACGGTACTCCGGCGGAATCATCAGATCATCCTCACGGAAATACAGACCGGGTTCGATGGTGAAGATCATGCCCGGGCGAATCGCTGCACCCTGGTACGACTCGTATCGCGCCTGCGCGCAGTCATGCACGTCAAGACCCAGATGATGGGCCACACCGCAGGCGAGCCAGCGACGATGCTGCTGGCCTTCGGGGGAGAGGGATTCCTCAACGTCGACAGGCAGGATACCCCAGTCGTGCAGACGTTCGGCAATCACACGCATGCAGGCATGATGGATGTCCGAATACGTGGCGCCCGGCTTGGCCGCTTCGAAACCGGCCTGCTGGGAATCCAGTACGGCCTGGTACAGCTTCTTCTGGAAATCAGTGAACCTGCCGTTGGTCGGGAACGTGCGGGTGATGTCCGCGGTGTAGAGGCTGTTGACCTCCACACCGGCGTCGATGAGCAGCAGCTCGCCCGGTTCCACGGTGCCCGTGTTGCGCATCCAATGCAGGATCGGCGCATGCGCGCCGGACGCGATGATGGTGTCGTAACCGACTTCGTTTCCCTCCTCGCGGGAAATCGCGTTGAACGCGCCTTCCAGCATACGTTCCGAACGCGGCTTGCCCAGGGAGGACGGCAACCTGCGCAGAATGTTGTCGAATCCATGCTTGGTGGCCGTGATCGCCTTGCGCATCTCGCGGACCTCGTACTCGTCCTTGCACATGCGTGCCTCGGCGGCGAATTCATGCAGCTTGTCGTCGGCCGCGGCATTGCCGTCCGGATCGGCGAAGCCATTCGCCTCGCGGATGTCCTCCACCATCGCGGTGATCGCCGGATCGGCCTCGCGGATCACACGCACGCGTACCGCGCCGGCCTCGGTACCGACGTCCTTGCCCAGCGCGTCGGCCAGCTGGGCGATGTCGTTCGTCTCGATGCCGGTCATCGCGGTCATTTCCTTCACTCCGGCACGGGGACCGACCCAATATTCGCCATAGTGGGCATCCATGAAGAAGTCCTGCGTGTAATGGTTCGCCCGCGGCGCCACGAACAATTCGGGCATATGCGTCTTGCCTGCCTTGGCTTCCGGCGAATCCGGGTCGACGGGGTTCAGCACCAACACCGCGCCGGCCTCGAAGTCCTCGCCCAATCCCGTGTAATAGGAGAACGTCGTGTCCGGACGGAACGCGTAATCGCAATCGTTGTTGCGCACCTTCGGCTGGCCCGCGGGAATCACGATGCGTTCTCCGGGGAACGCCTTGCCCAGCGCTTCCAGACGCGCCGGTGTGTACTTGGAGGATTCCAGCGGCTTGACCTCCGGCTCGTCATCATCCCAGCCGGTGGCCATGAACTTCTTGAAGGCCTCCGAACGCGGGCGCAGCGAGCGGTTGTTCACACGGTCGGCCATCGCCTGGTCCGGTCCCGGGGCGGACGCCTGCTCCATCTTCTCGTATTCCTTGTCCCTTTCGGTAATGACTTCGTTCATCGCATCTCCTGAACATATATTTCGCCATATGACGATTGACGCAACCTATCCTATAACCTCCATCGGCGTGCGACGTTCATGTGGGCCTCTACAATCCAATTAGAGCAAACAGGTCAACGTGCCATCCGAAAAGGTACGGAAGGAACAGGAAAGCATGTCATTCGAACATCCCAATCGCAACAACGAAAGCATGATCGACGTCGAACGCGACATCATGAGCCGTCCATCGGAACGCAACACCACCAATCTCGACCTGTTGCGCATGAAGATGATCCTCGACATCATGGGACATCCCGAACAGTCATTCCGTGTCATCCACATCACCGGTACCAACGGCAAGGGATCCACGGCACGCATGGCCGAAGCCATCTGCCGGGCCTACGGCATGCGTACCGGTCTGTACACATCACCCCATCTGGAGCACGTCAACGAACGCATCGCCATCGACGGGCAACAACTGTCCGATGACGATTTCGTCGACACATGGGACCAGGTGAAGGACCTCGTCGCCATCGTGGATATGAAAATGGACGAACTGGGCAAGCCGAAGATGAGTTTCTTCGAAGTGCTCACCGCCATGGCCATCTGGAAATTCGCCGACGCACCGGTCGACGTGGCCATCGTGGAGGTCGGCATGGGAGGCCGTTGGGACGCCACCAACGTGCTTGACGCCGATGCGGCCATCATCGGGCCGGTCGACATGGACCATATGGCATGGCTCGGCGACACCGTGGAAAAGATCGCCTCCGAAAAGGTGGGCATCATCAAGCCTGGCTGCACCGCCATAATCGGCCGTCAGCCGCATGAGGAAGAGGTCATGCCGATCATCGAGGCCGCGGCCAAGGAGAATCACGCCAATCTGGTGCGCGACGGCATCGAATCGGAAGTCGTCACCCGCATTCCTGCGGTCGGCGGACAGGTGGCGACCCTGCGCACGCCGAACGGCACCTACACGGAAGTCCCACTCGACAAATTCGGAGAGCATCCGGCGCATAACGCACTCGCGGCCCTGTGCGCCGCGGAAGTGGTGATTCCCGTCAACGGCGCGTTGGACGGCGATTTGGTGGCCGAGGCGTTGAGCAGTGTGAGGATTCCGGGACGCATCGAGCAGATCCGCACGTCCCCCACCATCATCCTTGACGGCGGGCACAATGTGAACGCGGCCGAATCGCTGCGCGCGGCGATCGAGGAGAACTACGATTTCCAGCAGCTCGTCGGCGTCGTCGCCATGATGGGGGACAAGCAGGTCGAGGAATACCTCGGCGTGCTCGAGCCGCTGCTGAGTCAAGTGATCGTTACCGAGAACTCGTGGCGGGACCGTGTGATGCCCGCCGAGGATCTGAAGAAGATCGCGGACCGCGTGTTCGGTCCCGAACGCGTCACCTGCATTCCGGAATTGCCGGACGCCATCCAGGAAGCCGTCAACATGGTTGATGCCGATGATGAGCTAGGCGTCGGCTACGGCCATGGCGTGCTCATCTGCGGCAGCTTCACCACCGCGGGAGACGCGCGTCTCATGCTGGAGGAGAAGGTCAATCCCGACCTGAAGAAGCCGAAGTCCGAGCGTGTGTTCCAAGAGGCGGTGGAGCCGGAGCCGCGTAAGGACGAGGATGAGGCCGACGTGGATTTCGAATCCGACGCCAATCCTGATTTCAACATCAACGATTTCGGCAGCGTCGGTCCGGATGAGGAAACCTTGAAGGACGCCGCGGAATCGGATACGACCGACGATTCGGACGGCGCGGAGAAGTGACGATGGCAGTCGGCGATTCCCCGCACGCGTGAGGCCGGGTCTCGGCTGCATATATGGTTGTGGGCTGGATTCCAAC
>NZ_JBNMKH010000016.1:0-33716 GCF_050874245.1 Bifidobacterium sp. | reverse complement strand
GAAAACGCGTGTTGGCGCACGTCCGTAAAAAAGATGTGCGCCAACGCGCGTTTTGTTTTCGGCTTGTTTTGCCTGTTTCCGGCCTACTTGCGGACCAGATGGTACACGGCGTATCCCGCGGCGATGACCAGCAGCACGATGCCGTAGACCAGATACGGCTGGCTCAGCGAGGCGCCTCCGACCAGCTTCAGTGTGTATGGGGCGGTGAAGGCGCCGAAATTGCAGCCGACCAGCACCACCGACGTGCACAATGTATCCGAACCCTTCGGGCAGACCTCGGAAATCTGATTGAAGGTATAGGAGATCATAGTGGGGTAGGAGATGCCGGCAATCAGCGCGCCGATGCACAGAACGACGAAATTCGGCGCGAAGAACATGATCAGAGATCCGATTCCCAATGCGACGAGACCGACCGTCAGCGTCTGCGCCTTCAGTATTTTGTTGATCAGGCCGAATGCGAAGCCCATGAGCATACCGCCGATGGTCATGACGCTCAGCAAAGTGGATGCCTGCTGCATCGTGCCGAAACCGGAACCGGTCACCACGGAAGACAGGCGTGTGGTCAGTCCGATGTACATGGTCACGGCGACGATCAGAAACACGGTGATGAGCAGGATGGGGCCATTCACCGACTGCTTGGCGTTGCCGTTTTGGGCCTGCGCGGAATCGTCAGCTTTCGGATCGTTCGGCTCCTTTGGAACGAACAGCACGAACAGTACCAGAATCGGCACTGCGAGGAAATAGACGAGGAACGAACTGTTCCAGCTGAGCAACACGAGGAATCCCGCGGCCAGGGTCATCAACGACTGGCCCAATGATTCGAACGCGGACCTGAAGCCCATCAGTGTGGCCTTCTCGTCGCCGGAGAAGAACTTGGCGATCATGGACACGGCCAAGGAATTAATCAGGCCGAAACCGACGCCGAGGCCGATGCGCGAACCCATGATCACCCAGAAGTTGTTCGTGACGAAGAAGGGAATCACGCCGAAGACGGCCGCGATGACCAGTCCCGCGGTCACAGTGGCCTTGTCGCCGATCTTACGGGCGATGAAGCCGGAGGCGATGATCATGATGATCATCGAGAACGATGGAACGGTGCTCAGTAGCTCCACATTGGCGCGTGGCTGGTCGGGGAACTGCTTGATCAGCGCCGGCATCACGCCGGAGATCGCATTCGATGATGTGAGCAGCAACGAAATGGCAAGCAGCGAGAATTTCATAAGCGGGCTGTACGCGCTGCGGGGGCGTGCCGTTTGGGCGGTGGGGGAATCGGTGGTCATGTTGCGTCCTTACAACGATGGATTGAATTGTTTTGCTTGGGTATGAGTTGGATAATCATCTGTGATTATTATGGTCCGGACGAAACCCGTAAGAAAGGAAGAACGGGCTTCGTCCGAAGTCTGGCATGGCTCAGATCTGTTCGAGCGCGCACAGAGCCGCGCCGATGACGCCGTCGTACTTGCCGGGAATCGTGTAGACGATTGGCAGGTCCTCGGCCGGATACGGCTTGCGGGACATGCGCTTGATCTTCTCCTCCAGACGCTGCTTCGGGAAGTCCTTCATCTGCGTCACACCGCCGCCGATGATGATTTTGGCCGGGTCGAGCAGGTTGATGACGGTCGAGAAGGTCCAGGCGAGATGCTCCAGCCAATCATCGATGAACGGTTCGTCGCCGTATAGGGAGAACGCGTCGTCGATGGAGGCGCCCGGATGATGTGCTTCGAGCTCACGGACGAGCGCGTTGCCGGAGGCAGCCGTTTCGGAGCAGCCCTCCAAGCCACAGCTGCAGGTGCGTCCGGTGGCCTCGTAGATATGGCCGAGTTCGCCGGCCACGCCGTGCAGGCCGACCAGAATCTTGCCGTCCACGGATAGCGCGCAACCGATGCCAGTGCCCACGTAGCAGCCGAAGGTCACGCCTTCGAGATGTTGCAGGTTCAGGCGCTTGGCGTCATAACGGATGATCATGTTCACGTCACGGTCGATGAACACGGGCACGCCGAATCGGCTCAGACGTTCCGGCACGTTCACGTTGTTGAGCCCGGGGATGAACGTGGTCTGCAGCACCACGGTGCGAGTGGCGTCGACCACAGATGGGAATCCTACGGAAATGGCCTTCAGCTCGTACTTGCCGTCCAGTACCTCGCCGAGATAGCCTTCCAGATAGTCGGCGAGTTTGGTCATCGGGTCGTCGCCGCTCAGCGCCTCCTGTGAGCTGACGCGGCGGGAGTCGACCAGGGCACCGAGTGCGTCGACCAGTCCGACGCGCAGATTGGTGCCGCCGATGTCGATGCCGAGCACGACCGGCGTCTTCAGTGTGGCGGAATTGACGGGGCTGCCCGCGGTGGCGACGGTGGGTTCGTTGTTGGTGATGGCGGTGGTGTTGCTCATGACTGCTCCATTGCAAAAATTAAAAGAAATTACGGGTTGTGGTGGTGCCGAAGATGGCAAAGGCGCGTCCGGATAGCATGCGCCATCAGGACGCATGCGGTATCAAGGAGAGAGAGGACGCGCCGATGCCAGCCGGTGATGAAAGGGATTGCCGGTTCGATATGGCAATCGCGACTGTAATCAGTCCTCGGGAGGCAGGGTTTCGCCGGTGGTGCGTTCGTAGTTGGCGCGCATCTTGGCCCATGCCTTGTCGAGGTCGCGGTCCAGGGAGAACAGGCCGGAATTACCGAGGATGAAGGTCTCGGCGCCGGCGTTGCGCAGCTTGGCGAAGGTCTTCTCGCTGCACGATCCATCGATCTGGATCTCATAGTTCAGACCGTGGTCGGACTTGTATTTGGCGGCCTGTTCGATCTTGGCGAGCATCTCGTCGATGAACGGTTGGCCGGCGAAACCGACGTCGATGGTCATCAGCGTCAGCAGGTCGACGCGTTCGATCAGCGGCAGGATGGAATCGAAGGTCGTGAGCGGATTGACGACAAGACCGGTGCCGCAGCCGAGGGCGCGGATTGAATTCATGGTGCGGAACGCGTGGGTGTTCAGTGTTTCGACATGTGGGGAGATGACGTTCACGCCGACCTGGGCGAGCGGTTCCAGCCAATAGTCCGGATCGGTGGTCATCAGATGCGCCTCGTTGCGTACGGTGCTGTGCGGCAGCACCCACTTGAGCCATTCCGGGCTCAAGGAGAGGTTCGGTGCGAAATGGCCGTCCATGATGTCAAGATGAAGGGAATCGGCGTGCTGGCTCAGGGTGCTCACCTGTTCACCTGCGATGGAGAAGTCCATGCACATCAGTGAGACCGCGAATTTTGGAGTTTCCATTGTGGGTCCTTTCTTATGATGGCTGTCTTCGTCGGTACCAACGTTGTGGGGGAGCTGCTGCGCTTCCCGTTGTTTCCTTAAGGTGATTCTCACGATACGATTCGGATTTATGCTCTTCAACGTCGGATTTATGCTGCATTTCAACATAAATCTGACGTATATTGGAAACACGGCAATGGCAACGGTTCACGGAGGATTGCGATGCGGCAGCCGATGATGAAACAGTCTTCGAAAGGACAGTGGCGATTCACGCTGCCGGATAGACCATGGACGCTGGCGGTCACCGGCAGCGAGCTGCCCAGCGAGGTGGCGCTGCTGGTGGCGTCCGGCAAAGCGAACAGCAAGGCGGAACTGGTCCGTGAAACCGGTCTGGCCCGGTCGACGGTGTCATCGTGCGTGGATGGACTGCTACGCAAGGGGATTCTCGCCGTGGACGGTGTGATCTCACAGGATCGTGGAAGACCCGCGGAGCGTCTGACCGTCAACGATCGATTGGGATTGATGGCGATTGCCGATGTCGGGGCTCGGCATACCACTTTCGGTCTGGCCGATATGAATATGCGACTACTGACGTACGAATCGCATGTGGTCTCCATAGCGGACCAACGACCGGAGGATTTTTTGTCGTGGGCAAGCGAATGCCTGTGGCGTATGGCGTCGAGCGTATCTCCCGATTTGCCGCTTCGCCATGCCGTATTGTCATTGCCTGCCAGGATCGACATTCGCGAGGATGCGCCGATACGTCCGCCGATCATGCCCGGATGGGATGCCTTCAACGCGGTCCAGCACATGAGGGACGACCTCGGATGCCCGGTCAGCGTGGAAAACGACACCAATATTCGGGCATTGGGTGATGCCGCGGCGCTTCCCGAGGATGAACGACCAATCATCGAAATCAAAATAGGCACCGGCATCGGTGGTGGCATTGTGATGAAGGATGGCCGTATATTCCACGGTTTCGACGGATCGGCTGGTGAAGTGGGCCACACCTCGTACGATCCACGCAACCGCAAACGCTGCGCATGCGGGCAGACGGGATGTTTGGAAACGGTGGCATCCGTGCCTGCCATGCTGAGACGAATGCAGCAGCTGTCACCCATGGCGGACGAACCGACCAGCGTGGAACAGCTCATCGAACGACTGCACGACGGCAACCTCGGTGCGGAACAGGCTGTGGAAGAAGCCGGAGAATCCATCGGCATCATGGTGGCGACGCTATGCAACATCCTCAACCCAAGACATGTGATCGTCAGCGGACTCATTGCGGAGGCAAGCGACGAACTGCTTACCGCCATCCGCACCACCGTCTACAGGACCGCCCGCCCATTGACCACGCGAAACCTGAGTATCGGGCGCAGTCCTCTTGGACGCCTTGCAGGCGTGGCCGGAGGAGTGGTGCTGGCCACTCAGGAGACGTTGTCTCCCGAGCGATTGCTTGAACGGGAATAGTCCGCAAGGTTCGTGCGGTAGGCGCGACACGCCCGGACGACTTACGAAGAATTTTCATTCGTGATACGTTGACCACTGTTTTTGAAAACCGCATGGCATAGCCGAAATCAAGGTGTATGCCATGCGGTTTTTTCTTTTGTTCCGAGAACAGGCAGCGAAGCCCGGACGCGCATATGGCGGTCCGGGCTTTCGCATGTTTGCGTGCCCGTATGTCGGCTTGCGAAATCCGCAGGTCTGCCGGTCTGCCGGCACGGGTCTCGGGCGGGGGAGTCGACAGACAGAACAAGAAGAAAGACAAGGAGAACTGTGTCACAAACCGCATCAATGCAGCAGTCACATGAACATGATCAGCCACGTTTCGAGCATCCGCACAAGGTGATGCTCGGCCTGTATATCGGCGCGTTCCTGGGCATGCTGTCCGAAACGTCCATGAACATCGCGTTGCCGGATCTGTGCGACGCATTCAACATCACCACCGGAACCGCGCAGTGGATGGTGGTCGGCTACATGCTGGCCATCGGCGTGGTGCTGCCGTGCGTCGGATTCCTGCTCAAGTGGGTCAAGGCGAAGACGCTGGTGCTGTTTGCGCTGGTCTGCTTCGCGATCGGTTCCGTGCTGTCTGCCTTCGCCCCTGTGTTCGCGCTGGTGCTGGCCGGACGAATCATTCAGGGTATCGGCACCGGCATCGTGCTGCCGACCATGTACGCCGCGATCATGCGCGTGTTCCCGCCGTTCATGATCGGCGCCGCCAACGGCGTGGCCGGCCTGGTCATCATGTTCGCGCCGGTGATCGGCCCGACCCTCGCCGGCATCCTGATTGGCGCCTTCTCCTGGCGTGCCATCTTCGTGCTGTTCGCCGTCGTGGCCGTCGTGGCCATCGTTTGCACCGCGGTCTTCTTCGTCACCCCGATCGAAACGACGCGTCCGAAGGTCGACATCCTCTCGGTCATCGCCTCGGTCATCGGCTTCGGCTGCCTGGTCGCGGGCGTGAGCCTCGTGGCGGACATGGGCTTCAGCGCGCTGGTGATCGCGCTGCTGGTCATCGGCATCGTGGTCGTCGCGTTCTACGCATACCGTCAGCTGCACATCGAGCATCCGGTGCTGGAGCTGCGTGCCTTGGGCATCGAGGCCTTCCGTGTTCCGGCTCTGATGGTCACCTGCTCGTTCGCCTGCACGCTGGCGCTCATGTTCCTCGCACCGCAGGAGCTGCAGCGTGGTCTGGGTCTGGATTCCTCCACGGCCGGCATGCTGATGCTTGCGGGCGGTGTGGTGAACGCCATCTTCTCCTTCGCGACCGGCCGCATGTATGACAAGGTCGGCGCCCGCCCGCTGGTCAGGTGCGGTGCGGTGGTGGCCGTGATCGGCTCGCTGCTGTTCCTCGCCATCGGCGTCACCACCGCTCCGGCGTTCTTCGTGCTGGCGCATGTGGTGTTCATGATCGGCATTCCGCTTATGCAGCAGTCCGCGCAGTCCGCGGCTCTGAAGGGTCTGCCGCGCGAGCTTGCCGCCGACGGCTCCACCATCCTCAACACCATGCAGCAGGTGTGCGGCGCGATCGGCACCGCGGTGGCCACCTGTCTGCTCGGCATGGGTTCCGGCGCGACCGAGGCGGAGAGCTTCGTCGCCGGCTCCCGTTACGGCTACGTGTTCGGTCTGGTTCTGGTCGTGATCGTGTTCGTGCTGTCCTTCTTCCTGAAGGAGGATCGCGCCTCCCGCAAGTGAACGACGGGTCGCTTTTGACGAATGTCAGGTCCGTCCATCGCCGCTTTTCGCGTGCGATGGACGGACCTTTTTTATTCGCGCGGAAGCGATGGAAATGTTACGTTATACGATTAACGGCGTGTCGCGATATGTTCGTTTTCGGTTATGCGGGGGAATGGCGATATGTCGCCGATGAGCACGTTCTCAATGACGATATGTGCAAAACAATGTGAGCGCTAACCATTGAGATAAACGATTAACGTTTTGACATTAAACGATTAACGATTTATAGTGTTAACTACCGCGAAGGAAACAACCACAAAGCAAGTGGTTGGCGGAATCGCACCCGTGTTTCTCACATTGGTGCGAGGAGGAAACATCAAGGAAGAAGGAGCCTAATCATGGCACGAAGGAGTGTTCGCCTGCTGGCGTCGATCGCGGCAATCGCGACTATGGCCACGGCACTGACCGCCTGCGGCAACAAGCAGGCCACCACCGATTCGAATGGCAAGCCGATCGTCAACATCCTGGTTCGCCGCAACGTGACCGACCATCCGATGAAGGACACTCAGTATTCCAAGGACCTGGAAGCGGCCTGCGACTGCACCATCGAATGGCAGGAAGTCTCCGACAACGCCTGGGGCCAGCAGAAGAGCGCCAAGATGGCCGCCGGCGAATTCCCGGACATCGGCCTGAGCCTGTTCAGCATGGTCGACGCGGCCAAGTACAACACCTACTTCGAGGATCTGAAGCCGCATCTGGACAAGATGCCGAACGTCAAGAAGTTCCTCAAGGCCCAGCCAGGCGCGGAGAAGTACGTGACTGACGGAACCAAGATCGCCATGCTGCCGTCCGACCGCGGCAAAGGCTACGAGGTCTCCGGAACCCACATGTTCATCAACAAGACCTGGCTCGACAAGCTCGGACTCAAGATGCCGACCACCTGGGATGAGCTCGAGAACGTGCTCGAAGCCTTCAAGAACGACGACCCGAATGGCAACGGCAAGGCCGACGAGATCCCGATGAACATCCGCAGCCTGGGCTTCGGTCTGTGGAGTCCGTTGACCCTGATGAACTCCGAAGGCGTGGTCACCTCCTTCATGGGAGGCGGTGCCTCCGAGCAGGGCTACTACGTGGACAACGGCAAGGTCAAGAGCTACTACACCTCCGATGCCCTCAAGGACGTCGTCTCCTACCTGCACGAGCTCATGGCCAAGGGTCTCATCCCGAAGGACGTGCTCACCCGCGATGACTCCCAGTACACCGCACAGACCGTCAGCGACGGCAAGACCGCTCGCACCGGCGTTTCCTTCGGCTGGTCCAACTACGCCGAATACGGCAACAGCTTGGGCGACCAGTACGTCACCCTGCCGCCGCTGAAGAAGGACGCCTCCACGCCAGACTCCCAGGTGAAGTGGGACACATCCCAGGACGCCTGCCGCTGGGCCTACTCCGGCTCCGGTCTGACCGTCAACCCGAACGCCGCCAACCAGGACGCCATCTACAAGGTCATCAACGCCATGTACAGCGAGAAGCTTTCCGTGGCCGGATTCTTCGGTTCCATTCCGGACATCGTCTCCGATGACGGCAACCACCAGTACACCATCGACAAGAAGAAGGCCTACGCCGAATACCCCGATACCCGCGCCATCGCCCTGCAGGACCGCTTCGGCGGCTGGATCCGTGACGATGTGAAGATGGTCAACGACACCAACGCCGATCAGGTCACCGCCTCCGATCAGGCCATCCGCGAGGCCCGCAACCGCGTCGACGGCGTCAAGGACGTCATCCCGATCTATGTCCGCCCGAACACCGAGGATTCCAACACCCTGCAGAACAACAACACCGCCATCTCCAACTACGCGAACAACCAGATCGCGAAGTGGTTCCAGAAGGGCGGCATCGACAAGGAATGGGACGCCTACGTGAAGAAGGTGTCCGAGCCGAGCCTCGGTCTCGACGCCAACATCAAGATTTGGCAGAAGTGGTACGACAAGTACACCAAGTAGCCAATTGATACCGGCGGGGTCTGCATATGCGGGTTCACAATTCTCTCCCGTAACTGCCGTCAGACCCCGCCTCTTTTTTCCCTAGCAACCATCCTAAATTGGAGACCATCATGAGTGCACAAACATCGCAAGGCGTTGCTGCACGGACCGTGGCGATGGATGCGGTTCCCGACCGCAAGAAACCAGGCCTGCTTGATCGCATCGCCGACCACTTCCGCCGTTACTGGCAGCTGTGGATCCTTTCCGCCCCCGCACTGTTCTTCGTGGCCCTGTTCGCCTACGTGCCGATGTGGGGCATCCAGCTCGCCTTCCGCGAGTTCGACCCGACCAAAGGCCTGACCGGCGGCAAATTCGTCGGCTTCAAGTACTTCCTGGAATTCTTCCATAACCCGCTGTTCGGCGAGATCATGACCAACACCATCCGCATCTCCCTGTGGACGCTGGTCATGGGATTCATCTTCCCGATCATCCTGGCCCTGCTCATCAACCAGATCGGTTCCAAGAAGATCAAGGGCTTCGTGCAGACGATCACCTACATGCCGCATTTCATCTCCGTGGTGGTCATCGTCTCCATGCTCAACATCTTCCTTACCCCGGGAACCGGCATCCTCGGCCGCTTCTTCGGCGACGAATCGCTGATGGGTTCCACCAGCGCCATCACCGCCGTCTACTGGATCTCCGAAGTCTGGCAGCACGTCGGCTGGAACTCCATCATCTACCTGGCCGCGCTCGCCGGCGTGGACACCTCGCTGTACGAAGCGGCGAAGATCGACGGCGCCGGACGCCTGCAGTTGATCCGCTACGTCGACATCCCGACGATCATGCCTACCTGCGCGATCCTGCTCATCATGAACATGGGCTCCGTGCTGAACGTGGGCTTCGACAAGATCTACCTGATGCAGAATTCGCTAAACCTGCCGGCCACCGAAGTCATCGCGACCTACACCTACAAAATCGGTATTATCAACGGCCAGTATTCGTACTCGACGGCAATCGGCCTGTTCAACACCCTGGTCAACTTCGTCTTCCTGATCACCGCCAACGCGATCGCGAAGCGCGTTTCCGATACGAGCATTTTCTAGGAGGAATCCATCATGTCTGCAACGACTGGGGCTGTTGCCCAGAACAAGAACGACATTCCCTGGAACAAGCACGTGCGCCAGAAGCAGAAGCCGGGCGACCTGGCTGTGTCGGGCATCATCAACCTGCTGCTGCTCCTGACAGTCGTGGCGGTGCTCTACCCGCTGTGGTTCGTGGTCGTCGCCTCGTTCTCGAACCCGAACGCCGTGGCCGGCGGCGAAGTGCTGCTGCTGCCGAAGGGCGTGACCTTCGCGGGATACGCCAAAGTGTTCGCCAACCAGCGCATCTGGCAGGGCTATCTCAACACCATCATCTACTCGGTGGTCGGCACCGCGCTCAACATGGCAGTGACCATTCCATGCGCCTTCGCCCTGTCCCGCCGCGAATTCAAGCCGCGCCGCGTGATCATGTTCCTGTTCACCGTGACCATGTTCATCGCCGGCGGTCTGATCCCGAACTACTTGCTGTACAAGAGCCTCGGCATCAACAACAGCATGTGGGTGTTCATCCTGCCCGGCGCGGTCTCCGTGTACAACGTGATCGTGGCCCGCTCCTTCTTCGACACCTCCATTCCTGAGGAGCTGTTCGATGCGGCGCAGATCGATGGTCTGAGCTACTTCGGCTACTTCTTCAAGATCGTCCTGCCGCTGAGCTCCGCGATTCTGGCTGTGATCGGCCTGTACTACTTCGTCGGCCACTGGAACGACTTCATGACGGGCCTTATCTACATCACCGACGACACCAAGCAGCCGTTGCAGGTGGTGTTGCAGCAGTTGCTGCTCGTGGCGCAAGGCACCGGCACCAACGTCAACGCGGCCGCCCAACAGCAGGCCGCCGACCAGATCAAGTTCGGCATCATCATCGTGTCCACACTGCCTCTGCTGGTGCTCTACCCGTTCCTGCAGAAGTACTTCAACAAGGGCGTGATGCTCGGCGCCGTCAAGGGCTGAGTCCGAATCGCGATCCTGCAAAAGGTAATCGAACCGAGACAACCAAACCAACCAATAGAAAGGATTCGCCATGCTTGCCCGTTTCTCTGTGGCCTACGAGCACTTCTGCCGTCTGCTGGTCACGCTTTTCGTGGTCAACGTGGCCATACTCGCGCACACGCTGATGGGCGCCGTGATGTTGGGATTCCTTCCTTCGCTCGCGGCGGCGCAGTCCACGTTCCGCACGTGGCTGCTTTCCGAGGACCGTTCAATGCGGGCCAAGGAAGTATGGAAGACCTTCCACGGCTTCTGGAAAAGCGAGTTCAAGCGTGCGAATCTTTTCGGTTGGCCGCTGGTTGTCCTCTGGGCCGTGGTTATCGTCGACTATTACGTGATGAACTGGCATGCGCGCAACGATTTCGATATCGCGATTTCCGGCGTGCTGCTGCTCATCATCGTCATACTGGCGGTGTTCTCGTCCCTGGTTTGGGTGGTGCGCGCGAACTACGATGAACGTCCCCTCTGGATCGTCCGCACGACGCTGGCGATGATCGTGGCACGTCCGGTGTGCAGCCTTCTGCAGGCCGGACTGCTGGTCCTCACCGTGCTCGTATGGGCCCAATGGCCGGGAATCCTTATGGTTTTCGGCATATCCCTGCCGATGTTCTGCGTGATCTGGATCGTCTACTCGTTCGGGCGTCTGCCCGGGATGGACATCCACGACCGTGAGGAGAACAAGACGGCTTTGGCCAGAGACTAGGCCTTTCGGCTACAGACGGAGGAGAGGTGATACAATGGCGCAGTCGTCCACAACGCAACGAGTGAACAGGTCGAAACGGTTGGTATCCATCAAAGACATAGCCAAGGAAACAGGGGTTTCCGTATGCACCGTGTCTTTGGTCATGAACAACAAGGACCGCAACCGCGTCAGCAAGGCGGTCGCGCAGAAGATTCGCGAAACCGCCAAGGATATGGGGTACAAGCCCAATTCCGTGGCGCGTTCGTTGCGCACCAGCAAATCCAACACCTTGGGTTTCGTCACCGATGAGATCGCCACTACGCCGTACGCAGGAAGGGTTCTCCAGGGCGCACAGGACGCCGCGCGCAAGCTCGGATACATCCTGCTTACCGCCAACACCAACAACGACGCCGATCTTGAGAACCAGGAGATAACCGCCCTCCGTCGATACAACGTGGATGGATTCCTGTACGCCATGATGTACCACCGCAAGGTGGACATTCCCGAGGCTCTGGAAGGCAGTCCGACCGTAGTGGTGGACAGCGAGGACGCCGCGGGGAAGGTTCCCTCGATCTACCCCGATGACGAACTGGCCGGATATGATGCCACCAAACGTCTGATTCAGGCCGGATGCCGGCGTATCGTCTACTACGGAACCGAGGCGGACATCATCGCGCAAGGTCTTCGATTCGAAGGATACAAGCGCGCGCTTGCGGAGTCCGGTATCCCGTTCGATGACGCTCTGGTGGTCAACGTGCTGGAAATGACCAACGCGGCCGACGAGGCGGCACGGGTGCTCGACGAGATCAAGCCGGACGGCATCTTCTGCTTCAACGACGTGCGTGCCACCTTCATCTACGAGGCCGCACGCGAACGCGGAGTGCGCATCGGCGCCGACGTCTCGGTGATCAGCATCGACAACCAGCCGTTCATCACGGACGTGCTCAAGCCATCCCTGACCACGCTGGAACTACCTCACTATGAAATGGGTTTCGAGGCAATCCGTCAGCTCGTGGGCATGCTCGATGGCGACGAGGCTGTGAAGGATCTCAAATCCGATCATGGCGTGGCGGTGCAGGGCCATCGCGACGGTGCTGAAATGGCGTTGCGATGCCGCGTCATCGAACGCGACTCCATCGTGTCGTGACAACCGGGTGATTCGGCTTCCCGTATTCGTTTTCTTTTCCGATACCTTTTACTTTTCACCCCTTTTCCCTTTTTTCTCAAAACGTAGCCATGTGATGTCCGGTCATGTGGCGTTACAGAGGAGACCATTATGTCCGACAACTATTCCATCTCCATCGAAACCGGCGACTACCGATTGCTAGAGGTTTTCGCCGAACGCGGTGGCGCCGACGCCAGCATCGCCATCATCGATGAGAGCGGCAGCGAGATCGCCAGCCATGCCATGCCGGTGGCCGAACGCCGTCATCGCTTCTTGATTCCAGTGCCGACGAACACGCGTGTCACGGTGAACCTGCGGAACCTGACCGCACGGTTCGCGTATCTGTCCGAATGCGACAATCTGATCGACAACGGCGTGCGCTTTGTAAGCATGAACCCGTACGACGCCGAATGGGACGCACAGCCTACGCTGGAACAGGTCTACAGCCGTTTCGGACGCCCCGCCGCGCACTTCGAGCCGTTCGCACGCTGGATGAACGATCCGAACGGCCTGTGCCGCTTCCAGGGACGCTACCACCTGTTCTATCAGTTCAATCCGTACGGCTTCGGCTGGGACAACATGCATTGGGGCCACGCTGTGAGCCGCGACCTGGTGCATTGGACGCATCTGCCGATCTTCCTCGAACCGCAGCCGGAGCTGCACACCGACGAACGCATCGTCGGAGGCGCGTTCTCCGGTTCCGCGGTGACGGTCGACGCGCATGACAACCCCTGCAAGGGCGACGACGCGACCGCCATCCGCCTGTATCTGACCCGCCATCTGGAAACCCGCGGCGACGAATCGTCCGTCACCGAATACCAGACCACCTGCCTGTGCGAGGACGGCGTGCATCTGAGCGTCGAATCGCCGGTGGCGCTGCGCGTGAACGACGATTTCGGCTTCGACTTCCGCGATCCGAAGGTGGAGACCGGCATGTCCGGCGAAGCCATCGATCCGGAACGCGCCTACATGGTGACCGCAACGAACCTGCCTGTCGCCCGATTCGACGCTGATGCCGTGTCTTCCGCGGCTCCCGGCATCAGCGCCCAGGGCACCGACGGCTGGTTCACCTGCTCTCCGCAGGGCAAGCCGGGCATCGACAAGCCGAACATGAACACGGTTCCGGCCATGACGCTCTTCTCCGCCAAGAAGCCGCTCAAGCGCAACGTGACCTGGCGGTACGAGGGACCCGTGCTTGCCGACTTCGGCCATCAGCTGTCGCGCACCTACGAATGCCCGGATCTGTTCCAGCTGGACGGCAAGACGGTCGCCATCGGCGCTCTGATGCACTACCGCGACGAGCAGGGCCGCTTCCAGCAGGTCCGTTGGTATGCGGGCGATCTCAAGGCCACCGCCGACGGTCCGCGTCTGCAGGTCGAGAACAGCGATTGGTGCGATTTCGGCACCGGCTACTACGCGACGCAAAGCTTCGCCGCCGATGACGGCCGCCGTATCGTGTTCGGCTGGTTCACCGATTTCCCCGCGATGCGCGTGGAGAAGCCGTGCATCGCCAACGGCATGATGTCGCTGCCACGCGAGCTGCACGTGCGCGACGGGCGTCTGACCAGTCGCCCGGTCGAAGAAGTGTATGAGCATCTGCTGGGCGAGAGCCTGCAATCTCGCACGGATGACGGCGCCACCGTCTTCGCCGCGCCGAACAACGCATACTACGCCGACGTGCGTCTCGCGGACGATGCCGACGTCTCGATGACCATCGCTACCGGCGTCAATCCGGCCAACGGCGAACCGACGGAACTGCAGCTGCAGCGCCGGAACGGCGTGACCCGACTGGTCACGAAGGGCACGGTCGTCGACGACGTCGATTTCGACAGTGGCATCACCGACGTGCGCCGCGTCGAGATCTTCTTCGACCGCAGCGTGGTGGAGGTGTTCCTCAACGACGGCGAGGCCGCGGGAAGCATGCTGTTCCAAGGCAAGGACGGCGACGGCGAATTCCGTCTCGCAGCCGACGGCAAGGTCGAAGGAGCGGACGTCCGCTCGATCAACTCCATCTGGGAATGACGTACGGGGTTGTGGCGCGACCATCGCCAATATGTATGTTGTGTAGATGCAATATATACGGAATATATATGAGCGTTGTCGCGTCGCGATCCAATGGTGACGGAAAACGTCTCAAAATATAACGGGACGGCAGGAAAGGCACGTGTTTTGGCACGTGCCTTTCCTATACTTGAGGACACGTCCGGCAATTCGCCGGGACGGTAACTGGATATTCGCACCTACACGATTAGGGAGTTCCATGAACAAGGCAATCATCACCGTCGTCGGCCAGGACACTGTCGGCATCATCGCACGCGTCTGCACCTACCTTTCCGCGCACAAGGTCAACGTACTCGACATCTCCCAGACCATCATCGACGGCTTCTTCAACATGATGATGATTGTGGACTATTCCAATACGGACAAGGAATTCGGCGAGGTCGTGGATGACCTTGACAAGCTCGGCGAGGAGATCGGCGTGCGCATCCGCTGCCAGCGCGAGGAGATCTTCACCAAGATGCACCGCGTCTGATCCGCGGCTCACGTGAGTCATCCAAGCAACCGAAGCCACGAATCGTACCAATCGTAAGGAAGAACCATGCTGAATATCATGGAGGTCCACGAGACCAACAAGATGATCGAGCAGGAGAAGCTCGACGTGCGCACCATCACCATGGGCATCAGCCTGCTGGACTGCGCCGCCGACAGCGTCGACGAGGTCTGCGAGAACATCTACAACAAGATCACCACGTATGCCAAGGACCTCGTGTCCACCGGCAAGGCCATCGAACGCGACTACGGCATCCCGATCGTCAACAAGCGCATCACCGTCACCCCGATCTCGCTGGTCGGCGCAAGCTCCTGCAAGAGCTCCGAGGATTTCGTCAAGATCGCGCACGCGCTTGACCGCGCGGCCAAGAAGGTCGGCGTCGACCTGATCGGC
This sequence comes from Bifidobacterium sp., assembly GCF_050874245.1. Taxonomy (GTDB): domain Bacteria; phylum Actinomycetota; class Actinomycetes; order Actinomycetales; family Bifidobacteriaceae; genus Bifidobacterium. The sequence goes on along the minus strand of NZ_JBNMKH010000016.1, from coordinate 18,433 downwards.
GGCTACTCCGCTCTCGTGTCCAAGTCCATGACCCCGGCCGAGGAAATGCTCATCCGCTCCCTGCCGCAGGCCCTGTCCGAAACCGACATCGTATGCTCCTCGGTGAACGTGGGCTCCACCAAGACCGGCATCGACATGAACTCCGTCGTACTGCTCGGCCACATCGTCAAGGACATCGCGCACGCCACCGCCGACAACGACTCCTACGGCTGCGTGAAGTTCGTGGCGTTCTGCAACGCCCCGGACGACAACCCGTTCATGGCCGGCGGCTTCCACGGCGTGACCGAAGGCGACGCGGTCATCAACGTCGGCGTCTCCGGCCCGGGCGTGGTCTCCCGCGCACTGGACGAGGCCAAGGGCAAGGACTTCGAGTTCCTGTGCGAAACCATCAAGCGCACCGCGTTCAAGATCACGCGCGTCGGCCAGCTCGTGGCCCAGGAAGCCTCCCGCCGTCTCGGCGTGCCGTTCGGCATTATCGACCTGTCGCTCGCTCCGACCCCGGCCGTGGGCGATTCCGTCGGCGAAGTGCTGGAGAAGATCGGCCTCGAACAGGTCGGCGCCCCCGGCACCACCGCGGCGCTCGCCATGCTCAACGACCAGGTGAAGAAGGGCGGCATCATGGCGTCCTCCTACGTGGGCGGCCTGTCCGGCGCGTTCATCCCGGTCTCCGAAGACAAGAACATGATCGACGCGGCCAACAACGGCTGCCTGAAGATCGAGAAGCTTGAGGCCATGACCTGCGTATGCTCCGTCGGCCTCGACATGATCGCCATCCCCGGCGACACCACCGCTGCCACCATCTCCGGCATCATCGCCGACGAGGCGGCCATCGGCATGGTCAATCAGAAGACCACCGCCGTGCGCGTGATTCCGGTGGAAGGCAAGGGCGTGGGCGAAATGGCCAACTTCGGTGGCTTGATGGGCTACGCGCCGATCATTCCGGTGAACCAGACCAGCTGCGAGGCCTTCGTGACCCGTGGAGGCCGCATTCCGGCACCGATCCACTCCTTCAAGAACTGATTGGCTGATTGCGCCGCGCGTATTCGCGTTCGTGCTTGCTTCGACCCCTCTGCGGAGGGGTCGTTGTGTTATTGCAGGCGATGAGATGGCTGCGGGCTCGGTGGGGGAGGAGCATGGATTCGTGCACAGGGTCTGCGATGCGGACGTACGGAGGACATGGAGCGTGCAAGTGCGGATTCTCAGGAAACACGCAGAAAAACATGGTGGTTTCTGAAGGTTCGGGAGGTTAGTTATGTCTTAGCTTCAAAAAGCCCCGAACCGCAAGGTTCCTGATAATTGAATCCCCTTCTTCTCTCTTCTCTCTCTAAGTCCGGAGGCCTCCACCTCCGGACTTTTCTTGTTTTCCTGCTTGCTGGTCTAATGATCGTACCACTGCTGATGTCATCGTGGAATTGCCTGTTCCGGCTCTCGAAAGTTTCCACTGCCATCCGACTGGTTTCACAAAAAGTGCAGAAATGCGGTAAAATGCACTTTTAAAAAGTGCAGGAATGCGACAAGATTCAGTTTTAAAAAGTGTGGAAATCGGGAACGAGGTGTGAGCCGCCATGTTCAAACGAAAGATGTACGATGTTCTGCTCGACTGGAAGTCGCGGTCCCAAGGCAGAACGGCCATGCTGGTCGAAGGTGCACGACGAGTGGGCAAGTCGACCGTTGTTGAGGAGTTCGCCAGACGTGAGTATCGCAGTTATATATTCGTCGATTTCGCCGAGGCTTCCCGCGACATCCGTGATTTGTTCGACGACGTATCCGACCTTGACTACCTGTTCCTGCAGCTCCAGTTGAGGTATTCAGCCAGGCTGTTCGATAGGGAATCGTTGATTGTGTTCGACGAGGTCCAGATGTGTCCGAAAGCGAGGCAGGCTATCAAGCGGCTCGTCAAAGACGGTAGGTACGACTACATCGAAACCGGGTCTCTCGTCTCGATACGCAGGAACACCAAGGACATCCTCATTCCCAGTGAGGAGGAGCGTGTGCAGATGCGTCCGATGGACTTCGAGGAGTTCCTGTGGGCGCGCGGCGACGATGCTACGGTTCCGCTCCTGCAGGGGGCTTTCTCCTCGCGCAAGCCCTTGGGGGAGAAACTCAACCGCAGGCTCATGCGAGATTTTCGACTTTACATGCTTGTGGGCGGCATGCCTCAGGCCGTGGACGCGCTGATACGGACCAACGACCTGCGCGCGGTCGACGACATCAAACGCATGATCATCGATCTGTACGAGGAGGACTTCCACAAAATCAGTCCATCAGGCGCGCTGTCTATGCTGTTCGATGCGATTCCCGCCCAGCTCGCCAAGAAATCCTCACGTTACCATGTGTCAAGCGTGCTCGCAGGCCGCCGGGCGGAGGACATTCTCGAAGAAATCGCGGAGCTCGCGGACTCCAAGACCGTGCTTGTCGCCCGCCATACCGATGATCCGAATGCCGGACTCTCCTCGAGCGTCGACTTGGGGAAGTTCAAACTGTACCTGGCGGACACCGGACTGTTCGTGACCCTCGCCTTCAGGGACGCAGACTTCACTGACAATATTGTGTACGAAAAGCTCCTGTCAGACAAACTGCCTGTGAACCTCGGTATGATTTACGAGAACGTCGTGGCTCAGGAGCTCACAGCCCATGGGCGCAAGCTGTTCTACCATACTTGGCCCAAGCCGGGTACGACCCGTAACTACGAGATCGATTTCATCGTGCCCGACGGCAAGAAGATCAACCCCATCGAAGTCAAGTCATCGGGATACAAGACGCACGCTTCGCTGGATGCGTTCTCCGAAAAGTACCACTTACGCGTCGGCAGGCAGTACCTCGTCTACACCAAGGACCTACGTCGTGATGGCGCCATCGACTGCATTCCGACCTACATGTGCGCATTCCTGTAGGAAGGATGGAATCGCCTCCTGTGGGTGCCATATCCATGAACAACGTTCAGATACCACAGAGAGGCGGACGCTTTCTTGGAAAAAGCATGCACCATACTATTGGCGTCTCGACAAAAGCGACGACAACCTTTTGAAATTCGCGGTGAAAAAACAATAATCGCGGTGAAAGTAACGAATGCTGTTACTTTCACCGCGATTATTGGGGGTGTTGGGAAGTCCTGCTAGGGCTTTCTCATCATGCGCTGGTTGTGATTAGGAGCAAGCCTTGCGGCTCGGCTGTGGTATTTCCTCGCTCGGCGGGGCTGTGCGGAAACCAACTGGGATTCCTCCTCACGCCCCGGTTGCAATTAAGGACCGGCCTTCGGCCGGGCTGTGTTGTTTCCTCGCTCGGCACTGTCGTGCCTCGCTCGGCGGAGCTATGCAGAAGCCCACTGGGCTTCTGCATCACGCTCCGCCGGCGAATCCCAGCTGACGCCAGGCTTCGTAGATGGCGATGGAGGCGCAGTTGGTGAGGTTCAGGCTGCGCAGGCTCGGACGCATCGGCAGACGCACCTGCTCGGCCACATGCGGACCGGCCATGATGTCCATCGGATCAGGAATGTTGCCCGGCTCCGGGCCGAACAGCAGAATGTCGGTCGGCCTGTATTCGATGTCCGTGTACAGTTTGGTGGCATGCGCGGTGAACGCGATGATGCGCGAATCGGGCATCGATTCCACCAGATCCTCGAAATTCGGGTGCAACACCACATGCGCCATGTCATGGTAGTCGAGCCCTGCACGGCGCAGCTTGGTGTCGCGCAGATTGAAGCCCAGCGGCTCCACCAGATGCAGAATCGTGCCGGTCACGGCGCACAGGCGGATCGCGGAACCCGTGTTGCCCGGAATGCGCGGGGAGTAGTAGCACAGGTGCGGGGTGGAGGTCTCCGCCTTGGCCGCGTCCTTCGCACTCAGCATGGCATCCACCACGGAAATCGGATTGCCATGCGCGTCGGTCACCAGCTCGTCCGGCCCGTAATTGGACTTGCGGTACCCGTATTCGAACATCTTCTCGACCTTGGCCTCCGCCGCGGCGGTTTCGGCGTTCGGCGTTGCGCCCTGCGCGGTATCGGTATGCTCTTCATTCGTCATAAATGCTAAGAATAGGAACGATGAACGACACGAACACCATGCATACGGCCCTACGCGGCAATGCCACGACAATCGCCATTGAAACCGATGCCGACGAAATCGAAACGGCGCTCGCGCAATGGTGGCACGACAACGCGCGCGACCTACCATGGCGATTCGGCCGCACCACACCGTGGGGCGTGCTCGTCTCCGAAGTGATGAGCCAGCAGACGCAGATGGGCCGCGTCGTGCCGTACTGGACGGCATGGATGGAACGATGGCCGGACGCGGCCGCGCTCGCCGAAGCTCCCAAATCCGACGTGATCACCGCGTGGGGCAGGCTTGGCTATCCGAGACGGGCGTTGCGATTACGGGAATGCGCCCACGTCGTCGCATGCGATTACGCCGACGAGCTGCCGCGTACCTATGACGAACTGCTGGCATTGCCCGGCATCGGCGATTACACGGCCAGCGCGGTGCTGTCGTTCGCTTTCGGCGAACGTATCGCGGTCATCGACACGAATATCCGTCGTGTGCTGTCCCGCGCGTTCGTCGGCGTCGAATCGCTCGGAGGAGCGGCAAGCCCAGCGGAACGCGCGCTGGCGAAACGGCTGCTGCCGGACGATGGTCCCGCGAAATGCCGCCGCTTCAATCGACCTTCCGTCGTATGGAACCAGTCCGTGATGGAACTCGGCGCGACCGTGTGCACCGCGAAAGCGCCATTGTGTGACGCCTGCCCGATCGCGGCGCAATGCGCGTTCCTACGCAACGGAAGACCGGGGCTGGGGGAGCGTCGCACGCGTCCCCGCCAACGGTTCCAAGGAACGGATCGTCAGGTGCGTGGTCTGGTGCTGAACGCGCTGCGCGGACTGCCGGACGGCGAGACGGCGCTCGATCGCGAAAACGTCGAAAAACTGTGGCAGGACCATGTGCAGCTCGACAAATGCATCGCGTCGCTTGACGAGGACGGGCTTATCGAAATCCTGCCCGGAGGAGGCGTGCGGCTGCCCGCCTGAGCCCACCTGCGCTTGTTCAAGCCTGCTTGGGCCCGTCCAGACCTGCCCGGACGCGAAGTGACGCGCGCAATGCATGCGGAAACCGCTTGGAACACGGCACGCTAGACTGGGAGCCATGGCTCAAAAGACCTCTCCACGAACCGGCAAAAAACGTACGAAAAAACAGCAGGCGGTGTATCGTCGCCGCCGTATCGTCGTAGGCGTTGCTCTGGTCGTGGTGCTGAGTTTCATCGTGTTCTGCCTGTATTCGCTTTCCCTGGGCATCGTGGCGGTCAATCGCGAAATCCATCACGCCGATGTGTACGCGATCTCCCGCAAGGAAGTGCCATCGCCGACCGCGCAGCAGAAGAAGAGCAACGTACCCGATTGCGACGCGTCCGACATCGCGTTGTCGGTCACGCCGTCCGCATCGAGTTTCGGTGTGGGGGATTCGATGGATTTCGCCGTCTCCGTGAAGTACGACGGCACGAGCAAAGCCGGTTGCCTGATTGACGTCTCCCAATCCGGCACGGTGTTGACGATCAAATCGGGCAAGGACGTGATCTGGAAGTCGAACGTGTGTCCGGTGGACCCGGATTACCGTTTGCTGGCCAAGGGCGACGAGGTCAAGCAGACGATCACATGGCCGGGCGTGCGCTCCGGCACGGAATGCGCGGACGCGGCCGACCTGCCGAAGGTGGACCGGGGCGTGTACTCCGCCCAACTGTCGGTCAAGGGGCATGCGAAAACCAAGTCGGAGCCGGTCGGCATCACCGTGGAGTGAAAATCTATAGGGTATGCTATTCTCTTGACTTTGCGTAGATGCGTGTCATATAGCGGGCACGCTGACAAGGAAGAAGCGCCCGCGTATTCGGCATATGGTGGCCAATGAGAGCGCTTCCGGGGAAACATATCGATACGATTAGCGAGCGATAAGGAACGTCCATTGGCTGAGGCTACGACGAACACCACCACCATCATCGCACGCGCCGACCAGCACGACATTGATCTGCACAAGGCGTCGGACCGTGTGAACTTCGGCTCCATCCGCGAGCCCATTGATGTACCCTACCTGTTGGGTGTACAGACCGATAGCTTTGATTGGCTCATCGGCAACGAACGCTGGAAGAAGCGCGTCGAGGAGGACGAGGCGAACGGCACCAACACCGTGCCGCACACCTCCGGACTTGACGAGGTCTTCCAGGAGATCTCCCCGATCGAGAATTTCGCTCAGACCATGAGCCTGACCTTCTCCGATCCGTACTTCGAGGAACCGCGCCACACCGTGCAGGAGTGCAAGGAGAAGGACTACACCTACTCCGCGCCGCTGTACGTGAACGCCGAATTCGAGAACGGCGACACCGGCGAAATCAAGTCCCAGACCGTGTTCATGGGCGATTTCCCGCTGCAGACCCCGCACGGCACCTTCATCATCGGCGGCACCGAGCGAGTGATCGTGTCCCAGCTCGTGCGCTCCCCGGGCGTGTACTTCGACCGCACTCAGGACCGTACCTCCGACAAGGAGGTCTTCGGCGCGAAGATCATCCCGAGCCGTGGCGCATGGCTCGAGTTCGAGATCGACAAGCGCGACGTCCTCGGCGTGCGCGTGGACCGCAAGCGCAAGCAGTCCGCCATCGTGTTCCTCATGGCCATCGGCATGACCAAGGATGAGATCGCCGACGCCTTCAAGGACTACCCGCTGGTCATGGACGCGCTCGCCAAGGAGACCGTGCAGACCCAGGACGAGGCCCTGACCGACCTGTACCGCAAGATCCGTCCTGCCGACACTCCGACTCCGGAAGCCGGCAAGAACCTGCTGGATTCCTTCTACTTCAACACCAAGCGTTACGATCTGGCCCGCGTCGGCCGCTACAAGATCAACCGCAAGCTTGGTCTGGAAAAGGACATCAACGACCGCAGCCTGTCCCGTGAGGACATCATCGCCACCATCAAGTACCTGGTCACCCTGCATGCGGGCGATACCAAGTTCCCGGGCAAGCGCGACGGCAAGGATGTCGACCTGCGCGTGGACGTCGATGATATCGACCACTTCGGCAATCGTCGTATCCGCCAGGTCGGCGAGCTGATCCAGAACCAGCTTCGTACCGGTCTGAGCCGTATGGAGCGCGTGGTTCGCGAGCGTATGACCACCCAGGATCCGGAGGCCATCACCCCGCAGTCCCTGATCAACATCCGTCCGGTGAACGCCACCATCAAGGAGTTCTTCGGCACCTCCCAGCTGTCCCAGTTCATGGATCAGAACAACCCGTTGGCCGGTGTGACCAACAAGCGTCGTCTGTCCGCTCTGGGCCCCGGCGGCCTGTCCCGTGACCGCGCCTCCATGGAAGTGCGCGACGTGCACCCGTCTCACTTCGGCCGTATGTGCCCGATCGAATCCCCTGAAGGCCCGAACATCGGTCTGATCGGCTCCCTGGCAACCTTCGGCCGCATCAACCCGTTCGGCTTCATCGAGACCCCGTACCGCAAGGTCGTCAACGGCCACGTCACCGACGAGGTCGAGTACATGACCGCTGACCGCGATGCCGAGCACGTCATCGCCCAGGCCAACCAGGAGCTCGACGAGAACGGCAACTTCGTCAAGAAGCAGGCCCTCGCCCGAGTCGGCGAAGAGGAAGCGGTCGATGTGCCGGTCAGCTCCGTCGATTACATGGACGTCTCCCCGCGCCAGATGGTGTCCGTCGGCGCATCCCTGATTCCGTTCCTGGAGCACGATGAGGGCCACCGAGCGCTGATGGGTACCAACATGCAGCGTCAGGCCGTGCCGCTGATCGAATCCGAGCGTCCGCTCGTGGGCACCGGCGCCGAATGGCGCGCCGCCGTCGATTCCGGCGACGTCATCCTGGCCGAGAAGCCGGGCGTGGTGACCTACGTGTCCGCCGACATCATCCGCACCATGAACGACGACGGCACCACCAGCTCCTACAAGCTGGCCAAGTTCCAGCGTTCCAACCAGACCACCTGCTACAACCAGGTCCCGCTCATCCACGACGGCGAACGCGTGGAAGCCGGCACCGTGCTTGCCGATGGTCCGGCCACCCAGAAGGGCGAAATGGCACTGGGCAAGAACCTGCTCATCGCCTTCATGCCTTGGAACGGCTACAACTATGAGGACGCCGTGATTATCTCCCAGCGTCTCGTGCAGGACGACACTCTGAGCTCCATCCACATCGAGGAGTACGAGATCGACGCCCGCGAGACCAAGCTGGGCGCCGAGGAAATCACCCGCGACCTGCCGAACGTCGGCGAGGACGCGGTGGCCAACCTCGACGAGCGCGGCATCATCCGCATCGGCGCCGAGGTCGAGGCCGGTGACATCCTGGTCGGCAAGGTCACCCCGAAGGGCGAGACCGAGCTGACTCCGGAAGAGCGCCTGCTGCGCGCCATCTTCGGTGAGAAGAGCCGCGAGGTGCGTGACACCTCGCTGCGCGTGCCCCACGGTGAGACCGGTACCGTCATCGCGGTCAAGGAAATCACCCGTGAGGATGCCGAGGAGGACGGCGACGAGCTGCCGAACGGCGTCAACCAGATGATCCGTGTCTACATCGCCCAGCATCGTAAGATCACCCAGGGCGACAAGCTCTCCGGCCGCCACGGCAACAAGGGCGTCATCTCCCGCATCCTGCCGGAAGAGGACATGCCGTTCCTCGCCGATGGCACCCCGGTCGACATCATGCTCAACCCGTTGGGCGTGCCTTCTCGAATGAACCTCGGCCAGGTGCTGGAACTGCACCTCGGCTGGATCGCGCACGCCGGTTGGGACATCTCCCTCGACCCGGATGCTGAAGCCGCATGGAAGAAGTACGTGCCGAAGGGTGCCGAAAAGGGCGCTCCGGGCACCCCGGTGGCAACCCCGGTGTTCGATGGTGTCCGTCCGGAAACCATCAAGGGCCTGCTCAGCTGCACCCTTCCGGACCGCGACGGCAACAAGCTTGTCGGCCCCGACGGCAAGGCGACCCTGTTCGACGGCCGTACCGGCGAACCGTTCCCGAAGCCGATCTCCGTGGGCTACATGTACATGCTGAAGCTGCACCACCTGGTCGACGACAAGATCCACGCCCGCTCCACCGGCCCGTACTCCATGATCACCCAGCAGCCGCTGGGCGGCAAGGCCCAGTTCGGTGGCCAGCGCTTCGGCGAGATGGAAGTGTGGGCCCTCGAGGCCTACGGTGCCGCCTATACGCTGCACGAGATGATGACCACCAAGTCCGATGACGTCGACGGCCGTGTGCGCGTCTACGGCGCCATCGTGAAGGGCGACAACCTGCCGCCGGCAGGCATCCCGGAGTCCTTCAAGGTGCTGCTCAAGGAAATGCAGTCCCTGTCCCTGAACGTCGAAGTGCTCAACGCCGAAGGCGTGGCCATCGACATGAAGGACGAGGACGACGATCCGTCCAACGCCTCCGACGACCTCGGCTTCAACATTGGCGCGCGTCCCGACGCACAGGCCAAGGAGGAGCAGGCCGCAGAGGAGCCCGAATTCCAGTGATCGAACGGGACGGCCGCGACGCATGACAAGCGTCGCGTCGCGGCCGTCCCCCGACAAACGTGATAAGCATTAAGAATCGATAGACAGGACAATAGAGTGCTGGACGTCAACGAATTTGACAAACTGAGGATCGGACTGGCCACCGCCGACGACATCCGTAACTGGAGCTATGGCGAGGTCAAGAAGCCGGAGACCATCAACTACCGTACCCTGAAGCCGGAGAAAGATGGCCTGTTCGGCGAGCAGATCTTCGGACCTACCCGCGATTGGGAATGCGCCTGCGGCAAGTACAAGCGCGTGCGTTTCAAGGGCATCGTCTGCGAACGCTGCGGTGTGGAAGTCACCAAGAGCCGTGTGCGTCGTGAGCGCATGGGCCACATCGAGCTCGCCGCTCCGGTGACCCACATCTGGTTCTTCAAGGGTGTGCCTTCCCGTCTGGGCTACCTGCTGGACATCGCTCCGAAGGATCTGGAGAAGGTCATCTACTTCGCGGCCTACATGGTCACCAAGGTGGACGAGGAACAGCGTCACCAGGACCTGCCGGATCTGCAGCAGGAGTTCGACAACGAAATCGCCAACCTCGAGAAGCGCCGCAATGCCGAAATCGAGGATCGCGCCAAGAAGGTCGAAGCCGATCTGGCCGAGCTCGAGGCCGAAGGAGAGGCCAAGGGTTCCGCCCGCGCCAAGCTGCGCAACAGCGCCGAGCGCGAGATGGCCGCCATCCGTACCCGTTACGACGAGCAGATCCAGCGTCTGAGCGCCGTGTTCGACCGCTTCAAGAACCTGAAGCCGGGCGACATGGAAGGCGACGTCGACCTGTGGCGTGAGATGGAGGATCGCTACGGCGATTACTTCGAAGGCTGCATGGGCGCCGAAGCCATCAAGAAGCGTCTGCAGGACTTCGACCTCGAGGCCGCGGCCAAGCAGCTGCGCGAGGAGATCGACACCGGCACCGGCCAGCGCAAGGCCCGCGCCCTGAAGCGTCTGAAGGTCGTCAACGCGTTCCTGACCACCGGCAACAAGCCGGAGGCCATGGTGCTCGACGTGATTCCGGTCATCCCGCCGGACCTGCGCCCGATGGTGCAGCTCGACGGTGGCCGTTTCGCCACCTCCGATCTCAACGACCTCTACCGTCGTGTGATCAACCGTAACAACCGTCTGAAGCGACTCATCGAGCTGGGCGCCCCGGAGATCATGCTCAACAACGAGAAGCGCATGCTCCAGGAAGCCGTCGACTCCCTGTTCGACAACGGTCGTCGTGGTCGTCCGGTCACCGGCGCATCCAACCGTCCGCTGAAGTCCCTGAGCGACATGCTCAAGGGCAAGCAGGGTCGTTTCCGTCAGAACCTGCTTGGTAAGCGAGTGGATTACTCCGGCCGTTCCGTGATCGTGGTCGGTCCGTCCCTGCGCATGCACCAGTGCGGTCTGCCGAAGCCGATGGCGCTCGAGCTGTTTAAGCCGTTCGTCATCAAGCGTCTCGTGGACCAGGGCTTCGCACAGAACATGAAGAGCGCCAAGCGCCTCGTGGACCGTGCCGATTCCGAAGTGTGGGGCGTGCTTGAAGAGGTCATCTCCGAGCATCCGGTGCTTCTGAACCGTGCGCCTACGCTGCACCGTCTGGGCATCCAGGCCTTCGAGCCGATTCTGGTGGAAGGCAAGGCCATCCACCTGCCGCCGCTTGCCTGCGCCGCATTCAACGCCGACTTCGATGGCGATCAGATGGCAGTCCACCTGCCGCTGTCCGCCGAAGCCCAGGCCGAAGCCCGTTCCCTGATGATGGCTTCCGACAACATCCTGAAGCCGGCTGACGGCCACACCGTGACCATGCCGTCCCAGGACATGATCCTCGGTCTGTACTACCTGACCACCGTCATCGACGGAGCCAAGGGACAGGGCCGCGTGTTCTCCTCGCTGGAAGAGGCCGAAATGGCTCTCGACAAGCATGAGATCGACATGCAGGCCAAGGTGCTCATCCGTCTGCCGAAGGACTTCGTCCTGCCGAAGGATTGGGAGCCGGGCGAGGTCAAGGTCGTCGATCCGGAACCGGGCAGCCCGGACGTGGTCAAGGAGGAGCGTTTCCATGACGGCTCCATCCTGTTCGCCACCTCCTACGGTCGCATCCTGTTCAACGGCACGCTGCCGGTCGACTACCCGTTCGTCAACGAGCAGGCGCCGAAGAAGCGTCTGAGCAAGATCGTTGACGACATCGCGACCCGTTACTCCACCGCGCAGGTGGCAGCCACGCTGGACGCGCTGAAGGATCTGGGCTTCACCCGCGCACCGTGGTCCGGTGTGTCCTTCGCGTTCTCCGACGTTATTCAGCCGCCGGAACTCGACGATTACATCGAGAAGTACGAAGGCGAAGCCGACAAGGTCAACGAGAACTACGAAATCGGTATGCTTACCGAAGAGGAACGCCGCCAGGAGCTGGTGGACCTCTGGACCAAGTGCACCAGCGAGGTCTCCGAGGCCGTCGAGAAGCACTTCGACTCCAAGAACAACCTGGCCATCATCGTGCAGTCCGGTGCACGAGGAAACATGATGCAGATCAACCAGATCGCAGGCATGCGAGGCCTGGTGGCAAACCCGAAGGGCGAGATCATTCCTCGACCGGTCAAGTCCAACTACCGTAAGGGCCTGTCCGTGCTGGAATACTTCATCTCCCAGCACGGCGCCCGTAAGGGTCTGGCCGATACCGCACTGCGTACCGCAGAGTCTGGTTACCTGACCCGTCGTCTGGTGGACGTCTCCCAGGACGTGATCGTGCGTGAGGAGGACTGCGGCACCAAGCGTGGTCTGGTCATGAAGGTCGGCGAACGCGATGCCGACGGCAACCTGCATCTGGTCAAGGCCGCCGACGGTGGTCCGTACTCCCGTCTGCTCGCCTCCGATGTCATCGATCCGGCCGACGGTGAGACCGTGCTGTACAAGGCCGGCGACGCCCTGTCCATGGACGTGCTCAACGACCTTGTCGCCCACGGCGTGGAAGAGGTCAAGGCCCGTTCCGTGCTGACCTGCGAATCCAAGCGTGGCGTGTGCGCCAAGTGCTACGGCTGGTCCCTGGCCACCAACAAGCTGGTGGACGTCGGCGAGGCCGTCGGTATCGTGGCCGCGCAGTCCATCGGTGAGCCTGGTACCCAGCTGACGCTGCGTTCCTTCCACTCCGGTGGCGTTGCCTCGGCTTCCGATATCACCCAGGGTCTTCCTCGTGTCACCGAGCTTTTCGAAGCCCGTACCCCGAAGGGCGAGGCCCAGATCACCGAATTCCCGGGCGTGGTCAAGGTGGAGGACACCGAGCGTGGCCGCCAGGTGACCCTGAAGCCGGACGACAGCTCCATCGAGCCGATCGTCTACACGGTGACCCGTCGTGCTCCGATGCTCGTCAAGGATGGCGAGCACGTCGAAGCCGGCACCCAGCTGACCGAAGGCTCCGTCGATCCGAAGAAGATCCTGCGTATCCTCGGCCCGCGCGCCGCACAGGTGAACATCGTGGAAGGCGTGCACACCGTGTACCGCTCCCAGGGCGTGGACATCCACGACAAGCACATCGAGGTCATCGTGCACCAGATGCTGCGTCGTATCACCGTGATCGACTCCGGTGACACCGCCCTGCTTCCGGGCGAGCTCGTGGATCAGGCACGCTTCAAGGCCGCCAACATGGAGGCCGTGAAGAACGGCGGCAAGCCCGCCGCCGGCCGTCCGGAGCTGCTGGGCATCACCAAGGCCTCCCTGGCCACCGATTCCTGGCTGTCCGCCGCATCCTTCCAGGAGACCACCCGCGTGCTCACCGAAGCCGCCCTGAACCAGAAGGTCGATGACCTGAAGGGCCTCAAGGAGAACGTCATCATCGGTAAGCTCATCCCGGCAGGTACCGGCCTCGCCCGTTACCGCAACGCCACGGTGGAGCCCGACAAGGCCATCCGCGACACCATCTACCCGAACTTCGGTCTGGGTGGGGAAGGCGCCGACACCTCCTTCGGCGATGCCGATCTGTCCGATGTGGACTTCTCCAACATCGACTTCGGCGATCTGAAGCTCGGCGACGACTTCAATCCGGATGACTTCCTGAACGACAACGGCGGTCAGATGGATTTGGGTGACACCCTGTGACGCTGATCGTGCGATAGTCGAAAGACGAATCGTCCTACATGGCGAGGGGCGGAATCGACCGTTACTGGTCGGCTCCGCCCCTCGCCATATTTGTTGCGGAAACATGCGGAGCCGCAAGCTCCCTAGCTGTATTGCAGGGTGGATATAACGCCGTGAAAATCACGCAAATCCCTACAATAGGGATATGAGCTTTCTGCCTTATCCACCACCACCCGAACCGGGGTGGTATGACGATGACGTCACGGTGATGCCTCAGCCCGCATCCGTGCCATCCTCCGATGCGGAAGATTCCACCGCCATAGTGCGGCCTCAGTCCGCCGTGCTGGAAATGCCGGCGTTGCAGGACGCGTTTGTGGCGCGAAATGACGATGAGGATATGGATTGGGACGGCACGGTACTGTCCGCCGCATTCACCATGAAGCAGCCCAAGCATGAGTATGTGCTGGATAACGAGCAGACCGGACAGCGGGTGGTCGTGGACAGGAGTGTGCTGTTGGGACGCAAGCCTTCCATGGACGTGCCGGAAGGTGCTAAGGCGGTCAAATTGGACGATCCGACGCGGACCATTTCCCGCAATCACGCGGCGATCAGCTTTGATCGGAACGGCACGCTGTGGATCGAGGACTACGGGTCGCTCAACGGCACGTACATCATCCGCGACGATGTTGAAACCAAGGTGGAGAGTCAGCCGATGGAATTGGATGCGCCGTGCACGGTGCGCATCGGAGACCAGTTCTTCATATTCTCCGAACGGTAGGCGCGCCCGCGTGCGATGGGGAAGAGGGGTTGCTGCGGAAAAACCCGCGGCAACCCCGCATTCGTATCCGTTGGTTCGGATTCAGTGATTGGTGTCCGACGGAACGGGAACGGCGGAACACTACTGGCGCAGACGGATGGCCGCGTTGATGGCCGAATCGTTCAGCTGTCCAAGCCAGGTGAGCAGTTCCGGATAGATGTTCGGATTGCTGGCGAGGCACGGGCGCAGTTCCGGCACTTCGCTGGCGATGCGCGCCATCAGCATCTGGTCCGTGGTGGTCATGGCAAGCTCCGCGGTGATTTCGGCCGGTTCGGCCGGAGCTTCCTGTGGCATGGCGCGCTGCTGCTCGTTCTGTTGCAGGGAGGATGAATAGTCGGCCACTTCCGACAGGTTCTCGGGATTCGTATACGGGTCGATGTATTCGGTCGAAACATCATTGGCCGAGAGATCAGCATTCCGCATGTGCGGCTGCTGTTCGACGGGCTGCCAATCGACGGAAGCGTTTTCTTCCCGCGGCCGGACGCCTTCCTGCGGGACCGGCCACCCCATCGCCGCAAGCTGTTGACGGGCGCGATCGTCGCCGAATTCGGCGATCCAACGTTTCAAACCCGGGTATGCGCGCGGATTGGCGACGACGTTCGCGCCGAATTCCGGATTCTCGTAAGCGATCTTGGCCAGAAGCACGGGATCCGCGTTCGGATCCTGCACAGCCGCCACCGCGGTGTCGAAATCGACCATCATATTCTCCTTGTTCCGTGGCCTGATATCCAATCTTATTGAACGATTCCTATTGACTCTATTGAATAGTCCGCAACGTCTGCAGCGTTCCATCCAACACGTCGTAGAGGTCCTCATCATCGCCGATCTTGCTGACGGTCCAATCGCTTCCGGAAGGGGAGTCGGCATGGATATCCACCACGATGACGGTGATGTTGTCATAGCCGCCGGCGTCCAATGCGGCACGTACCAACATATTCGCAGCCATCTGCGGATCGGCGTATGCGGCCGCGATGCCGGCAAGCCGTTCGCGGCTGATCTGCGCATGCAATCCGTCTGAGCAGATGATGAACCGGCCGTCGGCGCACGCCGCATACCAATCCGGTTGGATGCCCGCGGGAACACCGACGCACTGCGTGATGATGTTGCGCGGAATGAGGCGGCTCGCCTCGTCGGGCGTCATCTCACCCGAATCGATGACGCTTTGCCGTTCCGAATGATCGCGCGTGATGCAGGTCAGCGAATCCGCCATCCAGTCGCCGCTTGCGTCGGCACGCATATGATAGGTGCGCGAATCTCCCACGTTGATGATGTAGCAACGTTCGTCGGGGGAGCCGGCTCCGTCCTCGACGCGTGTCGGTAGCAGCACACCGCTGATGGTGGTGCCGGCTATGCCTCCGAGCTCCTCACCCAGCCGCAGCACGTCCTGTTGGGCGAGAAGCAACGTGTTGTCGAGCATGTCGAGATCACGTGTCGGCTGGTCGGCAAGCCGCGCGAATCGTTCGATGACGGCGGAGCTTGCACGTTTGCCGCCCTTGCCGCCACCCATGCCGTCGCATACCACATACACGCCGCGTCCGATGAAAGCGCTGTCCTGATTGTCTTTCCTGCGTAATCCGATATCGCCGCTCAGACCGGCTTCAATGCGTTCGAGACTCATAGCCTTCGTCCTTTCTTCCCAATCCGACGGAAGTGGAACACGCCCGCGAGGGAAAGTCTCGTGCGGCATCTGCGGAGCATCGGCAGCGAATCGAGCATGAATTCGCGCTCTTCGATGACGTCGTGCCAATACCGTTCCACCTGGTTTTGCGAGACCTCGTCCCCGGAGAACGCTGCGTAATCGGCCTGCCTGCCCAAAGCGAGCAGTGTTTCGGCATCGATGCCCATCTGCTTGGAGATGGATGCCGCCTGCTCGTTCCGTGTGCCATGGACGTCAAGACCGCTTTGCCGGGCGAGGGCCGCGATGGCCTGCCATCCCGCGGCGACGCGTTGCGACGCGCTGCCGTGTCTACGCGCCCTCGCCAAGACGATCGCCTTGATGCCGAGCAGCAGTCCGCATACGATGAGCACGGTCCAGGCGGGACTGCCGTAGACGGCGACCTTTTTGGCGATTCTGCCGAAACGCTGCCAGAACAGGTTCGTCGACGTCTCGTCGGCCATGCTTCCGCCGATTGACGATTTGCCTTTGGCCTGGTTGTCGTCTCGCAGCGGATCGGTGAGCGGCACCGGAGGCTGACGCACCAGGGTTCGCGGATTCGGCGGGGTCAGATTCTGATTCTCGTCGGGTATCTTCGTTTCCTTCGGAGTCGGATAGAACGCCACCCAGCCATAGCCGTCCAACTTGACCTCGACCCATGCCGTCATGTCGTTGCCGGTGAATTTCGTGACGGTGGACCTGCCTTGCTTCTCGGTGCGGTCGCTGCTGATATCGCCCTCATCGTTCTTCGGCAGGAAGCCGAGCACCACGCGGCTTGGCAGGCCGAGGCTGCGGGCCATGAGCGCCATCGCGGAAGCATACTGCTCGCTGTCCCCGACCATGGCGTTGCCGGCGAGCAGCTGGTTGATGCGGTAATTGCCGTGGCCGGCGTTGGACGGGTAATCGCCGGCCAATCCGTGCGAGAACCAGCCGGTCTCCTTGAGCTTGTCGGCGAGGGCCTGTGCCGTTTCTCCACCCTTGGATTGGCCGCCCGCGATCGCGGCGGCGAGCTTGTCCACGCAGTCGGGCACGTCATCGGCCTTGGGTTGGCTGATGGAGGAGGCATCCGCTTTGGCGATTTCCTTGTCCGTTGGCACGTTCGGCATGATGCCGGTCTCCGTGTAGGTCAGGCCTTCGGATGTGCGTGAAGGATAGATCGCCGACATGGTGTCGGTGTTGTAATAGAACGAATCCGCGTCCGATGATTCGGCGAATTTCACGCTGGAAGCCGCGCCGGACAACGGCAGCCAATAATCGTTCAAGCCATCGTCGATGGTGAATCGAGCGGTGAACCGCTTGCCTTTGACGGTGTTCTTGATCGAATCGCCGACACGACGGTAATTGGAGGAATCCGTGGCCATGGTGGATTCGGACAGATTCCACACATTGCCGTCGAACCGGTCCATGACCGCCAGGCGCACCGACGAGCCGGCCGGCAGATTCCGTACGGTCAGCAGCACGTCGTCCTTGTGGTTCTTGATGTACGAGCGCATGCCGCTCAACGGGCTGATGTAATCGTATGGGCTCAACGGGGGCTCATAGCGGTCGCGCAGGATGGTGCGGTCCTGTCCGATCGCCAGGCATCCGCCGATCGCCAGCGCGGCCGACAGCAGCATGATGATGACGGAGCTGGTCCAGCGGCCCAATTCCAGCAATTTCCAACGCGCGCTGATCCAGACAACCAACGCGATCGCAGTGAACGTGCCGACCACGATGCGATGGAAGCCGGTCGAGGAACCCAGCAATGCGCAGATCACAAGATTCGCGACGACGGGAATGATGGCGATCATGGTGAATCGTCCATCCTCCGCCACCGCGAAAATACCGGTGAGCAGCGCGGCCCACAGGCAGATCGTCCATACTGCCAGCAGCGAGCCATCACCCGTGCCGGTCGGCGGATCGATGGACAACAGATATTTGAACGAGCCGAGCATCTGCATCCAGCCTCGGGTCAGCGTGCGCAACGTCGGAACGACATGGGCGACGGTGGTGTCGTTCAGGAAGATGACGGGGCCGACCACCAGCTGGGCCAAGGCCATGAACAGCATCTGCCACCACAGGCGCAACGTGGGAACGAGTCCGGCGAGCGCGATGAGCGAGCCGATGAGGGTGGCGGGAACCGCCGCGACCGCCCATGCCTGGGCCGATCCGTACACGTCGATGAGGTTGCTGGCCGTGGCGAGCGTGAGGAGTGAGGATACGAGCAGTCCTGCGTATTGCGCCGCGCGGGGGTGGTTGGAATTCGTCGGTGTCTGTGATTTGCCGTTGCGGGACATCCAGATGACCGAATGCGTGGAATCGGCCCACGATCCGGTGGTGGTTCCGGTTTCGGTGAGGTTCGTGGCGTATGCGGATTCCATCGGATTGACG
>NZ_JBNMKH010000015.1:0-34305 GCF_050874245.1 Bifidobacterium sp. | reverse complement strand
CGTGCCGCGGAGAACGGCAAGGGCGGTGGCTCCGCGCACAACTCGGCCACCATGTCCAAGTATGCGAACCGTATTCCGTTCGGCAAGGATATGAAGGACTACACCATCGTGGCCCCGCAGATGAGCCCGATTCACTTCTCGCTGGTGGAATCCGTCATCCGCTCCGGCGGCTACAAGTTCGACATCCTCAAGCACGCCAGCCGCGAGGACGTCGAAACCGGCCTGAAATACGTCAACAACGACGCCTGCTATCCGGCCATCATGGTCATCGGCCAGCTCGTGGACGCGATTCTGGAAGGCAAATACGATCCGGACCACACCGCGCTTGCGATCACGCAGACCGGCGGCATGTGCCGCGCCACCAACTACTTCGGCCTGATCCGCAAGGCGCTGGTGGACGCCGGCTATCCGCAGATCCCGGTGATCGCCATCTCCACGCAGGGCATCGAGGACAACCCCGGCTTCACCGCCACGCCGGCGCTGCTGCACCGCGCCATCAAGGCGCTGATCATCGGCGATCTGCTGATGAAGTGCCTGTACCGCGTGCGTCCGTACGAAGTGACACCCGGCAGCGCGAACCAGCTGTACCATACGTGGGACACCATCGTACGTGAGACGCTTGAACACCACGGCCATTCCAAGACCGCGCGCAAGTTCATAGGCAAGGGCTACCTGCCGTATCCGACGCTCGTCAAGGAGATCGTCAAGTCGTTCGACGCGCTGCCGCTGAAGGACGAGCCGCGCAAGGTGCGCGTGGGCGTGGTCGGCGAAATCTTGGTCAAGTACCAGCCGGACGCGAACAACCATGTGGTCGACGTGATCGAATCGCAGGATTGCGAGGCCGTGGTGCCGGGCATCATGGAGTTCATGACCACCCGCCCGTACATCTCCGATTGGAACGAGCATTATCTGGGCATGGGCGGCAACAAGCTCGGCTACGCCGCTATGCGCAAGGGGCTCGACCTGTACAATGCGCCGGTGCGCAAGGCCATCGACCTAGCGCACGGCAAGTTCTCGCAGGACCTGCCGATGCCGGAATTGGTCAAGAAGGCCGGCGAGGTGACGTCCGTGGGCGTGCAGGCCGGTGAAGGCTGGCTGTTGACCGCAGAGATCCTGGAGCTCATCGAATCCGGCTGCCCGAACGTGGTGTGCGCGCAGCCGTTCGCCTGTCTGCCGAACCATGTGACGGGCCGTGGCATGTTCGGCAAGATCCGCCGACTGTATCCGGAAGCCAACATCGTGTCCATCGACTATGATCCGGGCGCATCCGAGGCGAACCAGCTCAACCGCATCAAGCTGATGATCTCCGCCGCCAAAAAGGCGGCCCGCGCCGCAGAGGAAGCCAAGCGCGCCGCCGAAACCGCGCGCGACAGCGAAAAAGCCGCCTGAATCGCAGCCTAATCGCCAGCTTTCCACCAGCTTTCCGCCAAACCGACGCTGGGAGACGCCTAGGCGTCGGTTTCGCGGCGGCCATTCTGCCAAATCGATGCTGAGTGGTGTGCAGGCGTCGGTTTGGTATCAATCATGCTGCCAAACCGATGCTAAGAGGTTGCTCACCGTCGGTTTGGCAGAAAGCTTGCGAACGAACCGATGGGGAACCGACGGGAAGCGATGGGCGGTTATCGATTTTCCATATAGCGACGTCTGCGTTGCGGATACCGATTTTCGTTAGGATGGCCACTATGACAACGCCGAAAATCACTTATGCGCACCTGCTTACCGAGCCGAACCCGAAGCATGTGGAAAGCCTGGTCAAATTCTTCGAATCCGGTTGCCAGAATCGTGGCACCGGCGGTTTCGGTGTGGAGATCGAACATCTGCCGGTGCACAACAGTGACGACACCGCCGTGACCTATTACGAGGAGCATGGCATCGAGGCGCTGCTCAACCGCATCCGCCCTTACTACGACGAGCGCAAGGAATACTGGGAGAACGGACGATTGGTGGGCCTTGCCAGGGAAGGCATCTCCATATCCCTCGAGCCGGGCGGCCAGTTGGAGACCTCCATCGGCGTGCTGCGCACCCCCGAGGAACTCAACGCCCTGTATGGCGCGTTCCGCCGCGAGGCCGATCCGATTCTCGACGAACTCGGCATCCGACTCGTCAATTACGGCTATCAGCCGAAGTCCGGTTACGCGGACATTCCGGTCAACCCGAAGGACCGTTACAAGGCAATGACCGCCTATCTGGGCCGTGTGGGCCAGTTCGGCCCGTGCATGATGCGCTGCTCCGCTTCGACGCAGGTGAGTATCGACTACACCGACGAGCGGGACGCGATCACCAAGCTGCGGCTCGGCACGATCATCGGCCCGATTCTGGCATGGTTCTTCCGCAACACCCCGTATTTCGAAGGCCGTGAGAACCCGTATCCGCTGCTGCGCCAGCGCATGTGGGATTATCTGGACTTCCAGCGCACGAACGTCATCCCCGGCCTGTTCGACCCGCGCTTCGGCTGGGAGGACTACGCGGTGGACGTGCTGTCCACGCCGATGATGTTCGCCGACCTGACCCACACTCCGGAGGCGCTGGCGGTGCCCGGCACCGACCTGCACCATCCGGCGTTCTACGAAAACGCGAACGACGTGTATCCGGACCGCGAGCTCAACGCGTACGAGATCAACCACGTGATCTCCACGCATTTCAACGATGTGCGGCTGAAGAACTTCATCGAACTGCGCCACTGGGATTCGCTGCCGGTCGCCCGGGCGGAACGCCTCACTGAGATCATCGGCTCGCTGTTCTACGATCCGACGAACCTCGAACGCCTGGAAAGCTATTTCGACGGCATCCGCGAGGAGGATGTGTTCGAAGCCAAGGCGAATCTGCAGGCGCGTGGACGCCAAGCCTCCCCATACGGCAATTCGCTGGAATTCTGGCAGGAGTTCCTGGGACTCGAAGGCGTGCTCGCCGACGAACCGGGCGATCCGAAGCATCCGGACGTCTTCCAGGCATAGGACCGCGGCCGTTGATACGCTGTTGCGTATGAGTAACGAGGGGAAGAAACGCATCCGCAAATCGCCGCAGGAACGCAAAGCCGAAATCATCGCGGCGGCAGGCAGGCTCATCGGCGAGAAGGGGTACTACGGCACATCGCTCAAGGACATCGCCGACGCCATCGGTATGAGCCAGCCCGGCCTGCTGCACTACATCGGCAACAAGGAGCGGCTGCTGTCGCTGCTGGTCACCGATAACTACGACCAGCAGGGCACGCCCGCCGACTTCGCCAAGTCGGGATTGCCCGGCAGTGATCCGGACGGTATGCTGTTCCCCGCCTATCTGCGCTTCCTGGTCCGGTACAACGCGCAACGCCGCAGCCTGCTGCAGCTGTACATGGTGCTGGAAACCGAATCGTTCAGCGCCGACCATCCGCTGCACGAGTATTTCGAGAACCGGCCGGATCTAACGTGGGAGCATTATTCGCAGTTCGCATGGAAGTTGCCGCCGCAGATCGGGGGATGGGGCAATATGCGGCCGATCGTACGGCAATGCATCGAAGCGATGGACGGCGTCCAGCTGCGGTGGACGCGCAAGCCGCCGATCGACCTGTATGACGAATGGCTCGTCTTCGAGCGGATGATCTTCCCCTCGCCGGTGTGGGACGGATACCGGTAAGCCTTCCGCTGATACGTATCTAATGGTTGTTAGTTAAGAAACGCCTGAAAATCTGCGGCACTTGACGATTTTTTCCGGAAGATATATAGTTCTCATATCTAATAACTGTTAGATATAAAAGTCAACGAGGACGATGGAGGACTCATGAGCCGTTACGAGGCAGACCACATTCTGTTCGGCGCCGCATACTACGACGAATATCTCATGATGAAGGGCATTGACCGCATCGATGAGGACATGGCGATGATGAAGGCTGCGGGACTGAACGTCATCCGCATCGCCGAATCCACATGGAGCACCTGCGAACCGCAGCCGGGCGTGTTCGACTTCACCTACGTGGACCGCGCGCTCGACGCCGCGCAGCGTGCCGGCATCGACGTCATCGTCGGCACGCCGACCTACGCGGTGCCCAGCTGGCTCGTCAAGCTCGATCCGAACGTGCTTGCGGTCACGCCGAACGGACAGGGCAAGTACGGCGCGCGTCAGATCATGGACATCGTCAACGCCACCTACCGCTTCTACGGCGAACGTGTGATCCGCAAGCTCATCTCCCACGTCGCCGACCATCCGGCCGTCATCGGCTACCAGGTGGACAACGAGACGAAATACTACGATTCCGTCTCCGAGGACATGCAGCGCCTGTTCGTCAAGTATCTGCGCGAGAAGTTCCACGGCGATCTGGACGAACTCAACCACCACTTCGGCCTCGACTACTGGTCCAACCGCATCGACTCCTGGGAAGACTTCCCGGACGTGACCGCCACCATCAACGAATCCCTGGGCGGCGAATTCGACAAGTTCCGTCGCGACCAGGTGCGCGCCTTCCTGCAGTGGCAGGCCGACATCGTGCGCGAATACGCGCATGACGACCAGTTCATCACCCACAACTTCGATTTCGAATGGCGCGGATACTCCTACGGCGTGCAGCCGGCCGTCGACCACTTCAAGGCCTCGACCGCCGTGGACATCACCGGCGTGGACATCTACCACCCGACCGAGGACGACCTGACCGGCAAGGAGATCGCCTTCGGCGGCGATATGACCCGCTCCACCAAGGACGGCAGGAACTACCTGGTGCTCGAAACGGAGGCCCAAGGCCAGCACGGCTGGGTGCCGTTCCCGGGCCAGCTGCGCCTGCAGGCCTACTCCCACCTCGCCTCCGGCGCCGACATGGTGGAATACTGGCACTGGCACTCCATCCACAATTCCTTTGAAACATATTGGAAGGGCCTGCTGAGCCACGATCTCGAACCGAATCCCACCTACCGTGAGGCGGGCGTGTTCGGCCGCGAGATCGCCAAACCGGAAGTGGGGGAGCGGCTCGTCCACCTGAAGAAGCACAACAAGGTGGCCATCATGGTCAGCAACGAATCGCTGACCGCGCTCGACTGGTTCCTCATCGAAGCCGGCTTCCCGTTCGGCGGCACCCTCAAGTACAACGACGTGGTGCGCAACATCTACGACGCGCTGTTCGAACTCAACGTGGAATGCGATTTCATCCCGTCCGACGCGCCGGCCGAACGCCTGGCCAAATACGAGATGATCGTGACCCCGGCACTGTACTGCACTCCGCAGGAAACAACCGACCGTCTGCGCGAATTCGTCTCCAACGGTGGCCACCTCGTCTCCACCATGCGCTCCTTCGTGACCGACGACGAGGTGACCGTATGGCACGACCGCGCGCCGCACAACCTCACCGACGTGTTCGGCATGAGCTACAACCAGTTCACCCGCCCGAACGGCCACGTATCCGTGGAATTCGCCGGAACGCTCGCCGAAACCCCGGCAAGCGACGCACAGGCGCTCATCGAACTGGTCACCCCGTTCGACGGCACCGACGTGCTCGCCAGCTACGGCCACTACGCGTGGAAGGATTACGCCGCGGTGACCCGACACAGCTTCGGCAAGGGCGACGCCGAATGGATCGCCACCCTGCTCGACGCCGACACCATCCGCGCCGTCCTGCGCGAAGCCGTGGAACACGCGGGCATCGCCGATGCCGGCACCGCGCTCGCCGGACAGGTGACGGTGCGTCGCGGAACGAACACCCGAGGCGAGCAGGTGACGTATCTGCTCAACTACTCCGCAAACGAGGTCACCATCGACAGCCCGGTGGCGGGCGATGTGGTGGTCGCTCCGGTGGCGGTGGGCACCGACGGCACCGTCGATGAATCCGCCACCGCGGCGATCGCCCTGAAGGAGGGCTCGAAGGTCGAGGTGGGCGACAAGCTGACGATCGGCCGCTGGAATGTGGTCGTCATCGCCGGCTGAGCCGCAAAGCGGTGGCGGCGCGCCGGCCCGACCGGGTCAGGGGATGAGCAGGTCGATGATGGCCTTCCATTCCCCGACGAAGTCGACGTCATGCGATCCGTTGAGCCAGCGCAGCTGCAGACCCTCCATCGCGGACAGGACCTGCAGCGCGGTGCGCTCCGAATCGGCGACGCCGTCGCGCTTGGCCGCGAACGCGTATTCCTTCAGCAGATTGATCTCGCGCTGCTCGAAATACTCGTGCACGGGATGGTCCTTGCTCAGCGCCTCGCTTTCCAGCAGGGTGTAGAGCCGGACCATCTCCGGACGGTCGGCGTTGGTCTCCACGGTTCCCGTGGAAATGGCCTTCAGCCCCAGATCGCAGTGGTATGCGATGCCGTCGTCAAGGACTTCGCCGGTCACGCCCTGCACGCCAAGATGCTCGGCGATGGCGATCTGATTGGTCCGATCGGCGTATTTGAGGGTTTCCTCAAGCAGTTGTTCTTTGGATTTGAAGTAGTAAAGGAGGCCGGCTTCGGTGATGTTCTGAGCCTGGGCCACATCGCGTATGGTGAAGCCCCAGAAACCGAACTGGGAGATGAATGAGACCGTGGTCTCGAGGATCGCTTTTCTGCGATTCTCGGCGCTCATTCGCTTTCTGGGTTTGTTTTCGGTGCGGCGACGCATATGCTCTCCTTCATCTGGTGCTTACTAAGGTACAAGAAGGGGGAGAAGAAGACGATGGAAACCCTTGGAACACGCCGGATTATCGCAGACAAACGATTTGTAATATGCTTTAACTAAGCAGTTACTAGGTAATAAAAAACCAGTGATTGCGGAACCGAACGAAACAGTGTCTGGCTGGTTTTGCAAACGCTTCGAGACGGCGATGACATGACGTCGACTTGCGTCTTTGCGAAAGATGGTTTACACTGGCAAACACGTTAGTTACCATATGGTAGTTAACAGATGGGGCGAAGCCGCCCCACCACCACATACACCGCTAAGGTGCGGAATCGCACACAACATAAGTTCACTACTGAAGCATGATTCGAAGGAGAGAGTTTCATGAGTGAAGCAATCGCAAGCAAAGCAGAGCGGCTGGCCGCGTACAACGCCAACATCGCGGCCGCGGAAAAGGATCCGACGCTGTCCCCGGAAACCGGCAAGCCACTGTCCAAGATGAACGCCGCGCGCTTCGGCGCAGGCTTCCTGGTGTTCGGCGTGCTGTGGATGTCCGGTCTGGGCATCGTCTCCGCAGTGCTGCTGCCCATGCACTACAAGACCATCCCGGGCGTCAACGCCGATGCATTGGTTGGCATCGTCAACGCGTTCACCGCGGTCGCATCCCTGGTCGCCAACCTGATGTTCGGCAACTTCTCCGACCGCTCCCGTTCCCGCTTCGGTCGTCGTACTCCGTGGATTCTCTTCGGAGCCGTGCTCGGTGGCGTCACCCTGTTCCTGACCGGCACCACGCATAACGCCGTGCTGCTGACCATCTTCTACTGCGCCTGCATGTTCGGTCTGAACTGCATGATCGCACCGATGGTCGCCATCCTGTCCGACCGCGTGCCCTCCAAGATCCGCGGCACCATGTCCGCCTTCTACGGCGCCGGCTCCACCATCGGCGCTCCGATCGGCACCATGCTCGGCGCACTGTTCATCGAAAACCTGATTCCGGGCTTCGCCGTCGCCGGCGTGCTCATGTTCCTTGGTGGCGTGGTCGCCGTGATCATCATCCCGAAGGAGCAGTCCGCAGACTTCCTGCCGAAGGACGAAGGCTCCGCCAAGGACATCCTCTCCTCCTTCCGCCCGCCGAAGTTCTCCACCGCGCATGACTTCTACAAGGCGTTCGCCGGCCGCTTCTGCATGCTCATGGCCTACCAGATGATCAACGTCTACCAGCTGTACATCATCCAGAACTACATCGGCCAGTCCGTCAAGGAATCCGCCGTCACCGTGTCCGTCGTGTCCATGATCATGATGGTCATGTCCCTGGTTGGCTCCTTCATCTCCGGCCCGGTCTCCGACCTCATCGGCCGCCGCAAGGTCCCGGTCGTCGTGGCCTCCGTGCTCTTCGCCGTCGGCATCGCCATGCCGTGGATCTTCAAGTCCACCATGGGCATGTACCTGTTCGCCGGCATCGCGGGCCTCGGCTACGCCGTCTACTCCGCCGTCGACCAGGCGCTGCTCGTGGACGTGCTGCCGAACAAGGAAGAGGCCGGCAAGGATCTAGGCATCCTGAACATGGCCACCACCCTCGGCCAGATGTGCGGCCCGGTCGTCATGTCCGCCATCGTGGTCAACCTCGGCTACAACTTCGCGTTCCCGACATCCATCGCGCTGGCCATCATCGGCTGCTTCTTCATCATGGCCATCAAGAAGGTCAAGTAAGACAGCTGCTGCAAACCGGGGGAGACGGCCGTACCGTAGACCGTCTCCCCTCCGCGGGGCCGAATCGCCCCGCCTCCCATCCATACCAACCATCAACGCATATTCGAATTATCAACGACGATACCAAGGAGCATCATGACCACCTGGATTGCAACGACGCAAGACGACAAGCTTGCCGACCGAACCTCCGACATCGAATCCACCAACGCCACCACCGCGGCCGACCTGCAGCTCGACGGCAACGAATACCAAGCCCTGCGCGGCTTCGGCGGCTGCTTCAACGAACTCGGCTGGCTGCCGCTGCAGAACGTCAGCGAAGCCGAACGCGACCAGATCATCAAGGAGCTGTTCAGCCCCGACGAGATGAACTTCACCTTCAACCGCGCCCCCGTCGGCGCCAACGACTTCGCCGATCACTGGTACAGCTACGACGAGGTCGACGGCGACTACGAGATGGAGCATTTCTCCGTCGAACACGACGAACAGACCCTGATCCCGTACATCCACCGCGCGCAGGAATGGCAGCCGAACATGCAGCTGTTCTCCAGCCCGTGGAGCCCGCCGACGTGGATGAAGCGCCCGAAGGCCTACAACTACGGCCGTCTCGTGCAGACCCCGGAGAACCTCAGAGCCTACGCCAAGTACTTCGTCAAGTACATCCAGGCCTACGCCGAGCACGGCATCACTGTGAACCAGCTGCACGTGCAGAACGAGGTGTTCGCCGACCAGAAGTTCCCGAGCGCCCTGTGGGATTCCGAAGCGCTCAAGGTGTTCATCCGCGATTATCTTGGACCTGCTTTTGACGAAGCTGGTCTTGACACCGATATTTGGCTGGGTACGCTGAATGGTCCGGAAGATATGGCGTGGACCGGCGGCTACGGCATGAAGCTGAATAATTATAACCGTTTTGTCGACAATATTCTGTTCGACGATGGCGCTCGCAAGTACATCAAGGGCATCGCTTACCAGTGGGCCGGCCAGAACTGTATTGCGCGTACGCATGAATCCTGGCCTGAAATCGAGCTGATTCAGTCTGAATCCGAATGCGGTATGGGCGATAATACGTGGGAATATGCGGAGTATATTTTCCACTTGATCAACCATTATTTGCGTAATGGCGCGACTGCTTACACTTATTGGAATATGATTCTTGACGATCAGGATTCTACGTGGGGGTGGTGGCAGAATTCACTGTTCACCATTACTGCGGATACGCATGAGGTTCGCCGTAATCCGGAATATTATGTGATGCGTCATTTCTCGCATTTCGTTAAGCCGGGTGCGCATGTGCTTGGCACTACGGGTCATTTCAATTCGATGGCTATTGCGTTCCGTAATCCGGATGGCACCATTGTGGTGGTGGCCCAGAACGCTCTCGAAGAGGAGCGTCCGTTTGAATTTGCCGATCCTTGCAATGCCGATCGCGGCTTCAAGGCAACGCTTGCCCCTCGATCGTTCAACACCTTCGTGCTGGACTGACGGGAGCTGCCTGGCTGATGCGAATGTGTGCGTAACGCGTCGGCTTGGTTGTGGCAACGGTTTGTTGAATGCCGGGTGGCAGGTTTCCTTCTCTTCCTGTCAT
The DNA here is from genome assembly GCF_050874245.1 of Bifidobacterium sp. Lineage (GTDB taxonomy): Bacteria > Actinomycetota > Actinomycetes > Actinomycetales > Bifidobacteriaceae > Bifidobacterium. The sequence continues at coordinate 24,470 of NZ_JBNMKH010000015.1, read as the reverse complement.
CTTCGCAAGCCGGTGTTGTGTTGCGGGGCGTTTGCCTATGGTGATCGGTTACCGGTCGCCGCGGGCAAACGCCTTTTGCTTTTGCGGTGTCTTTGCTTGTTTGCGCTCTGTTCAGCGGTAGCCGTCCCATGTGGGGGAGGGGAATAGGATGTGTTCTGCACGTTCCCATAGTTGCATCATGGATTCGTTGGGATTGGTTAACGACTGGATTTGCACGCCGTCCATGGCAAAGAACGCGGTGACGATGAGGTCATGCAGGCGTTCTGGATCGCGGTATTCTTCCGGTAGTTCCCAGTCCACGCTGGTCATGTCGGTCAAAATCGAATTGTGTCTGTTCTGGTAGAACTCGTGGGCTGGGTGTTCTGGATCGGACGCTTCGATGGCGAGGCGCATGAACAGTGCGACAAGTTCGGGACGTTTGGCGTTGAAGCGCACGGTTTCATGCAATGTGCTGGGCAGATGTCGGCGTTCTTTGGTTGCTGAATCCGTTTGGTTGCAGTGGCTGATGGCTGCGCCCAATGCTGTGTGGGCATTGCCTTCTTCTTCGGAGTCGTAGAACGTTTCGATGACCAATGAGAGTAATTCTTCTCGGTTTTTGACGTAATGGTTGAGTCCGGGCAGGGTCATGCCAACTGCATCGGCTAATGCTTGCATGGGGAAGCCGTATGACCCGTATTGCGTGATTAGGGTTACCGCTTCTTGTACGATTTGCTTGCGTCGCTGCGCTGGGGAGAGTCGTTTTCTTTGGTTGATTGGACGGCTCTTGATGCTGTTTGCTGATGTGTTTTCCTGTGGTTCCATACTGATTTGAAGAATACTATTGCCGCTGCCCACATGCGTTTTCATGTGGTTTCGATATTGCGGTTATGCGGTTGATTGCTGTGCTTGAAAGTAGGTCGTTGTTCAACACGCCGATTTGTTATCTTATATCTTTAAGATATAAGATAACTGACGAAGCCGATGAGAGTTGACTTCAACACAACGCCTCTTTTGCCTGTTGTTTGCATGATCATTGAAGATTCGGCAAAAACGTAGAGGGCTGACTTTGAAAAAGAAAGACAAGGAGACAAGCATGACTGACGCACGGCCTACGGAACATGCCAACGCGCTTTCCAAAATCGACAAAACGCGTTTCTGCGTAGCGTTCTTCGTGTTCTCATTCGCATGGATGCTGGCGTTGCAGATCGTTGCTGCAGTGCTGCTGCCGCAGCGTTTGGCTGATATCGCGCCCGACAGCAAAGACGCCATTTTCGGTGTGCTGAATTCGGCCACGGCATTGGCCTCGCTGATTTCCAACCTCGTGGTTGGCAACATGTCTGACCGTACGCGCTCGATCTTCGGACGTCGTACGCCATGGATCGCATCGGGCGGCATTATTGCGGGCATTTCGCTGTTCCTCATCGGCATTCTGCCGGACGGTGTGAGCATTGGCATCAGCTACTGCATTTCCATGGTCGGTCTGAACATGATGATCGCACCGGTCATCGCATCTCTGTCTGACCGTATTCCTGAAGATATGCGCGGCACCATGTCCGCATTTATCTCTGCAGGTACGTTGTTCGGTTCTGCTCTTGGTCAGATTGTTGGTGCGCAGTTCATCACCCTGCAGCTCCCGGGCTTCATCGTGTCCGGTGTGGCTATGGGTCTTTCCGGTGTGCTTGCCGTGGTCTTCTGGCCGAAGGAAAAGTCCAGCAAGGATATGCCTAAGGAAAAGGTTGATTTCAAGGGTATTATCATGAGCTTCCGTCCGCCGACCAAAGGCGCTCGCGACTTCTGGCTGGCATTTATCGGCCGTTCCCTGCTGCTGTTCAGCTACTACATGATTCTCAACTACCAGCTGTATATTCTGCAGGACTACATTGGTCAAAGTGTTGAAGATTCCGCGGCAACCATTTCCACCATGAGCTTGGTGCTGATGGTTGTCTCCCTGATTTCCGCGCTTTCCGCAGGTCCGATTTCCGACAAAATCGGTCGCCGTAAGATTCCGGTTGTGGCCGCAAGCGTGCTGCTCGCCATCGGTTATGCTCTGCCATGGCTCATGCACAACGCGTTGGGCATGATTCTCTTCTCCGCCATCGGTGGCTTCGGCTACGGCATGTACGGTTCTGTCGATCAGGCGCTCAATGTTGACGTTCTGCCGAATGAAGAAGAGGCCGGGAAGGATCTGGGCATTTTGAACATTGCCACTACTCTCGGTCAGATGGTCGGCCCGATTGTCACCTCCGCCATTGTGGTAGCTACCGGCTCGTACGGACTGGTGTTCCCGACGGCAATCATTATGGTGGTGCTCGCCTGTATCTTCATTCTGATGATTAAAAAGGTGAAGTAGCATCGGCGCTTTTCGAAATAACTTGGCCGGAGATTCTTTCATTATCTCTCCTGGAATCTTCGGCCATTTCGCATATATTGTGCGGCACAATAACTACAAGAACCATACGAATTACGAACGTTGCAGATGTGAGCACTACGGCAAAAGGAGCAAACCATGGTTGTCTGCATTGACCCGAACAGTACGATTGGTCGTATCGATCCGAAACTGCATGGCCAATTCATTGAATTCCTTGGCGAATGCATTGATGAAGGTCTATGGGTGGGAGAGGATTCCCCGATCGAAAACGAGCGTGGCTACCGCAAGGCCACATTGGATGCTTTGCGTGCATTGCAGCCGCCGGTTATTCGCTGGCCGGGCGGATGCTATGCGGATACCTACCATTGGCGTGACGGTGTGGGCCCGCGAAGCGAACGTAAAACCACTTTCAACGAGAATTTCGCCACCTATGAGCTGGACGATCACAGCTTCGGCACCGACGAATTCCTGCGTTTGTGTGAAATGCTCGGCGCTGAACCGTGGATCAATATCAACATGCTTTCCGGCACGGTCGCCGAAATGAAGGATTGGATGGAGTACTGCAATCGTGCGCAGCCCACTGATCTTGCCAAGGAACGTGAGGCTAACGGCCATAAGGCACCTTACGGGGTGAAATATTGGGGGATCGGCAACGAAGTGTGGGCTGGTGGCGGTACCATGACTCCGCGGACCTACCTCAATGAATACCGCAGGTTCGCATCCGCCATGCCGAGCTTCACCACCGATGTGTTCGCGCCGACCCCAATGTATGCTATTGCGAGCGGTCCCGACGGCAACAAGCCGCGCGAACGCGTGCAGTGGACCCAGGATTTCTTCCGCGGTCTTGCCGAATATCGTCAGCCGAATATCAACGGCTATGATCTGCATTTCTACAATTGGAACGTGGACAACGATGCCGACACTCCCACCCGGTTCGATGAAGACGGCTGGAATGCGGTGATTGAGGGATGCCTCGAACTTGAAGATATTCTGCGTGATCAGTGGCGTTTGATGAATGACGGCCTGGCGCTTATTCATGAGCCGGAGGTGGCTATGGATTCCAAGCTCGCGCATGTCGATCTAATCATCGGTGAATGGGGCAATTGGCACAAGACCGCATTCTTCGCACGCCCTGCGCTCAAGCAACAGGTGACCATGCGCGACGCCATCACCACCGCGCTTACGTTGGATCTGCTGCAGCGTAATTGCGACAAGGTGACCATGGCGTGTAACGCGCAGACCATCAATGTGCTTAACTCACTGATCTTGACTGAAGGCGATCGGACCATCCTTACGCCTAACTACGATGTGTTCATGATGTATAAGATGCATCGTGGCATGACCGCACTTGACGTGGCGCGTAACGATTCCGAGGATTCTGCCGTGTATACGTTTGCGTCACGTAATGAGGATGGCACGCAGCTGCTGATTAATCTCACCAATGCGCATATGAACGATGGTGCCGAAGTGCGGCTGCATTTGCCGTGCGGCGCTCAGGTTGATTCGATGGAAACGCTTGCTTCCGAAGACCCGCATGATTGCAACACGGTGGAGCATCCGGATCTGGTGCGCACTCATGCCGTGGACGTGGATAGTGCCGTGAGCGTGCACGAATCCGCCGGCGGCGCCGAGCTGACGGTAACGTTGCCCGCTGCCTCGGTGAGTGCCTTGCACGTAACGATTCGCCAGCGATAAGCAGTAATCGTCTCTCCGGCTGCAGGTTGCCTCTTTCTTCCCGCAAGAAAGAGGCTTTTTCCTTATGATTAATCGCATGATTCTGCGAAATTGCTGCACGATTTTGATTGTCGGCCCCACGATTTTCGCAAAGGGTACTTTATGCGAAATCGTGCGACAGCGGTTCGGAGAGATGTCCGAGACGGGTTGCGGGGAGAAGAAAAATGATGTACTATCATCTAACTTAGTGATTACTAAGTAATAGAAAATATGATTGAAAACGTACAAAGGAGTGCATATGAACCTCGACTACATCAAAGGTGTGAACCTCGGCAACTGGCTGGTGCTGGAAAAGTGGATGAACCCGGCATTATTCGATGGAACCACTGCCGATGACGAATACTATCTGCCGACGCAACTCGATCCGGCCGTCTACGAGGCCCGCATCAGGACCCACCGCGCCGAATACATCAACGAGCGCGACTTCGCCACCATCAAATCGTGGGGACTGAACTCCGTGCGCATCCCCGTGCCGTACTTCATCTTCGGCGACCGCGCGCCGTTCATCGGCTGCATCGACGAACTCGACAAGGCCTTCAACTGGGCCGAGAAATACGGCCTGACCATCCTCATCGACCTGCACACCGCGCCGATGAGCCAGAACGGCTTCGACAACGGCGGCATCTCCGGCGTGTGCAAGTGGGCGCAGCTGCCCGACGAAGTCGAATTCGTGCTGTCCGTGCTCGAACGCCTCGCCAGGCGGTACGGCCATCGTCGGGCGCTGATGGGCATCGAAATCATCAACGAGCCGAACACCACCACCTGCTGGCCGATGGCGAACGTGACCGAACGCTACAAGGCGGTCGATCCGGAACTCGCCGAAGGCACCGGCCCGATCGCATTCGACTGGCTCAAGAACTTCTACATCACCGCCTACCACCGTCTACGCGACGCCGACAAGGGCGCGCTGCCGACCGACAAAGTCGTGGTGTTCCACGACGGTTTCGACATCGAACAGTGGAAAGACTTCATGCGCGGCCCCGACGGCAAGCTCGCGCCCGAGTTTAAGAACGTGGTCCTTGATACCCACCAATACCTCATGACCGCCGAAACGATGGGTTGCCCGCAGACAGCGGAGGGCTACGACGACTTCGTGAGGAATACCTACGCGCCGATGATCGCCGAGATGAGCGAATACTTCCCGGTGATTGTGGGGGAGTGGTGCCTGTTCAACTCCGTCGGCTGCGGTGTGGACACCCACGGCGGCCAAAGCGTGCTCAACGGCGAGGAAGGGGCTCAGGTCGAAACCCTGACCGCCGAACAGAAGCGCTCGCTGTACCAGGGCGTAGCCGAATCCCAGCTCGCCGCATGGAGCAAGGGCAGCGGCTTCTACTACTGGAACTACAAGCTGCTCACTGACACTGTCAACACTCCCGGCTGGATCGGCTGGGACGCATGGGACCTTGGACGCTGCATCGCCCAGGACTGGTTCCCCCTCCAGAAGTAGCCCGTCTCTCGTCACGGCGACATGTCGCGCCGTGACCATGGGCCCTCGCGGGGCACATACAATGGACTAAGGAACGTTGCGAATGACGCGCGGTTCCTTGGCCCATTGGGCTGAATGGGTTTTGCCATGGGTTGTGATGGGCGGAAACGAAAAGTCGGGCAACCCCCGAATGTAAGGGCGGTGAGACGCATGGTGCTGGGCATCGACGAGCGAATCAACGGCGTGAACCTCGGCAACTGGCTGGTGCTGGAGAAATGGATGGATCCGGAACCGTTCGTCCGCACTGACGAAGACGACGAAATCTGGATGCACCGCACGCACGGCGCCCTCTGGTCCGAGCGGAATCTCGCCGAGGAACTGCGCCGGCACCGCGACGCCTACATCACCCTGGAGGATTTCCGCATCATCGCCGACCATGGGCTCAATCTCGTGCGCATTCCCATACCATATTTCATCTTCGGCGACTGGCCCGGACATCCGGGCTGCATCGCATACCTCGACCGCGCGTTCCGTTGGGCGCGGGAGACGGGACTGAAGATCATGATCGACCTGCATACCGTGCCCGGCTCACAGAATGGTTTCGACAACGGCGGTCTGACGGGCGTGTGCAAATGGGCGCAGAATCCGGACTTGGTGGAATACGCGCTGAATGTGCTGGAACGATTGGCCCGCCGATATCGTGACGAGCCGACCCTACACAGCATCGAAGTGCTCAACGAACCGGTGAGCTGGTCGGTGTTCCATGGCACGTCGAATACGGCGAAGGACGTCCGCGAGGCCTCCGGCAGCACGCATGTCCCACTACGCTTTCTGAAGCGCTTCTACCGCGACGCCTACACCCGGCTGCGCGCCATACTGCGCCCGGAAACCATAATCGTATTCCATGACGGCTTCCGACTGCTCCGCTGGGGCGACTGGTTCCGTCGCGCCGGCATGCGCAACGTCATGCTCGACACCCACCAATATCTCATCGCCATGGAGGAGCCGTTGTTCGCGGGACCGGCACGCCGACTGTACCTGCAATCGCGGCACCTGCCATGGCTGTACCGAATGCTGGTGGGTGCGCGCGAAATCGCCATCCGTTCGGCGGCCCGCCATATCCCTGTACTTGTGGGCGAGTGGTGCGTGGAGAACCGGTGGGCCCTGCACGGCCGGAACCGAGCGGACGCATACCGTCAAGTATCGCGATTGCAACGCGCGGCATGGGATGCGTCGGCGGGGCAGGTCTATTGGAGCTACCAGCTTGCGCGTTCCGCGAAACCAGGCAGCGGCGAAGGAAAACCGCCACGTGACCCGCGCAACGGCGGCAATCTCGAAGCATGGGATCTGACCCGCGTATGGCGTCACGGATGGATTCAAGCGGATGCGCCCCACGATGACGTGGCATCGGCGCCGTCAATCAACGACAATCGACGCAAAGGGCATTAGACTCGGAGTCATGGCAGAGGAAGAGACTTTGAAACGTACCCGCAAATCGCCACAAGAGCGTCGTGCGGAAGTGCTGGATGCGGCGGTGCAGCTCATCAGCGAACGCGGATTCAACGGCATTTCCATCCAGGACGTGGCCGATCGCGTCGGCATCTCCAAACAAGGCGTGTTGCGATACGTCGACAACAAAGACAAAATGCTGGCGCTGGTATATGACGAATACTACGGGCAGACCGGCACGCCGGAGGACTTCTTCTCTTCGGGCATGCCGGGCAGCGACCCGTCCGCGCCGCATTTTCCCGCGTATCTGCGCTACCTGGTGAAACACAACTCGCGCCGCCGCATGATGGTGCAGCTGTTCACCGTGCTGTCGGCGGAATCCCTGAACCCGGATCACCCATTGCATGACGAATTCATGGGACGCATGGAGGACATCTGGGAACACTACTCGGAATACCCGTGGGTGGTTCCGCCGCAATTGGGCGCATGGGCCGGCAGCATGCGGCCAGTGGTGCGCAAAGCCATGGAAATCATGGATGGCATTCAGCTGTGGTGGCTGCGCGAACCGGAAGTCGATTTATGCGGCGAGTGGGCAGAAATGGAGAACATGCTGTTCCCCGCACCGTTGTGGGACTCCTATCGCTGATTCCCGCCGATGATCCGTATATGATGATCCGCATATGAATTTGGGGGCAGTCTGATGGCCGCCCCCCCCAAAAAAGTCGCCGGTAGTGGCCGACCATCGATGACGATTGCCGACCACTACCAAGCTGGAACCATTCACGCCACGGTGAACGTGGTCCGCTTGAGATCCTTGCGGCGGCTCGAATGTCCGATCAGCACTTCGAACTCGCCAGGCTCCACGATGCGGTTGGCGTCCGGGTCGACGATGGTGCAATCCGCGACCGGAATATCGAATCCGACGGTCTTGGTCTCGCCCGGCTCGAGCTCCACACGCTGGAACGCCTTGAGCTCACGGTCCGTCCAGCTGTACGAGGTCACGATATCACCGATGTACAGCTGCGCCACCTCGGTGCCCTTGCGCTCGCCGGTGTTCGTGAGCGCGATCTCCGCATGCACGGTGTCCGTCTTGGCGAACGTGCCGGAAGCCGGTACGTTCGTGATCGTCGGCTCGCCATATGCGAAGGTCGTGTAGGCCAGGCCCTCGCCGAACGCGAATGCCGGATCCTGCGTGAGATCGGCGTACCGGTTGCCATGCTGGCCACGGATCTGGTTGTAGTAGACGGGCAGCTGTCCGGCATGGCGCGGGAAGGTGATCGGAAGCCTGCCGCTCGGCTCGGTCTTGCCAAGGATGATCTCCGCGATGGCCTGACCGCCCTTCATGCCCGGATTCGGCGCCCACATGAACGCGCTGACGCCATCGGCCGCGGATTCGTCCACAATCACGCCATTGGTGCCGATCACGCATGCCGGCATCACCTGCGGCTTGGAGCTCATCAGCACTACGACCAGCGGCTTGCCGGTCTCGCGGGCTACGTTGGCAAGCGCCTCGAGCATGGCGTTCTGCCCTCCGAGCAGTTCCAGCGTGGCGGTGGAGCAGGTCTCGCCGACCAGCTGCACCACATCGCCCACGACGGCGACGACAAGATCGGAATGACGCGCGTTGTCCACAGCCTCATCCAGCAGCTGCTGGTCGAATTTGGCGGAGACGCCGAGCTTCGGACGCGGCTGGCCGTCCGGATAGAACTCGCCTTCCGGATCGTCCACCAGGTCGATGATGTTCGCGCCGCGCGAATACACGACCTCGCATCCTTCGGGCGCAAGCTGCTTGAATCCATCAAGGATGGTGGTGATCATGCCGCGCGGCTGGCCGTCCGGCATCCAATTGACCTGGCCGGAATTGCCGGCCCAATCGCCCAGCTGTTCTTGGGCGTCGTCGGCCAGCGGGCCCACGACGGCGATGCGCTTGCCCGGAGCGGCCGAGAACGGCAGCGCGCCATTGTTCTTGAGCAGCGCCACGGATTCGCGCGCGATCTGCAGATTGAGCTCCTGATGGGCCTTGGATCCGATAACCGTTTTGATGCGCTCCTCGTCCGGCAGACGCGGATCCTCGAACAGACCCAGGCGGAACTTGAGCGCGAGAATGCGGGACACGGCCTCATCGATCAGCGATTCATCCAGCAGACCGGTCTTCACGGCCTCGATGGCGCCCTCGTAGAACTTCGGCGTGGTCATGATCAGGTCGTTGCCGGCCTTGACAGCGTCCGCGGCGGCATGCACGTAATCGGCCTTGATCTTCTGCTCCCACACGGAACGGCCGACGTTGTCCCAGTCGGTGATCAGCGTGCCCTGGTAGTTCCACGCGCCACGCAGCTTGTCGGACAGCAACCACTTGTTGAACGTGACCGGCACGCCTTCAATGGATTCGTAGCCGAGCATGAAGGTGCCGCAGCCTTCCTTCGCCACACGTTCGAACGGCGGCAGGAACCAGGATTCCAACTTGCGGTGACTCAGGTCGGCTTCGGAGGCATCGCGTCCGCCCTGGGTTTCGGAATAGCCCGCGAAATGCTTGGCGCAGGCCAGAATCGCGTCCTTGGCAAGCGGCTCGCCGGCCTTGGCGCCGCCCTGATAGCCCTTGACGATGGCGGAGGCCATCTCTCCGATGAGATACGGATCCTCGCCGAATGTCTCGTCCACGCGTCCCCAACGGGTGTCGCGGGCGATGCACAGCACAGGGGAGAACGTCCAATGCACGCCGGTGGTGGAAACCTCCTCGGCGGTGGCACGGCCCGCAGCCTGGACCTTGGCCGGATCGAAGCTCACGGCCATGCCCAGCTGGGAGGGGAAGATGGTGGAGCCAGGCCAGAAGGAATAGCCGTGGATGCAGTCGTCGCCGATGATCAGCGGAATGCCGAGACGGGTCTTCGTGTTCACGGTCTCGACCGCGCGGGGCAGATCCGCGGGGGAGGTGTGCAGGATCGAGCCGACGTGCTTGTTGACGATCAGGTCGTCCAAGTCGCCGCTGCGCGCGTCAAGCTGCATCATCTGGCCGACCTTCTCTTCGAGGGTCATGCGTCCGAGCAGATCGGCGATGCGCTCGGACGCGGGAAGTCCGGGGTTCTTGTACGGCAGATCGGTGGTGTTGGTCATGGATTGCTCACTTTCCTCGTTGAAGCGGTGTCCTTTAATTACCACTTGGTATTTTACGATGATTCAGGTAATTTCACAAATCGCCGCAGCGCATGTCGCGCATATTGTGGGCATCGCTCGTATGGGCGGTTCTACAATGACTTCTTGGTTGCCGTATCGGCTCCGTGCATGCATACGGGCCGGGTCGCGGCAAGGTCCGGTCTTTCCGTAGGCGGTTTTCGGGTTCCGTAGGTGGTTGGGGCCGAATGCCTGCCGAAGGAATGGCTTGAATAAAGCCGTTCCTCATCCCCGATACCACCGGCGACCACCTACGGAACAGTGAAACCCCCTACGGAATCTCGCCATGACACATCGGTTACGGCTCACCGGGGTTCGAAAAGGAAGGAATAGCATGATACGACAGGCGACATCTGCGGATATCGCGGCGATTGCCGCGACCTACGAGGACCTGCTGACCTACGAGCAGAAGCATGGAGGCGATTCCCATTGGGAATTGGGCGTATACCCGACGATCGCTGTGCCGAAGCGCGCCGTGCCCGCAGGGGAGATGGTCGTGCTGGAAGAGGATGGTGAGATCCGTGCCAGCATGATATTGAACCATGCCCAGCCCGCGGAATACGCCGACGTGGCATGGCGGTATCCCGGCGAAGGCGAGGATGTGCTTGTCGTGCATACGCTGTGCGTGCCGCCGCGGTTCGCGGGCCACGGGTATGGAAGCCGGATGGTGCAATACGCGACGGAATATGCGGCCGGGCACGGCTGCGCGGTCGTCCGTCTCGACACCTATGCGCATAATGAGCCGGCGAAACGCCTGTAACAACGGTGCGGATTCCGCATCGCAGGGTGGGGGAAGGCTCTGCTTCAGGGGCTTATAGAGGAGAATCAGGTGTATCTGGAGTACAAGCTGCAATGAGCATCGGCGTCGTTGCCGTTCCAATAGGTAAGTGAAGGTCGGACCTCCCATAGGGTGACCCGACCTATTGCCTTACGCGCGTCGGCGGGTCAGCATCAATCCGATGCCGAGCATGAGGCAGGCAACCATCATGCTCGCCGGAGCCAGCATGTCCGAGCCGGTGTTCGCAATGGTTTTGGTGGTGCCGGCAGCGGCATCATTGCTTCCATTCGAGGAGTCGGAATCGGCCGAACCGTTCTCGCACACCACGGAGGCAACGGCCTGCCCCGGCTCCACCTTGACCACGGAACCGTCTGCGGACAGCGTCACTTTGGCGCTGTAGGCGGCGGCGAGATTCAGCCGCTGATAGCCGTTCGAACTTGCATCCAACGGTTCGCCGGAATCAATCTCCGTAGCGGCCAGCACGGCCCTCCGCTGTTCGGCGTTCAACGTCGGGAACGCGGTGATCAACAGATTTTCCGCGCCTTCCGGTACGACGGCGGCCTTGCCGGTGGCGGAGGTCGGCTTGAATCCGTAGCTCATGCGTGCTTGGTAGGCGGCCAATGCCGATGTGCGGTTGGTCACCGGCTGTGTGCTGAAATCGTCGGTGAAATCGTTGGTGTATCCGCCGCTCGGCTTGGAGGAATCAGCGGAATTCGCGTTCAACGCGGTCACGCAATTCTGCACGGTCGTCGGATCATCCGCCGCGCGGGTAACGATATTGGCGCCCACGCAACGCTTCGCCATATACGCTTGCATCTCTTGATATGCCGGCATCAGCTTGTCGTTGCGGAACTGTTCATCGGACCAACGCGTCGCGAGCCCGGCCTCGCCGAGAATGCGCCCGCTCACCAGATCGAGCGGGTAATGCACGCCGATGATCAGACGATTGTTGGCCGCCTCCGATGCGCGCGTCAGAATTTCCGGCGCAAGCTGCGGCAGCAGCGTGGCCAGCCCTATGCCGCCGGCATAGGCGACGATGGTATGCCCGGAGGGAAACGATCCGGTGGACACGAGCGAATCGTAGCCGGGATCATGCTGATTGCCGGAACCGTCCGTCCATTCCGGCAGGCGGATGATGTCCTCGGTCTTCGGCAGTCCCGCCTCCACGTAGCCGCCGTTCGTGCGGTCCGCGAACGGGCGCGGATGGACGTACTTCTTCTTCACGGCGGAACTCTTCACGTAATTCGAAAGCAGCGCGGTCCGGTCATGTCCGGAGGCGGCGCCGTCCTGAGGCTGCTTGACCAGCAGCGTCGTGGACAGCGGCAGGTCGCCCCGTTCGATGCCCTCGCTCAGAAACTCGCCCAAGGTGGAGCCGAGCGCATCGGGGTACGTCTCCTCGAAGAGAAGATCGCTGTCCTTCAACGCTCGCTGCTGCTGCGCGTTGAGCGGAGCGTCGTTGCCGGTCCGCCCCTCGTTGGCCTTATGGTTCACCGAAACCGCGGCGTCGCTGTTCGCCCTGAGCACGTCCGCATTGACCACGTGGCCATAGAGACCCGTGGCGGGCTTGGTGAGATCCGGCTGGTAATAGTTGCCGAAATCGCTGAGCAGCGCCGTATAGTCCGGCTGGCTCGTATCTGAGGGGTACGGTTCAGCACATTGCGCCTGCACGGTGACGCCCAGCGCCATGACGGCCGCGGCCGCCGCCGCGATGCCGCCGCGCAACACAAGCAACGGTGTCCTTCTCATCAGTCTCTCCTTATACTGATGCGCACCCTTCGTAATCGGCACGCTTTCATCTCATCATAGGCAGCAGGTGCAATCGGAGGCGTGTCCGAATGCGCGCATGCAATTTCGCGTAACTTTTCCTCCCTAGATATAGGCGAGGCAATACGATATGCGGATATCGCCGGCGGACGTCAACGCCGACGACACCAACACGACAAGGAGAACCGTGAGCATCCACGACGAACGACACAACCATCGGACAACACCGGCAGCCAGCTCCGCCGGCACCATGAGCGAAGGCAGACTCACCATCGTGGTGGTGGCGCTCGCCATCCTCACCTTCCTCGGCATTCTGTCCGAAACGTCGCTCAACATCGCGTACTCCACGCTGATGGGGGAGTTCGCCATCTCCGCCGACGTGGTGCAATGGCTCACCACCGGCTACCTGCTACTGCTGTCCATCGCCATTCCGACCTCGCCGTTCATGGTGCGCACGTTCCCCACCAAAGGCCTGTTCGTCACCGCGGTGGCGCTGTTCTCGGCCGGCACGGTGGTCGGCGCGCTCGCCGTGAACTTTCCGATGCTGCTCGCGGCGCGGCTCATCATGGCGCTGGGCACTGGAGTCTCCTTGCCGCTGCTGACCAACATCATCCTGGAGAAAGCGCCGTTCAACAGGCGCGGCATGATGCTTGGACTGGTCAGTCTGGTGACCTGCGCGGCCCCTGCCATCGGTCCGGTGTTCGGCGGGCTCGTCATGGAATTCCTCAACTGGCATTGGATCTTCTACACGATGATTCCGTTTCTTATTCTCTCCCTCGTGCTGGGATGCGCCACCGTCCCCGACATCCGCCATGGCGGGAAGGGCTACCTGTCGGTGCCGTCGCTGATATTGGTGGCGATTGGGTTGGCCGGCATCATCGTGGCTGCGAGCTTCTTCGCGCAGTGGAATGGCGATTGGCGGTTCTGGACGGTGCTTGCCGGCGCGATCGTGGTGCTGGGCGTGTTCGCGGCCGTGCAGCTCAAGATGGAGCATCCGCTGATCGAGGTGCGTACGTTCGCATTTCCCGGATTCACATTGGGTATGCTGATTCTGCTGATGTCGTCCGGCGGAGTGCTCGGCGTGAACTTCCTGCTGCCGATTCTATTGCAGCGCGGACTCGGCCACACCAGCATGATCGCAGCCCTGATCCTGCTGCCGGGTGCCGTGGTCGGCGCGATTTCCGCGCCGTTGATCGGAGGTGCGCTGAAAGCGCATTTTCCGCCGAAATTCATCGCCTGCGGTTTTGTCGGCGTGGCCATCATGGATATCGTGATGATGCTCGGCGGCGCGCATGAATGGGCCGTCGCGATCGCCTACGCGCTGTTCATGGCCGCATCCGGATTCGTGCTCGTGCCCGACCAGACGCATGCGCTGAACCAGCTGCCGGCTGCGATGAACGCCGACGGTTCCGCGGTGATGAACACCGTGCAGCAGCTCGCCGGCGCCATCGGCACCGCGGTCGCGTCCACGCTGATCGCCGAATTTTCCGCAGTGAACCGTGCCGCGGGCATGAAGTCCGCGGCCGCCTACGTCGCCGGGTTTTCCACCAGCATGTGGGTGTTCTTCGGCATGGCCGTGACGGGTGAGATCCTGGCCCTGCTCATGTTCCGCTTCTCCAAGCGCGCCGCATAGCCGGTCATGCGCGGCTCAGGCGAGCGGCCGGTTGATGATGCCGTGTACCCGCCTAAGCCGAGTCGATAGTCGTGCGTGTCAGCGCTTGCGCAGGGTGATGGCGATGGTGTTGAGATACTCGAGCGCGCCTGCCTCAACGGCCGCTCGGTCGCCGTCCGCGTATGCGTTGTTGCAAGCCAGCCAATCGTTCCACGCTTCGGCGGTGCAATGCATCTCATGCATGTCGATGATGTCGATGCCGGATGTGAGCGAAATCATCGCCCGCCACCAATCGATGTCGTGCATGTATTCGAGCTGCTCGGGCGTCCACGACTTGAGCAGACAATCGGGCAACGCGTCATGGCAATCGTGTTTCATGCCAGGAATCGATAGGTACAGCATGCCCCCGTTCTTGACGTACGGCAACAGTCTCGTGCCAAGATACTGCGGATCACGTCCGTAGTAGTTGTACGAATCGATGCTGATTACCGCGTCGAAGAAACCATGGCCGAACGGCAGGCCCCGCGAGGCATCGGCTTTGACGGGGTGGATGGTTTTGGCGGGAATGCCGAGTCCGTCGAAAAACCTCCGGTTGTCATCCGGATCGCTCCACAGATCGACGGCGTAGACGTCGAGATGGTATTCACGGGCGAGCATCGCGCTGGTGATGCCGGTTCCTGATCCAAGATCGCATACCGTCGAACCGGCGGGGATTCCGGCGTCGGCAAGGAGCTCTTCGCAGAGTTTGAGGGGATTCGGACCCATGATTTTGGATCGGATAAGGGTCTGATCGAATGTGTTCGCTTTCGAAAAACGCATGATTGTTCCTTGTTCTGTATGTCATTGAAATATCGATTACGAATAAATCAAAGGGTGAAACGGGCATGCCAAAACCGAGCCATATGCCTCCGCGAAGTGTGGATGCATAACGGTGGCAAGCCGTTCCTTACAGAACAATGACCAAAAAGCAGTCCTTATGTCGGTGCGGCAGACTGAGTGCCTGCTCTTTCGCCCAGATTACTCTCGTACGCGTACAGCGACGGGACCGGGTGATGCACGTTGAATATTGTCTGTTTGCTCGACACGAAAGACCATTGCGGCATCGGCTTTTAGTGAATGTTCATGACGCTACGCCAGTGTGATCGGCCAAAATATGATTCTGGTCAATCATGACCGAATCGATGTGGTTTCAACGCACATACTTGCACGCGACGCTCAGCAGCCCGGCGATCGCGGCGCAGGTGGCTTCCACGTTGCGTTCCGTGTCGGCGAGCAGTTGCGGCAGGGCGGCTGGGCCCGGCGCGATGCCGAACGTCGCGACGATGCCGGCTTCACGCAATGCGGCCATGGTCTGCGGATCCCGCGTCACCTTGCCTCCGATGGCGATGACCGGTTTGCCTTGCGATTTCGCCAGCCGTGCGATGCCGCTCGGCACTTTGCCATAGGGCGTCTGTCCGTCGATCGATCCTTCGCCGGTGATCACGATATCGGCCCACGCGCAGGCTTCGCGCGCATGCAGCACATCGAGTGCCAGCTCGATGCCGGGACGCATGGACGCGTTGAACAGGCCCAGCATGCCACCGCCGGTACCACCTGCCGCGCCCGCCCCAGGCCGATTCGCGATCATGCGGCCGTTCAGCGCCTCGATGGCGTCGGCAAGCTGGGCAAGACCGGTGTCAAGCGTCGTCACTTGCTGCGCATCCGCGCCTTTCTGCGGCGCGAACACGGCGGCGGCGCCGTCCGGCCCGGTCAGCGGATTGGTGACGTCGCATGCCAATATGATCGGGATGTTTCGTACGTCGTCGGAAACCTCGGCGTCGTCGATGCGGGCAAGCCGGGGGAGTGCGCCGCCGCCAAGCGGCAGCTCGCAATCGTCCGCATCAAGGAAACGATAGCCGAGCGCTCGGGCCAGGCCAGTGCCGCCGTCGGTGGTGGCGCTGCCGCCCAATCCAAGTACGATGCGTTCCGCTCCGGCGTCGATCGCGGCGCGAATCAGCTCGCCGGTGCCGAAAGTGGACGCCGCTAACGGATCGCGGTCGGCGGGAGAGATGCGCTCGATGCCACTCGCTGCAGCCAACTCGACCACCGCGGTGCGCGGATTCTCTCCATCGTGGGATGTTCCGAAACCACCCTCGCCAAGGAATCCATATCGTGTGATGATCGGCCGGCCCAGCGCGTCATGCGCGTGCTCCGATTGCAATTCGCCGCCGGTGGCCTGGACCAGCGCGTCGGTCAATCCCTCGCCGCCATCGGACAATGGCATCATGCGGCATTCGGCGTCGGGATCGCCGGCCGCCACGCCCCGGCGCATCGCCTCAGCCACGGCCTGTGCGGAAGCGGCCTCCTTGAACGAATCCGGTGCCAGCAGATAGCGCATGGCCTACCGGTAGCCCTCCCACTGGGGCAGGGGGAACAGCATCTCCTCGCAGTCGGCCCACATCTTGACGAGGTCACGGCCCGGCACGCGCAGCCAGCGCAGTTGCACGCCATCCATCATGGAGAATCCCGCGCGCAGCAACTGCTCGGCGTCGACGCCTTCGGGTAGATACCAGCGGATGTTCTTGGCCACGCCGACGACTCGTTCCTCACGCTCGGCGAAATAGTCATGTGCGGGATGGCTCGGGTCAAGCGCTTCGGCGCTGAGCGTGGAGAACATGTGCACGAGCTCCGGTCGCTTGGCGTTGATGGCGATGGTCCGACGCCACATTTCCGCGATCGTTGGCTTGCTCAGGGTCAGCATGTCGGACACGACGTTTTCGGTACCGCGGTCGAACATGCCGTCGAGCACCGCCATGAGCAGGCCCTCCTTGCTGCCGACGTAATGCAGTACGCCCGCCTTGGTGAGCTTCACCCGATCCGCGATCCTCTGCAGCGAGGTGCCGTAATAGCCGAATTTTCCAAAATATTCGATCGCCGCATTGAGGATTTCGCTTCTACGGTCGACTTCATCGTTGGCCATATCGCGCTATTCTCCCATCTTTATCGCCGGCAATACATACATGCCATGGTCATTCTTCACTCGGCAACCTACTGTATGGTCGGTTAGCCACCTTTTCAAGGTGGTTGGCGTGTCGTATGGCGGAGTTTGATAAAGTACTTACCAATCGGTTGGTAGATAGCTCGGAGCTGAGCTGTTGCCGGAACCGACCGAGACCGCAGACAAACGAACACCATACCTATGAAAGAGGCGCATATGAACGACACCGCATACCCTTCCGTCGACGATCTGACGCTTGAGGAGAAGGCCTCGTTGACGTCCGGCGGCGACGCCTGGCACCTGCAGGGCGTCGAATCCAAAGGCATCCCCGGCTACATGATCACCGACGGTCCGCACGGACTGCGCAAGTCCCTGGCGTCCAGCACCGGCGAAACCGACCTGAACGACTCCGTGCCGGCCACCTGCTTCCCGCCGGCCGCCGGACTGTCCAGCTCCTGGAATCCGGACCTCATCCATCAGGTGGGCGAAGCCATGGCCGAGGAATGCATCCAGGAGAAGGTCGCCGTCATCCTCGGACCCGGTGTCAACATCAAGCGCAATCCGCTTGGCGGCCGTTGCTTCGAATACTGGTCCGAAGACCCGTATCTGGCCGGCCATGAGGCCGTCGGCATCGTCGCCGGCGTGCAGTCTAAGGGCGTGGGCACCTCGCTCAAGCACTTCGCCGCCAACAACCAGGAGACCGACCGCCTGCGCATCAGCGCCAACATCTCCCAGCGCGCGCTGCGCGAGATCTACTTCCCGGCCTTCGAGCACATCGTCAAGACCGCCCAGCCGTGGACCATCATGTGCTCCTACAACCGCATCAACGACGTGCACTCCGCGCAGAACCGCTGGCTGCTCACCGACGTGCTGCGCGACGAATGGGGATATCAAGGCATCGTCATGAGCGACTGGGGCGCCGACCACGACCGCGTCGCCTCCCTCAACGCTGGACTCAACCTCGAAATGCCGCCGAGCTACACGGACGACCAGATCGTGTACGCCGCCCGCGACGGCCGCATCCAGCCGGAACAGCTCGACCGCATGGCTCAGGGCATGATCGACCTCGTGAACAAGACGCGCGCCGCCATGAGCGTCGAGGGCTACCGCTTCGACGTGGACGCCCACAACGAGGTGGCCCACCAGGCCGCCATCGAATCCATGGTGCTGCTCAAGAACGACGACGCCATCCTGCCGGTCGCCAAAGACGCCAGAATCGCGGTCATCGGCGAATTCGCTCGCACCCCGCGCTACCAGGGCGGCGGCTCTTCGCACATCACCCCGACCAAGATGACCAGCTTCCTCGACACCCTCGCCGAACGAGGCGTGAACGCTTCGTTCGCCCCTGGCTTCACCCTCGATCTCGAACCGGCCGACGCCGAACTCGAAACCGAAGCCGTCGACACCGCCAAGGGCGCCGACGTGGTGCTCATGTTCCTGGGACTTCCCGAAGCCGCGGAATCCGAAGGCTTCGACCGCGAAACCCTCGACCTCCCAGCCAAGCAGATCGAACTGCTCGAAGCCGTCGCCGCGGAAAACAAGAACATCGTGGTCGTGCTCTCCAACGGCTCCGTCGTCTCCGTGGCCCCCTGGGCGCACGACGCCAAAGGCATCCTCGAATCCTGGCTGCTCGGCCAGGCCGGTGGTCCGGCGCTCGCCGACGTGATCTTCGGCGAGGTCAGCCCCTCCGGCAAACTCGCGCAGACCGTGCCGATGGACATCAACGACGACCCGAGCATGATCAACTGGCCGGGCGAGGAGGGGCACGTCGATTACGGCGAAGGCGTGTTCGTCGGCTACCGCTACTACGACACCTACGGCAAGGCCGTCGACTATCCGTTCGGCTACGGCCTGAGCTACGCCACCTTCGAGATCTCCGACGTCAAGGCGGAGAAGACCGGCGCCAACACCGCCCGCGTCAGCGCGACCGTCACCAACACCTCCGATGTGGACGCCGCCGAAACCGTGCAGGTCTACGTGGCTCCGGGCAAAGCCGCCGTGGCCCGCCCAAGGCATGAGCTCAAGGGATTCCGCAAAGTGTTCCTCAAGGGCGGCGAATCGGCCGAGGTCTCCTTCGATCTGGACGAGCGCGCCTTCGCCTACTGGTCCGAGAAATTCGACGACTGGCATGTGGAGGCCGGCGAATACGGCATCGAGGTCGGCACGTCCAGCCGCGACATCGCAGACGTTGCCACGGTGTCGCTCGACGGCGACGGCAAGGCCCTGCCGCTGACCGAGTGGTCCACGTTCGGCGAATGGTCCGACGACCCGGTCGGCTCCAAGGTGGTGGCCGCCGTATACGCGGCCGGCGAGAGCGGCGAGCTGCCGAAGCTGCCCGACAACGACATGATGCGCATGTTCCTCAAGTCCATGCCGATCAACTCCATGCCGATGCTCATGAGCGATGGTGGCAAGAAGATCACCGCCTTCATGCTGGCCGAATACGCCAAGATCACCCGATAGCAAGACGTGGGGCGATTGCGGGCCGGGACTGATTCGCGTTGTGCGACGCGGATCGGTTCCGGCCCTTTTGCGTGCGCGCATGCGGGGGTATGGTGTGATTGGTCGTCGTGCGACACACTTGAATGTTGCATGTACAACTGTTGTACATGCAACGTATTATGATGTGCTCCGTGACATCAGAGACAGCCAATGAGGAATCGTCGGTCAGTCCACAGCTGGTCGAGATTTGGGAAAACGACCGGTGCAAGCCGCCGAGCGTGGCCATCCGGGCATTGCACAACGTCATCAACCGGTACCTGTACGTCACCCGACCCGAACAGGTGAAGGACGTCAGTGGCGGGAACATCGACATCATCGTGTTCCTCGACCATCACGAGGGCGAAGAGATCTTTCCCCAGGACGTCGAACGTCGTTTCGGCGTGACGCGTTCCACGGCGAGCCGCGTGCTCGCGCTGATGGAACGCAAGGGACTGGTCGCGCGCGAGTCGGTGCCACGGGACGCGCGCCTGAAAAGAATCGTGCTGACGGACAAGTCGCGTGCCATCGCCAAAGCGTTGCGGAGCAACGCGAAACAGATGGAGAACAAGCTGCTGGCGCGGCTGAGCGACACCGAGATCAGGCAATTCATGCACACGCTCGACGTGATGCAGACCAACTTGGTCAGCACCGGCACCATAGGTGACGAAAGCAGATATTCACGGTTGGATATCGACGAGGTATGCCGTCAACAAGACGAGCGGCAAGATGACGAAGAAGGAAAGGAACAACGGTGACGACAGCAACACAGGCCGCGGCTCAGACCGAACGGCCGAAACAACATCTGATACGCACGCTGGGGCGATCCCTGCGCGAATACAAGAAAGCCAGCATCCTCACCCCGGTGTTCGTGGCCATCGAAGGCGTGCTGGAGATCCTCATCCCCACGGTGATGGCATCGCTCATCGACGAGGGCATCAGCGGCGGCAGCATGCCGTCCATCATCAAATTCGGCCTGATTCTGCTGGTATGCTCGGTATGCTCGCTCACCGCCGGCTTCCTCGCGGGAAAGCTCGCCGCGATCGCCGGCGCCGGCTTCGCCAAGAACCTGCGCCACGACGAGTTCGAGAAGGTGCAGGGCTTCAGCTTCACCAACATCGACCGGTTCTCCACAGGCTCGATCATCACCAGGCTCACCACCGATGTGACCAACCTGCAGAACGCCTACTCCATGATCATCCGATTGGGCGTGCGCGCCCCGATCATGGTGATCGTGGCCTGGATCTTCTCGTTCCGCATCAGCCCGTCGATCTCGCTGGTGTTCCTGGCGTGCATTCCGATCCTCGCCATCGGCCTGTGCGGCCTGGCGGTGTACGTGCACCCGGTGTTCGAGCGCGTGTTCCACACGTACGACAAGCTCAACAACGTGGTCGACGAGAACCTGCAGGGCATCCGCGTGGTCAAGTCCTACACCCGCGAATCGCATGAGATCAGCAAGTTCGGCCGCATCTCCCAGCGCATCTACAAGGACTTCAGCAAAGCCGACCATGTGATGAGCTTCAACAACCCGCTCATGATGGTCTGCATCTACGCCACCATGCTGCTGATCGCATGGATGGGCTCGCAGCAGATCGTGGCCTCCGGCAACAACGCGGCGTTCGGACTGACCACCGGCGATCTGACCGCACTGGTCACTTACGCCATGCAGATCCTCATGGCCATGATGATGCTGTCCATGATTTTCGTGATGTGCATCATCTCCCAAGCCTCCGCGGAACGCATCTGCCAGGTGCTCAACGAGGAAAGCACGGTGACCAATCCGTCCGAGCCGGTCAAGCAGGTCGCCGATGGCTCCATCGAATTCGACCATGTCACCTTCCGCTATTCCGACAATTCCGAAAAGCCGGTGCTTGACGACATCAACCTCACGATTCGTTCCGGCATGACCGTCGGCATCGTCGGCGGCACCGGCTCGGCCAAGTCCAGCCTGGTGCAGCTCGTGCCACGCCTGTATGACGTGACCGACGGTTCGCTCAAGGTCGGCGGCATCGACGTACGCGACTACGATATGGAGACCCTGCGCGACCAAGTCGCCATGGTGCTGCAGAAGAACGTGCTGTTCTCCGGCACCATCGCCGACAACCTGCGTTGGGGTAATCCGAACGCCACCGACGAGGAGATCCGCCACGCCTGCCAGCTCGCGCAGGCCGACGGCTTCATCCAGGAATTCCCCGACAAGTACGACACCTACATCGAACAGGGCGGCACCAACGTCTCCGGCGGCCAGCGCCAGCGCCTGTGCATCGCCCGCGCGCTGCTGAAGAAGCCGAAGATCCTGATCCTCGATGATTCCACTTCGGCCGTCGACACCAAGACCGACAAGCTGATCCGCGAGGCGTTCCACCACGAGATCCCCGACACCACGAAGATCATCATCGCCCAGCGCGTCGCCTCCGTGCAGGAATCCGACATGATCCTCGTCATGGACCAAGGCCGCATCATGGCCTCCGGCACGCATGAGCAGCTGCTGAAGACCTGTGACGAATACCGGTCCATCTACGAGTCGCAGACCAAGAACCAGGCCCAGCCTGAAGAACTGAAGTGAAAGGAGGAACGACAATGACTGAGAAAAACGCTGAGAAAACCATGCAAACCAAGCCGGGTAATAAGCCGGGCGTCAAGGCGGGTGCAAAGCCGCCAATGGAGAAAGCCGCACCCGGAACCACCAAGCGCATCTTCGGCTACATCTTCCAATACAAGTGGCACGTCGTGGCGATCGTGCTATGCATCCTGATTGGTGCGGCCGCGCAAGCAGGATCCGCACTGTTCCTGCAATCCCTGATCGACAGCTACATCCTGCCTCTGGTCGGCGTGAAGAACCCCGACTGGAACCCGCTGCTGCGCGCCCTGACGTTGATGGCCTGCCTCTACGCGGCCGGCACCTTCTGCAGCTGGCTGTGGCAGTGGCTCATCGTCACCGTCGAACAAGGCACCCTGAAGAAGATCCGCGACGACATGTTCGCCCACCAGCAGACGCTGCCGATCCGCTACTTCGACACCAACGAGCACGGCGACATCATGAGCCGCTACACCAACGACACCGACACCCTGCGCCAGGCCATCAGCCAGTCCTTCCCGCAGATGTTCTCGTCCGCGATCTCCGCGCTGGCCGCTCTGGTCTCCATGCTGTGGCTGTCCGTGCCGGTCACCGTGTTCGTACTCGTGTTCGCCGTGATTCTGTTCGTGGTCGTGCGCGCCATCGTCTCCCGTTCCGGCCGCTACTTCGTCAAGCAGCAGATGTGGATCGGCGACGTGAACGCCTTCGTCGAGGAAGCCGTCAACGGCCAGAAGGTCATCAAGGTCTTCAACCATGAGGACGCCACGCAGAAGACCTTCGACGAAAAGAACGAGGAACTGTTCCACGCCTCCGCCGAAGCAAACACCTGGGGCAACGTGACCATGCCGGTCGTGGGCAACATGGGCTACATCCTCTACATCCTGCTCGCCATCGTCGGCGGCGCCATGGCGCTGTCCGGCGTGGGCAACTTCGGTCTTTCCGGCGCAGGCAAGCTCACCCTCGGAACCCTGGTCTCTTTGCTGACCCTGTCCCGCTCCTTCGTCAACCCGCTCGGCCAGGTCTCCATGCAGTTCAACATGGTGATGATGGCACTCGCCGGCGCTTCCCGCATCTTCCAGCTGATGGACGAGAAGCCCGAGGACGACGGCGGCTCCGTGACGCTCGTCAACGTCGAGCTCGGCGAGGACGGCCGTACCATGACCGAAGTGGACCACGAAACCGGCCACTGGGCTTGGAAGCGTGAGAAAGGCGACGACGGCACCCGTTCCCTGAAGGCCGCGCAGTCGCTGAGCCCGAAGGCCGCAGAAGTGGCAAGGAAGGCACGCGAGAACGCGATCACCTCGCCGGACGGCCGCCTGACCCTGCTGCAGGGCGACGTGCGTTTCACCGACGTGACCTTCGGCTACAACCCGGACAAGCCCGTGCTGCACGACATCACTTGGTTCGCCAAGCCTGGCCAGAAGGTCGCGCTCGTCGGCGCCACCGGTGCCGGCAAGACCACGGTGACCAACCTGATCAACCGCTTCTACGACATCCAGGAAGGCATGATCCTGTACGACGGCATTTCCGTCAAGGGCATCCGCAAGCCCGACCTGCGCAAGTCGCTCGGCATCGTGCTGCAGGACGTGAACCTGTTCACCGGCACCGTGATGGACAACATCCGCTACGGCAGGCTCGACGCCACCGACGAGGAATGCATTGCCGCCGCCAAGCTCACCAACGCGGACAGCTTCATCCGCATGCTGCCCAACGGCTACCAAACCGTGCTCGAAGGCGACGGTTCCGGCCTGTCCCAAGGCCAGCGCCAGCTGATCTCCATCGCCCGTGCCGCAGTGGCCGATCCGCCGGCCATGATCCTCGACGAGGCCACCTCGTCCATCGACACCCGTACCGAGGAAGTGGTGCAGGCCGGCATGGACAACCTCATGAAGGGACGCACCGTGTTTGTGATCGCGCACCGCCTGTCCACCGTGCGCAACTCCGACGTGATCATGGTGCTCGACCATGGCCGCATCATCGAGCGCGGTTCGCACGACGAGCTCATCGCGCAGAAGGGCGAGTACTACCAGCTGTACACGGGCGCCGTGGAACTGGAGTAATTCCTTCTGTCTCATCCTTGTCCTGTTCCTGGTGGAATGGGACGGGTTGAGCGGTAACAGTTAACGAATGAAAGGGCTGTGCGGGAGCCACATATGTGG
>NZ_JBNMKH010000014.1:0-34616 GCF_050874245.1 Bifidobacterium sp. | reverse complement strand
TTCCTTGGCGCGGTTCACGCCTTCGGAGACGATGCGCAATGCGTCGACGTCAAGGCCGGAGTCAGTCTCGTCGAGAATGGCGAACTTCGGCTTGAGCAGCTCCAGCTGCAAAACCTCGGCGCGCTTCTTCTCGCCGCCGGAGAATCCCTCGTTCACGGAACGGGTGGCGAACTTCGGATCCATCTTGAGACGTTTCATGGCTTCGGACAGCTCCTTGGCCCAAGTACGGATGGATGGAGCCTTGCCGTCCACTTCGGTCTTGGCCGTACGAAGGAAGTTGGTCATGGACACGCCGGGAACTTCGACCGGATACTGCATGGCCAGGAAGATGCCCGCCTTGGCACGCTCGTCCGGAGTCATCTTGAGGATGTCCTCACCGTCGAGCAGCACCTGGCCGGAATCGACGATGTACTTGGGGTGCCCGGCCAACGTATACGCCAAGGTGGATTTGCCGGAGCCGTTGGGTCCCATGATGGCATGGGTCTCATTGGAGTTCACGGTCAGGTTCACGCCTTTGAGGATCGGCTTGATGCCGTCCTTGGTTTCGACATGCGCGTATAGGTCTTTGATTTCAAGGGTTGACATGGTATTTGCTCCTGACGTTTATTTCTCTTCCAATACCTGCGCGATCGCGTCGTTCTCGCCGCGTGCCAGGCGTTTGTCGATGACGGCCATAAGATGTTCGGCAATCGCCGGAATGCCGATTTCCTCGACGAGTTCGCCGAAGAATCCACGCACCACGAGCTTGCGGGCCTCAGTCTCCGGAATACCGCGCGATTCGAGATAAAACAGCTCCTCATCATCGAACCGTCCAACGGAGGACGCATGCCCGGCACCGACGATGTTGCCGTTTTCGATCTCCAGATTCGGTTCGGAATCGGCGATAGCGCCCGGAGTGAGCACCAGATTGCGGTTGAGTTCATAGGAATCGGTGCCTGGAGCCGTCGGCTCGATCAACGCGTTGCCGACCCATGCGGAATGCGCGCCCTTGCCGTCGAGCGCGCCCTTGTAGACCACACGGCTCTTGCATTCGGGATGATTGTGCACCACCATAGTGCGATGCTCGATATGCTCGCCCGGATCGACGAAGTAGATGCCGAGCATGTTGAGCTCTCCCTGCTCGCCGCCGAAGTCCTGATCCATGCGGATGCGGACCACATCGCCGCCAAGCGTCACCACCGAGTGACGCAGGGAAGCCCCCTCCCCAACGTGGATACGCTGATTGCCGACATGCTTGGACGTCTTGCCCCATTCCTGGATGAAGGTGGTGGAGACATGCGAATCCTTACCGGTTTCGATTTCCACGCCCTCCGAGAGGCGGGCATCTCCATCATGTTCCACGACCACGTCGGCATGGGCGCGATCCGAAGCGATGATCGACAGGTGAAACGCGTCAAGATCCATGCCCGCGCCACGCACCTTGACAAGCACCGGCTGGCCAATCTCGCCATCGATACGCAGAATGCCGGCCCGCCGGCCCGCATTCCATTCAATGACGGACGCACGATCGTTCGGCTTGGAGACGATGCCTGTGCCGGCATCCCCCACTTTGCCTTCGACATAGCTGACGCCATCGGTAAGAGGCGAACCATCAATCATGGAAACGGTTACCTGCGTCTCACCGGATGGTTCGAACACATCGAAGAACTCCTCGATGCGTTCCACTGGAGTGTACCGCCAATCCTCCTGCCTGCGATTCGGCTTGGCGAACGCGTTCACGTCGAAGGAGCGGGGCGCGCGATCCGCGGACGATGGCATGGCCGCCGGATTCGCGTACGGATCGGACGGATCCGCAACGGGGATATTGATTTCCTGAGTCTGTGCCATGGTGATCAGCCCACCGATCCTTCCATCTGCAATTCCACCAAACGGTTCAATTCGAGCGCGTATTCCATCGGCAGCTCACGGCTGATTGGTTCGACGAAGCCTCGCACGATCATGCCCATGGCCTCTTCCTCGGACAGACCACGGCTCATCAGATAGAACAGCTGGTCTTCGGAAACCTTGGAGACGGTGGCCTCATGCGCCATGGAGACGTCGTCCTCGCGCACATCCACATGCGGATACGTATCGGAGCGGCTGAACTCGTCGACAAGCAACGCGTCACAAACCGTCGAATTCGATGAGCCCTCAGCCCCTTTGACGATTTTGACGAGTCCTCGGTATGCGGAACGTCCGCCACCGCGGGAAATCGACTTGGCCACAATAGTGGAGCTGGTGTGCGGAGCGAGATGAATCATCTTCGCGCCCGTGTCCTGGTACTGCCCCTTGCCTGCGAAGCCCAAGGACATGGTGCTGGCCTTGGCGTACGGCTCCGCGAGTATGCACGCCGGATACTTCATGGTGGCCTTCGAACCGATGTTGCCGTCGACCCATTCCATGGTGCCGCCCTCACGCACATAGGCACGCTGCGTCACCAGATTGTAGACGTTGTTCGACCAGTTCTGCACGGTGGTGTAACGCACGCGGGCATGCGGTTCCACGAAGATCTCCACCACACCGGAGTGCAGGGAGTCAGTGGAGTAGATCGGCGCGGTGCAGCCTTCCACATAATGCACGTAGGACCCTTCGTCCGCGATGATCAGCGTACGTTCGAACTGTCCCATATTCGGCGTGTTGATGCGGAAATAGGCCTGCAGCGGAATGTCCACGTGCACGCCCTTCGGCACGTATACGAAGGATCCTCCCGACCATGCGGCGGTGTTCAATGCCGAGAACTTGTTGTCATTGCTCGGAATGCACTTGCCGAAATACTTCCTCACGAGGTCCGGATACTTCTGCACGGCGGTATCGGTGTCGACGAAGATAACGCCCTGCTCCTCGAGATCCTTTTGAATCGAATTGTAGATGACCTCGGATTCGTATTGCGCGGCGACACCGGAGACCAACCTGCTCTTCTCAGCCTCCGGAATGCCGAGCTTGTCGTAGGTGGAACGAATCTCGTCAGGCAGCTCCTCCCATGTGGTGGCCTGCTTGTCAATCGGCTTGACGTAGTACTTGAAATCGTCGGCGTCAAAATCCTTCAGATCGACGCCCCACTGTGGCATCGGACGGTTGATGAAATCACGATACCCTTCCAATCGTTTTTCCAGCATCCATTCCGGTTCATGCTTATCGGCCGAAATGGCACGCACGACGTTCTCGTCGATGCCTTTCTTCGCCGCCTCACCGGCGAAATCCGTATCATGCCAGCCGTAGGAATAGTCACCGAATTGCTCGATGATCTCATCATCCTGCTTGATTTTGTCTTCGTTCACGCGCGTGCGATCAGCCACATACTGGCTCATCTCCACGTCGGCCGCGGCGTTGGACGCTTGGTTCTCTGCCACCGTACGCTGCCTCCATTCACTCATTGGTACCTATGACAAACTAACAGAACACATGGTGAAACACTAGGCCTTATTCGAAATTCGGCAGTGATTCATCTAACACATCGGAAAGAGGGCGGGGAACCCACACGTCGGTTCCCCGCCCCCATAAGTCAGTCATTCCGTCAGGCCTGGACATGCACCGTGGTGCCCATCAGGCACCAGTTGTAGAACCACTCCGCCTGATCCCAGCCGATGCCCACGCATCCATGGGAGGTGTTCTGCCCCAAAGCCTGGATGTCCGAATCGTTGTACGCGCTTTGCGTGGCGATCCGATGAATCGCGCATCCCGTCTTGGAGAAGTAATTCACAAAACCGACACCCTTGACATCCCAGTTCTCCTTCTGACCGTTGGAAAGGGTGAGATTGCCGCTCATGTCCTGCGATTGGTATTTGAGCCAGACCTTGAAATCACCATCAGGGGTGCAATTGTCATATGCGTTCGCATCGCAATGCGTCGGCGTGCACAGATCACCGCTGGGCTGGCATTGGCCGGTCTGATAGTCGTTGCCCTGGCCTGCGGACATGTGCATGACACGCAGGGTCCGACCGTTTTCGATGGCCGTGACGGTATGTTGCGAGAGGCTGACGACAACGGTGCGCGTGGTCTTCTTCGGATTCTGAGGATCGCAGGTACCCTGGATAGAGACGGAATTCCCGCCATCGGCCAACGCCTTAGCGGCATCCACGCCGACGTTGGCGTCGCCTCCATCGGCGACGGTCACGCCATCATGACCCTCCTTGTTGGTTTGCAACACATCGCCAACACTGTTGACGATCACGTCGCCGTCGACACGGTCGGCATGGAAATTCGGCTTGATGGATTCGTCATAGTACTGCTGAAGCTTGGAACCGTCGAACACCAGTACGCCTTTACGGAATTGCCCGTCCGGCAACTCGGCTCCGTCATCCGCGGAGACGCTCATGGAGGATGCGATTGACGCGGCATCGAACGAGGCCACCTCATGATTGTCAATCTTGATGGCGACCGGGTTCGCGATCAACGCATCCGCGGCGGTCTTGGCCGTTTGTGCCTCGTCATCGGTGATGCTGGGCTCCGTCTGCCGGTATTCGACCTTCACCGTGGACGGCGACACCTTACCAAGGGACTCGACGACCTTCTCGGCTTCCTCGACCACTCCGGAAACATCGATTCCAACACCTTCCTGGCTTGGAACCACATCGAATGCGTCACCGGCATCGTTGAGTTTCAATCCGGCATCAGCCGCCGAAGACGACTCGACTCCAAACAGATTGCCCACGGCATGGGCATCGGCCTTCTGGGAGGCGAACGCCTTGGAAGTCACATTACTGTGATTCCAGAACATGTATCTGCCAATGGGCGAATCGTCTCTTTTGGCATTAAACACTTCCCGGGCCACTGCCTTCGAATCGACGGACAATCCAAGGTCTTTCAGACTGACCTTCTTCGTGGTCCCGTTATATGAGATTGGAATGGTGATGGAATCGGTCTCGTCGGCAATCTTGTCGGCGACCTGCTGCTGCGTCTTGCCCGTCATGGAATGCCCCCACAACTTCACCCCCGGCAATGCGTGGGACTGGAAAAACCAATAACCACCACCCGCGACGGCGCCAAGCAGCACAAGCACCGCCAGAACGATCCACAACCACAGCAGGCCATGCCCCTTCTTGGCAAACATCGACTTCCCTCCATCATCGACAGGGTCGGCGACCTGCGCGATATGGAGTCCCATATCGGAATTCGGAACAGGCCCCGAAGACGTATCCGTCTCAGGAAAGACGATTTTCTGCCAATCATCATCTGGA
This sequence comes from Bifidobacterium sp., assembly GCF_050874245.1. GTDB lineage: Bacteria > Actinomycetota > Actinomycetes > Actinomycetales > Bifidobacteriaceae > Bifidobacterium. Next base: position 29,460 of record NZ_JBNMKH010000014.1, on the reverse strand, counting down.
ACGTTCATATCAGCCAATCTCAAACAAACCTCTCCGTGGGTTTTCCATCGTCATTCCTTGGAGGGACTCACGACCCCCAAACAAATACCCATTATGCAACATGGCCATGAATTCCTCGGAATACATGGCCATGCAACGTCGAATCGGACCATCATCCGATTCACTCACCCATCGATTCAGCGCGCCTGCTGGTGATCCAGAGCGGCTTTGACCAGACCCGCGAACAGCGGATGCGGCTTGGTCGGACGAGACTTGAATTCCGGATGCGCCTGAGTGGCCACATAGAACGGATGGACCTCGCGAGGCAGCTCGACGAATTCGGTGAGCTCACCGTCAGGGCTTTGGCCTGAGATGACCAGCCCGCCCTCGCGCAGACGATCCTTATAGGCCACGTTCACCTCATAACGGTGACGATGGCGTTCGGTGACGTGCGTGGTGCCGTACAGTTCGGCGACGATGGAGCCTTCCTCCAATTCCGCCGGATAGGAGCCGAGACGCATGGTGTGTCCCATGTCGCCCTTGCCGGCGACGATGTCCTTCTGCTCCTCCATGGTGGCGATGACCGGATTGGCGCAATCCGGATCGAATTCGGAGGAATTCGCGTCCGTGATACCAAGCACGTCACGCGCGTATTCGATGACCATGGACTGCAGGCCAAGGCACAGACCGAGGGCCGGTAGCTTGTTCTCGCGAGCGTAACGCAACGCGCCGATCTTGCCATCGATGCCACGGATGCCGAAGCCGCCAGGAATCACGATGCCGTCAACCTGATCGAGCGCGGCGGCAGCACCTTCCTCAGTCGCGCACTTGTCGGCAGCCACCCACTTGACGTTGACCTTGGCCCAGTTGGCGAATCCGCCGGCCTTGATGGCCTCGGTGACGGACAGGTAAGCGTCCGGCAGGTCGATGTACTTGCCGACGATGGCCACGTTGACCTCGTGCTTCGGGTGATGCACGCGCTCCAGCAGGTCCTCCCACTCGTCCCAATCGACATCATGGAACGGCAGTCCGAGTTCGCGGACCACATAAGCGTCGAGTCCCTCGTTGAACAGGATCTTCGGCACGTCGTAGATGCTCGGAGCGTCCACGCAGTTGACCACGCCTTCGGAATCCACGTCGCACATCAGGGAGATCTTGTCCTTGATGGACTGGTTCAGCGGACGGTCGGAACGCAGGACAAGCGCGTCCGGAGAGATGCCGAGCTGGCGCAGCATCATGACGGAATGCTGAGTCGGCTTGGTCTTGAGCTCATGGGCGGCGGCGATGTACGGCACGAGAGAGACATGCACGAACATGCAGTTCTCGGCACCCAGATCACGGCGGACCTCGCGTGCGGCCTCCAGGAACGGCTGGGATTCGATGTCGCCGACAGTTCCACCGATTTCGGTGATGATCACGTCGACGTCATCAGATGCCTGGGCGCGCATACGGGACTTGATCTCGTTGGTGATGTGCGGGATGACCTGCACGCACTGACCGAGGTATTCGCCGGCGCGCTCCTTGCGTAGCACTTCCTGATAGATCTGGCCGGTGGTGACGTTGGCCTTCTGGCTCAGGTAGACGTCGAGGAAACGCTCGTAGTGGCCGATGTCGAGATCGGTTTCGGCGCCGTCCTCGGTGACATAGACCTCACCGTGCTGGAAGGGGTTCATCGTACCCGGATCCACATTGATGTACGGGTCGAGCTTCTGCTGCAAAACCCTAATGCCGCGACTACGGAGCAGGCGGCCGAGAGAGGAGGCGGTCAGGCCTTTGCCGAGAGAGGAGACAACGCCGCCAGTGACGAAAATATGCTTGGTGACGTGTTCTTGAGAATTGCCATGTTGTCTTCTAACCATGGAACTTCAGTCTATCAGCGGCGCAAGACGCGGCGTGTTCCGTCGTGCTACGAAAAAGACGGGGCCGCATTGTCACACGGTCCCGTCTTTCAGGAATTCAGGAGATACAGTCAGACGATTGTGATTCTATCGGTTGCCGGCCTCCTTCCTGCGGAGAACGATCAGCACGCCCGCAACGACGGCGAGCGCCATTACGGCCAAAGCGATTCCTGCGACGTTGGAGCCTGTTGCCGGGCTCTGCGCCGCGCCTTTTTCCGCGTCTTCCTTTTTGTTGTCGATCTTGCCATCGGCATTGCCGTTGTCCTTATCGACAGCCGGGGTGACGGCCTGCTTCTGAACGTGCACCGTGCGGGTGAAGGCCGTGGTCTTGCCGCGGGAGTTGGTCACGGAGTAGACCAGCTTGTAATCACCGACCTTGTTGGCGTCCACGGTGCCCTCGACCTTGATCTTGTCAGTCAGATCGCCGTCGATGTCATCGGTGGCGGAGACGCCCGCCATCGGGTCGAACTTGGAGCCGACGGCGATGGTCGTCGACTCGTTCACACCGCTGATCACGGGAACGACGTCATCGGCGGAAGCGACCTTGAGCACGGTGGCGGATAGTGCGCCCGCGGTATATGCGGAGCCCTTGCGGACAGTGACGCTTTTGACGTCGTCATCGCCGTAGACGGTGCCGTCAGCGGCAAGCACCTCGTACTTGCCGGCTTCGACGCCATCGATGGAGGCCGCTTCGCCGTTGGCGTTGAAGATCACCACGTAGGTGCCGCTGGAGTCTTTCGCCTGGTAGGCCACGACACCGTTGGCGGACTGCAGCATGGTCACGCTGGCGTTGATGTCGTTGTAGTCGGCCTGGCGGAGGGCCGCGATCCTGTTGCGCAGCTTGATCAGGCCCCTGACGTAGTCGACGGAGTCGGAGTACTGCGTGGTGCGATCCCAGTCAATGGCGTTCACTTCGTCACCGGCGTTGTAGCTGTTGCCGTTGCCGCCCTTGGTGCGCAGGAACTCCTGGCCCAGCTGGATGGCCGGGATGCCTTCGGACAGGTAGACCACGGAATCGGCGAGCCTGGCGCGCGCCTCGGTGGTGGCCTCGTCATCCGTGGGCACGGACTTCCTGAGCTTGTCGTACAGGGTCATGTTGTCGTGGATCTCGGCGTAGTTCACCACCTGACCGGCGTCCGCGTAGTGGTCTTGCGCGTTGCCGTTCCAGCAGGTCGTCTCCGCGTCGGCGTCGTACTGGCAGCCGAGCACGTTGTGGGCGATGAGGCTCTCCTGATTGGCCTTGCCGGACACGAAGCCGGTGTCGGTGTCGGAGAACACGGAGCCCTTGAGACCGTCGCGGATCGAGTCGTTGAAGAACGCGATGCCGTTGTTCGTACCGTCCGAAGCGACCTGGTAGGCGTTCGGCTGGATGGTCATCTCGCTCTTGTCCATCGTGGAGTTCATGTCCCAGCCTTCGCCGAGCACGATGATGGACGGGTCGATCTTGTCGAGAGCCGCGCGGACCTCCTTCATCGTCTCGGTGTCGATCAGACCCATGAGGTCGAATCGGAAGCCGTCGATGTTGTAGTTCTTCGCCCAGTAGGTCACCGAGTCCACGATGTACTTGCGCATCATCGCACGCTCGGAGGCGGTGTCGTTGCCGCAACCGGAGTTGTTGACCAGCGAGCCGTTGTCGTCATAGCGGAAGTAGTAGCCCGGGACAGTCTTGTTGAACGAGTGGTTCGCGGCATTGTAGACGTGGTTGTACACCACATCCATGATGACGCGGATGTTGTTCTTGTGCAGGCCCTTGACCATCTGCTTCATTTCGGTGACGCGGGAGCTCGGGTTGGACGGATTGGAGGAGTACGAGCCTTCCGGCACGTTGTAGTTCTCCGGGTCGTAGCCCCAGTTCTGCGCGCCGTCGGCCTTGTAGCTCAGGTCTCCGGTCTCGTTGACGGAACCGTAGTCGTACATCGGCATAATCTGCACGTGGGTGACGCCCAGCTTCTTCAGGTAGTCGAGACCGGAGGTCGCGCCCTTGGCGGTCTTCGTACCGGATTCGACCACGCCCAGGTACTTGCCCCGCTTGTCGGCGGAGATGCCGGAGGACGGGTTGATGGAGAAGTCGCGGATGTTCATCTCGGCGATGGAGGCGTCGGTGGTCTTGCCGAAGGCCGGCATGCGCTTGCCCGCCTTGCCCATGGCCTTCTTGGAAAGTACCACGGAGCGTTCGCCGTTGGCAACCGCCGCGGTGGCGTACGGATCGGCCGAGGTGTTCACCGTGCCGTCGGCGAAGGTGAGCCTGTAGGAGTACGTGGTGCCGGAGGCGAGCTTCTTCACCGTGGCGCTCCACACGCCCCTGTCCTTGCTGGTCATGGCGATGGTCTGGTCGACGTCGGCGTTCGGATCATCGGACTTGTAGATGACGAGCTCGACCTTGGTGGCGGTCGGCGCCCACACCTTGAAGCCGGTCTGCCTCTTCGTGAAGGTGGCACCCAGATCCTCGCCGCTGTAGGCGTACTTCTTGTCGAAGGCGTCGGTGCGGACCACCGCGCCGGCGATGGCGTCCTGGGAGCCGAAGCCCTTGACTTCGACGGTGTACTTGCCGCGCACGTCGAGATCCTTGTCGGTGGTGATGATCACCTTGGTCCCGTCGGTCTTGATGGCCTTGATGTCGACCGTCTTGCCGTCGGCATCCGTGACGGTGACCTTGTCCTTCAGATCGTCCGCGGAGACCTTCTTGGAAAGCTTGGCGGACAGCTGATCGGTGCCGGAGATCTCGGCGGACTTCATAGAGGCACCGAGGGACGGACGGGCAGAGTACACCGTGGTATCGCCGCTGATTAGCCACACTTCGGCGGAGGCGTTGCCGTCGGCATCGAACACGAGCGCGTCGGATGGGATCTTGTGATCGGCGTCGTCCGGATCCTTGGCCTTCCAGGCATCCTTGCCGTAACGGCGAAGCATGCCGATGTCGGAGGAACCGTCGCTGTTGTAGTAGGTGTAATTGGTGAAGGAGTACTCCGCTACCTCACCCCAATCGTCATGGGCGGTGAAAGTGGCGGCGCCACCGTTCCAGTTGGAGGCCCAGGTCCAGATGTCCCACTGCGGGACGGTGGTGCTGGTGTCCTCGGCGTTGTAGTACAGACCGTCGTCGCGGTTGTAGTGGACCTTCACCTTGACGGTGTTGGCCTTGCACTCGTAATCGGACGGAGCCGAATCAAGGGTCTCGACAGTGGTTGACTCGCCTTGGTCTGGGTACTTGGTTCCGTCGATCCACACCTCGGCGGTGCCGTCGGCGCTCACCGTGGCGCTGCGGTCGGCGCCGTACTTGTCCCAATCGCTGGTGGTGATGAGGAATCCGAACTTGTCGTACTTGCCGTTGAAATCGAGCACGGCGATCTTGCCCCAGCAGTCAGTACCGGTGAAGGCGTGATGCTCGGCGTCCATATTGCCGCCATTCACATCGGTGCCCCACACATACACGCCGCGGTTGTCCGAGGCATCGGAGGGCTTGTAATGCACGACGAGGCGGGTCCTGCCTCCGATGGATTCGGGGTTGCCCACGGTGGCGGTCTGATCGACCACACCCACATGGGTGATGCCGACGTTGGCGTGGTAGTTGCCGCCGCCCTTCGGGTTCTCCCACTGGTCGGTGTCTTTGTCATGGAACACGAAGTCGATTTTCTTGCCCTTGGTGTCGATGGTGGCGGTGTAATAGCCCTGCGCGTCGACTGTCATATCGGCTTCCGACTGGCTCCAGTCATCGCCGAGACCGTAATGGACCTTCGGGGTCTTCCACTCGGAGTTCGAAGGCTTGTAGTAGATGGTGACGCTCCTGTCGTCGGGCAGGACGTCGTCTTCCTCCTGACTCACGTCGGGATCGGACGGATCGGTGGCGGCGGAGGCCGCCGGATGGGAGGCCTTGGTCGCGCCGGCATACAGGGCGATGGCGGAGTGTGCCGGGACGGTGGTTTCGACCTTGCCGCCCTTGACGGTCACGGTCTTGGAGCAGTCCATGGCGGCATACACGTTGCAGTACTCACCGTCCGCAAGGGAGGTCGTGTAGGAGGCGTCCTTGTCCTTCTTGCCGTTGTTGATGGCGATGAAGCCCTTGTCTCCACGGGAGAAGGCGATGTTGTCGCCGCCATCGTCCTGCCAGTCGGAGACCTTGGTGCCGTTGACGTAGTTGCGGAAAGCGATCATGCCACGGGTGGAGGTCCAACGCTGCTCGCAGTTCCAATCGGAATCGTTGGTGGAGCAGACCTTGTCCATATCCACGTCGGGCACGGAGGCCGCGGTCGCACCGGGAGCGCCATTGTCGTCGACATCCCATTTGTAATCGGACAGCAGACGCGGGGTACCGTAGTCGTAGGCCAGCATGAAGGCGTTGGCCAGCTGGTACTTGGCGCCGTCCTTATAGGTCAGCGCACCTTGGTTGCGTGCGGTGTCCCAGTTGGTGACGAACACGTTGGCGTCCTCGGAGGAAAGATCCTTGCTCAGGCGGTCGCCCAAGCCCTTGAGGTTAGCGATCTTGTCCTTGAAGGCCTGGTTCATTTCGGACTTGAAGCCGAATTCGGTCACGGTGCCGTTCTGCACGTAGTTGCTCGGCTGGATGCCGGCCGCTTCGGAGGAGTTGCCGATGACTTCCTGGATCCAATAGATATCGTTGGCGTTCTGGCCGACCTTCTTGGCGAACTTCTCCTTGATGGCCTTCATGCTATCGGTGTGGATGTGTTTGACGGCATCCATACGGAAGCCGCGCACGCCCAGATTCCACAGCTTGGCGAGGTAGTCGGACTGGATGTCCTGCACCTTCTCGCTTTCAGAGTTGAAGTCCCACATGGAGCTCAGGCGGCATTCCTGCACTTCCTGCTGGTTGGTGTAGTCGGAGATGTTCCTATCGCATTTGTGGAAGTCGGCGGCGGTGATGCCCTCCGGGTACTGCTTGGTGGCGAAGCCCGGGTAGCTGCCGGTGGAGCCGTTGTAGTCGCTGCCGGCCACGCCCTTTTGGTCCCCGGCGGCCACGTCAGCGCCGGTGGTCTGGTTGAGCACCACGTCGGCGATGATGCCCACACCTGCCGCGGAACACTGCTGGACCATGTTCTTGAATTCGGCTTCCGTGCCCAGCTTGGAGTCGAGCTTATAGCTCACGGGCTGGTAGCTGGTCCACCACTGCGTGCCCTGGATGGATTCCTGCGGAGGCGAGACCTCCACATAGGCCACACCTTCCGGACCATAGGTGTTGGTGCATTCCTTGGCGATAGTGTTCCACGTCTGCTGGAACGCAATCACCTGGACGTCTTTTTGTTGATTGGCTTGCGTTTTGGATTGCGCCTGAGCCACAATCGGCGCCGCGACCAGTGAAGCACACGCCATGGCCGCGGTGATGCCCATTGCCACCACACGGCCTAATGGATGGTTTGTCTGAACGACCATCGTTCTCCGTTCTCATCTATGAGACCGGTTCAAGCGCCCATGGCAGGTGCCGCGACCGGCAACGTATGCGCCATGGTCCTCCGCATCCACGCGGATAATTCAGAATATACTCGACGATGAATATGCATACGTTTACACTCTAAATCAGCATATACTGTATGACGATTCCTGCGTATGGCAATGAAACAGCGTGACCCATTGAAACAAGTCGCTCTTTCGTCTTTCATATTGCAAACCGTTTCTGCAAACGTCACCCGTGATTTGCGATTCAGGCAGAAAACACTTGCAAAACGCCATCAAAAATAGCAAACGATTGCACTCGTCATCGCACAGTACGGGGCGTGGCGGCGACATGGAAGGCCACTGCACCGCCGGCGGGCACCGTCAACGTGACGTCGCCATTCCAACGCACACGCACGGTGCCGGCGCAATCGGCGGAACCATAGACATCGCAATACTCCCCTGCCGGCATCGATGTGCGGTAGGTGATCGTATGGGCGTGCACGTCATTGTTGATGGCGATGAACGCGCGGGAGCCACGTCCGAAGGCGATCATATTGCCGCCGTCATCCTGCCAATCGGTAAGGGGCGCGTCGTTCGCGACATTATGCCAGCCGATCATGCCGCGAACGTCCGTCCAGCGGTCGGTGCAACTCCAACCGGAGTCTTCCGAGCAGTCGGTGTCCGGCACCTTGGTCTTCGTGGCGCCCGGCGCGCCGGAGTCGGAGTCATGGAATTCGTAGCCGGAAAAAATGTTGGGAGTGCCATATGGGTAGGCCAGCATGAACGCGTTCGCCAGATGATAGGCATCGCCGTCCTTGTAGGTAAGCGTCATGCCATTGCGTTCGGTATCCCAGTTCGTCACGAACACGCTGGCTTTGCCACTGGTGGTGATGTTCTGCGGAATGTCCTTGATCGACAAGCTTCCACCGGCCAACGAATTGGAGAACATGGATTTCAGACGATAGGCGTATTGGAATTCGTTCACTTGTCCGGTTTTGAGATAATTCTTCGGTTGGATTTCCGCGGCTTCGGAATTATCTCCGATCACCTCCTGCATCCACCAGATGTCGTCCATGGGGCGTCCGGATTTCTTAGCCACGAGCCTCTTGATGGCCAACACATCCTTCGGCGGTATGTGCTTGACGGCATCCACACGGAATCCGGCGACGCCATAATCGAGAAGCTTCACGAAATAGTCCGACAGCACATCGCGTACATGTCCGTTTGATGTGTCAAGGTCCTGCAGACCTGACACCTGGCAGTTCCATACGCTGTCGGCGTCACGATACGTCCATATGGAGCAGGGCGTATGAAAGTCGGACGGAGCATATCCGGCTTCGGGGAAATCGCCGTTATTGTCGTAGGCGCTTCCGGCGATGCCCGTGCTCTCCGTCTTATCAACGCCAGTGGTATGGTTGATGACCGCGTCCGCGATCACGCCGACGCCCGCGGCCTTGCACTGGCTGACCATGTTCCTGAATTCGGTTTCGGTGCCTTCCTTCGAATCGAGCTTGTAGCTCACCGGCTGGTAGCTGGTCCACCACTGCGAACCTTGGATGGATTCCTGTGGAGGGGATACCTGCACGTATCCCACGCCTTCGGGGCCGAGCACTTCGCCGCATTCGCGGGCTACGGATCGCCAATTGGCTTGGAACATGGTGACGATCACGTCGCTGCGATATCGTGCGGGATCGAAACGGCCTCCGTCGTCCTCACGTGTCGGCACGTGCAGTGTGGCGGCGGACACTCCGACCGATACCGCGATACATGCCACCGCCGCTACGGCACGTGTGATCTTCTTTGCGACTGTGCCCATATTCCCCTGACCTCTTCGTCGTGCACCGCTTTCGCGATCTGCATACGTTTGCATTACCAGTGTATCCCATCAGGGGACAATCGTCATACGAAAAAGCCGGATGCTGATATGCGGCATCCGGCTTCACGTCATAGAGGCAAACGACTTCAGCTTTCCTGCAGCAGATGGGCGACTGCCTCCAGAGCCAACTTGTACCCGAAAAAGCCCATGCCGGTGATGGTGCCGGTGGCGACCGGCGAGATCACGGAACGCTTGCGGAATTCGTCGCGGGCGGAAGGATTGGAGATATGCACCTCCATGAGCGGCAGCCCCTCGTCGATCACCATGTGCGCGGCGTCCGCCAAGCCATAGGAGTAATGCGTGAAGGCCGCCGGATTCATCACGATCGGCGTCTTCTCGTCCGCGGCCTGATGCATCCAATGGATCATCTCGGCCTCGTCGTCGCTTTGGCGTACCTCCACATCGAGTCCAAGTTCCTTGCCCCATTCGGTGCACATCCTGCGCAGGGTCTCAAGATCCTGCTTGCCGTACACGTCGGGTTGGCGCACGCCCAGACGGCCGAGATTCGGCCCGTTGACAACCACTACTTTGGTCATTTCACTTCCTTTATGTTCGTTTGCATGCTTGCGTTCTACCGCTGGATGCGCCGGAACGCCTCTTCGACGGCGTCCGCCGGCGGATCCTCAAGATGGATGGGATGGCCCAACGATTCGAGGATGACGAAGCGCAGTTTGTTGCCGCGCGCCTTCTTGTCGCGGTGCATGAGCGCCAGCACATCGTCCCAGCTGCCGTTGTTCCACGATGTCGGCAGGCCGAGCGAGCCGAGCAGCGAACGATGGTAGTCGACCAGATCCTGGTCGATGTAGCCGAGCAGGTGCGACAGTTCGGCCGCATACACGCAGCCGACCGCAACGGCGTTGCCGTGCCTCCAGCGGAAATGCTCCAGCTTCTCGATGGCATGGCCGAGCGTGTGACCGTAGTTGAGGAACTCACGCAGCCCGGCCTCCTTGAGGTCGGCGGAGACGTGGTAGGCCTTCACTCCCACGGTGTGTTCGATGAGTTCGGCCACCACGTCCTTGAGTCCGGAGTCGAGGAACGATGCGCCGTCGAAGGAACGCAATTCGTTGGCATGGGTCTCGAGGATGTGTAGGATCTCCGGATCCATGATGAATCCGGATTTGGCGACCTCGCCCAGGCCTTCGATGAAGATGTCGTTCGGCAGCGAGGCGAGCGCACCCATGTCGGCGAGCACTCCCGCGGGCGTATAGAACGAACCGACGAGGTTCTTGCCCTGCGGCGTGTTGACACCGGTTTTACCACCGGTGGAGGCGTCGACCATGGCCAGCAATGAGGTCGGGCAGTTGACGTAGCGGATGCCCCTCATCCATGTCGCGGCCACGAAACCAGCCAGATCCGTGGCCGCTCCCCCGCCAAGCCCGACGATCGCATCGGATCGGGTGAAGCCTTCCTCCCCCAATCGCTGCCATATGCCATTGGCCACTTCGACCGTCTTGCCGGCTTCCGCGTCGGGGATGACGATGTCATGCACGTCGTAGCCTGCCTGCCGAAGCAGCGTGCGCGCGCGGTCGGAATGCCGCTGCACAGGCTGCGTGTGGATCAACGCCACTTTGGAGGGCTTATCCCCCAACACCTGTGCGAGCTGGCTCATCACCCCTTCTCCGATGCGCACATCGTATGGTTCGATGGTGGCTCCCGTGATATGGACTATGCGCTGGTCAATCATTTCCATCAGCTTTCTCGCGGCCACTTGCGGGGTCTGGCCATGGGTGCGCACATGCACGTTGGCCACCTGCCTGAACACCGGGTCGCGTTCCTTGTACAGTTTCTTCCACCGTTCGTTGGCATCTCCGTCGAGCATCGGACGTCCGCCTCCACGGTTGGCACGTTCCATGGCCTCCCTCGGGTCGGCCATCAGATACACGACCTTGCCTCCGTCCGCGATGTATTCGGCGAGTCCCTGCCGGATGGACGGTGTCATCGGCGCCCCTCCTCCCAAGGAGAAGATGCCATCGAAGTCCTCCAGCATGTCAAGCACGACATCGCTTTCCAGCTTACGAAACTCCGGTTCGCCGTATTTCGCGAAGTATTCGGGGATCTTCATCCCCGCGTCCCGTTCGATCTCATTGTCGGCGTCGGCGAAAGGCAGATGCATCATCTGCGCCACTTCCTTGCCAACACGGGTCTTGCCCGCACCCATCATGCCGATGATGACGGCGACGGGTCTGCGCATTCCGGACATCGGGGCGGTCACCTCATATGCTCCGGCCAGGACGCCACATAGGATTCGGCGTTGCGTCTGGTTTCGGTGATGTTGTCTCCACCGAACTTCTCCAATACGTATTGCGCGATGGTGAGACGCACCATGGCTTCGGCCACGACGGCGGCCGCAGGAACGGCAGTGCTGTCGGAACGCTGGTTGATGGCTTGCGCGGCCTCGCCGGTGGTGATGTCAACGGTTCGCAAAGCCTTCGGAATGGATGGAATCGGCTTCATCGCGGCGCGCACCACGATCGGCTGTCCATTGGACATGCCGCCTTCGATGCCTCCCGCACGATTGCTGAGACGCGCGATGCGTCCATCCTCGCCTACGACCATTTCGTCATGTGCCTGCGATCCGGGACGCATCGCTTCCAGGAAACCATCGCCGATCTCCACTCCCTTGATGGCTTGGACGCCCATGACGGCGCTGGCCAAAGCGGCATCCAGGCGGCGGTCCGATTCGACATACGTGCCGATTCCGGCTGGAACGCCATATACCACGACCTCAATTACGCCACCCAGCGTGTCGGCATTCTCCTTGGCCTCATCGATGCGGGCGATCATCTGCTGTTCGGCGATCTTGTCCAGGGTGCGCACCGGAGACGCGTCCAAGGCGTCAAGATCCTCCGGCTTCGGCAGCACAGCGTTCTGCGGATCGGTGATGCCCGCGCCGCCAATAGACAGCACATGGGAAACGGTACGGATACCGAGCGACTGTTCGAGGAACTGCTTGGCGACCTCTCCCAACGCCACACGCGACGCGGTCTCACGTGCGCTGGAACGTTCCAGCACCGGACGTGCATCGTCGAAGCCATACTTGCGCATGCCGGTCAGGTCGGCATGTCCCGGCCGAGGACGGGACAATGGGGCGTTGCGCCCCTCACGCGGTATATCATGGTCGAGCGGATCGGCGCTCATCACCTCGGTCCACTTCGGCCATTCGGTATTGGCGATTTCAATGGCGACTGGCGAGCCAATGGTCTGGCCGAACCGCACACCAGTGAGCATACGGACTTTGTCCTGCTCGAATTTCATACGTGCGCCACGACCATATCCAAGACGACGACGCGCCAATGCGCCGACGATGTTCTCAGTGGTGACGTGGATGCCCGCAGGCAGTCCCTCGATCATGGCGACAAGCGCTTCGCCGTGCGATTCACCTGCTGTCTGCCAGCGCAACATGCCAACTCCTTTTTCTGCCAAATACAATTCGTGGACTATCTTAACGGTATGTGGTACATGATTTGCCTGCCGAGTCTGCTCTGTGGAACGGCCGTCAGCATCGAGGACGTCCGATCACGCCGTGTCCCGCGCGCATGGATCGCTTTGGGCTGCCTGGCGCAGATCATTGCAGATACTGCGTACGCGATTGCTTCCAATTCGTTGTTTCTGGTGCTGCAGGCGCTGCTGTTCGCAGTACTGTCCGCGACGTTGCAAGGTTCGCTCGCACTCGTCAAACCGGGGACTTTGGGGTTCGGCGATGTCACTTCGACATTGATGGTCGGGCTTTCCGTAGGCATGTTCGGATTGTTCGCCATGGTGTATTGGTGGCTTGCGATTGCTGTGATCGGCATGCTCTGGCTGGCTTTTTGGACGCGGTTTGATCCGCAGAAGCGTACTCGGTTCGCCGGCAAAACACCGTTCGTCCCAGTCATTGTCGTAGCCGGGGCGATCGGTGTCATAATCAGCGCGTTCCGCTGAGAAATATCTGAGAGATATGTGAAACGTCAGTTGGCGTTTTCGTTGTTGTTCTTGTATTCGTCGCGGATTTTCCAGAATTCGTCCTCGGTTTCCACGAATTTGGTCTCACCCGTCTTGAGATTGGTGGTGACGAAGTATAGCCATTTGCCTTCCGGGGGATTCATGGCGGCCTGAATCGCGGAATCGCCGGGATTGCTGATCGGCGTCGGAGTCAATCCCTTGTTGACGCGGGTGTTGTAGGGGTTGCTGCCATCCTGAAGCTGCTCGTCCGTCAGCTGGCTGCCGTTGATGCCGAAGCCATAGGCGACGGTGCTGTCCATGCCCAATGGCATGTCCTGGTCGATACGGTTGAGGATGACACGCGCGACTTTGCCGCAATCGTCCGGGTTGTTGGCTTCGGATTCCGCGATGGACGCGATGATCAGGATACGCTCCCTCTCGCTTCCGGTAGGAACCTTCAGGGCGTCAAGCTTGGCGATACGCGCATCCACCATATCCTTGATGATCGTCTCCGCCGACTTGCCCTGTACCTCGTATGTGCCCGGTTCAAGCCATCCTTCGAATTTTCCGTTCGCCTCATCGGGAAGGATACCTTTGCCGCCGCCATCGATGATCGTCTTGAATTCAGAGACATCCTTGCCGGATGCCTGCGCAGCGTTGGCGATGACGTCGGACACTCTCTCGCCGGCCTTCACCTCGGCGAAACCGCCCGCCTTGCTTTGATCGGAGAGGATCTTGACTACATCGGCCGCTCTCATATGAGTTTTCAACGCGTACACGCCCGGATACAGCGTCGCGTTGGCCGCGGCAATCGCGGAAGTGAAAGCGGATTCGGATTTGACGATGCTCTTCTTGACCAGATTCCGTGCGATCTGATCGGTGGCCTGCCCGGTTTTGACGGTGAAGGTCACCGCCTTGTCTCCCGGACCCTTATAATCCGCAATCTGAAGCGAGGAATCAGAGGCCGTGACCGCCTTGAGATGCCTAATCGCGCCTGCACCTAAAAAACCAATGCCGATCACTAAAGCGACGACTGCAACGACTGCGACAACCATCACCGTGCGGCGACGTCGACGTAGCGCACGTTGTTTACGTATGTCACGTCGGGATTTCGGAGATTGAGACGGTTCGGGATCGGCGGATGCGCCTCCCGATGTCTCGACCCATTCCGCGTTGTCGGAAAAGTATTCATCCAAATCTTCGGTCATTAGTTTCTAGTCTCTCGTCCTCATTTGCGGTTTCGATCAAGCGCCGTCTGCAAAATCACCACCGCAGACTGCTGGTCGACCATCGGCCGATGCCTACGACCGCCGACATGCGCATCGAACAGCTGCTGATGCGCGGTAACTGTGGTCAGACGTTCGTCCACCAGATCGATGGAAGGAACATCCGTTATCGGATACGCTTCGTCCTCCACGGCGGCGTGCAACCGCTTTTCGAGATTGACGGCCCAGCGCCTTGCCTTTTTGGCGCTTTTCCCCTCTTCGCCGTTCAACAGCAACGGCAGACCGATCACCACATGATCCACCGACTCGTCCCCAATGACGTCGATGACCTCATCCAACGCGTGGAAGTAATCCCCATAGACCTGGATGTTGCCTATGGGATGTGCGAGGGTGAGCTCGGGGTCGGACAGTGCAAGTCCGACCCGGGCGTCACCCAAATCGATTCCAAGCCAAACCATGCTTGGAAGATCACCCCTTCATGGCCTGGTTCGCCAGCGACTCAAGAGCCTCGTCGATCCTGGTGGCGTCAGCGCCGCCACCCTGTGCGAAGTCCGGCTTGCCGCCGCCGCCACCGCCAAGAACCTTGGAGGCGCCACGGACCAGATCTCCGGCCTTGATGCCCTGCTTGCGGGCCGCCTCGTTGGTTGCCACGGCGACCATGGGCTTGCCGTCCTCGTTCACACCGGCAAGAGCCACCACGACCGGCGTGTCATCGCCGAGCTGTCCGCGCACATCGAGCACGGTCTTGCGCAATGCGTCGAAGGAGCCGAAATGACCGACGTTCTTCTTGGCGACCTTGACCGGAGCCTGGGATGCCTTCGCGTCAGCCACCAAGGTCGGCACGGAGGCCGCAAGCTGGGACTCGTACATGGCCGCGAGGCGACGATCGGATTCCTTGAGCTTGGCAAGCAGCGTGTTCACGCGATCGGCGAGCTCGTCCGGACGGGCGTTGACCATATCGGAAAGCTGGGAGACCAACGCGTGCTCACGCGCGTTGAACTCGTATGCGCCCTGACCGACGACGGCATCCACACGACGGACGCCGGAACCGATCGAGGCTTCGGACATGATGTTGATGGCACCGATCTTTCCGACGTGGTCGATATGAGTACCACCGCAGAGCTCACGGCTCCAACCGTCCTCGCCGATGGAGACCACGCGCACGATATCGCCGTACTTCTCACCGAACAGGTGCATGGCGCCGAGCGCAATGGCGTCGTCGAACTTCATCTCCTGGGTGGTGACCGCAAGGTTCTCGCGGAGCTTCTCGTTGACACGGGCCTCGACGGCATTCATCGCGTTCTTGCTCGGCGCGCTGGACCACTGGAAATCGAAACGGAGTCGGTTCGGAGCATCCTCGGAACCACGCTGGGTTGCCTGCGGGCCGAGTTCCTCACGCAGCGCCTTATGCACCATGTGGGTAGCCGTGTGGGCGCGTGCGATGGCGCCACGACGGTCAAGATCGATGTTGGCGTTGACCTCGGCACCGACCACCAGCGTGCCTTCGGTCAGACGGCACTGATGCACGATGAGATCCTTGATCGGCTTCTGCACGTCATCGACTTCGAGCACCGCTCCGTCATCGGACAGAATCTCGCCCTGATCGGCGAGCTGGCCGCCGGCCTGCGCATAGAACGGCGTGCGATCGAGGATGACCTCGATGTTGGCCGGACCGGTGACCGCGGGAACGGATCCCTTCCCTTCCTGCATGATGCCCAGAACCTTGGCGCGTGCAGACATGTCGGTGTATCCAAGGAAGTCGATCGGCTTGGCCAGCGTCTTCTTGAAATCGTCATAGACGGACAGATCCACGTTGTGGCGCTTCTTCAGCGCGTCGGCACGGGCGCGGCTCTTCTGCTCGGCCATCAGTTCGCGGAACTTCGCCTCGTCGACCTTCACACCCTGGTCGGCGGCCATCTCGAGCGTCATCTCGATCGGGAAGCCGTAGGTGTCATGCAGCTTGAAGGCGTCCTCGCCGGACACAAGGTCGGATCCCGCCTGCTTGGCCTTGGACACGGCCATGTCGAAGATCTCCGTGCCGGATTCGAGCGTGCGGCGGAAGGCATCCTCTTCGCCATAGGCGGCTTCGGACACATCGTGGAAGGTGTCGTTGAGTTCCGGATAGCTCGGTTCCATCGCCGCCTTGGAGGTCGGCAGCAAGGTCGGCATGACCGGATCGGTCACGCCAAGCTCACGCATGGCCTTGACGGTGCGGCGGAGCAGACGGCGAAGCACATAGCCGCGGCCGTTGTTGGACGGGCGAACGCCATCAGACATGATCATCAGCGCGGAGCGCACATGATCGGCGACGATACGGAAGCGAACGTCCATGGCCTCGTCATCGCCGTAAGTACGGCCGGAGAGCTTCTGGGCAGCCTCGATGACCGGAAAAACCTCGTCAGTCTCGTAGATGTTCTGCTTGCCCTGCATCAGGTATGCGAGACGCTCCAGGCCGGCGCCGGTATCGATGTTCTTGTTCTCAAGCTCGCCGACGATATGCAGGTCTGTCTTGGACTTGACGTTGTCAACCTCGTAGTTCTCGAACACGAGGTCCCAGATCTCGATGTAACGGTTCTCATCGGCGATCGGGCCGCCTTCCACGCCGTACGCAGGTCCGCGATCGACGTAAATCTCGGAGCACGGGCCGCCGGGGCCGGGGCCGCCGGTGGTCCAGAAGTTGTCTTCCATGCCCATGATCTGGATATGCTCGGGGTCGACGCCCTCGTTCTTCCACATGGACCGGGCTTCCTCATCATCGGTGAAGGTGGTCATCCACAGCTTCTCCGGGTCGAAGCCGTAGCCACCCTTGTCCTGAGGGGTGGTCAGCAGCTCGTATGCGTAATGGATGGCCTCCTCCTTGAAGTAGTCGCCGAAGGAGAAGTTGCCGAGCATCTGGAAGAAGGTGCCGTGACGCGTGGTCTTGCCGACCTCATCGATGTCCAGGGTACGCACGCACTTCTGGTTGGAGGCCATGCGATGCCTCGGCGGGGTCTGTTCGCCCATGAGGTACGGGATGAAGGGAACCATGCCCGCGATGGTGAACAAGGTGGTCGGATTCGGGGAAATCAACGATGCCGAGGGAACGACAAGATGATCATGCTGTTCGAAATAGTCGAGATAGCGCTTCGCGATTTCAGAAGTGCGCATGTGGATTTGAACTCCTTTATTGTCGGAAGACCCAGTGTCTTCCAAACGTATGATCGATTGCTTGGACATGCCGTGGGGCGGAACTGCGATCAGTTCGTTCCGTCCGAGTATTTTGCGTTGAGCTCGGCCTCACGGGCTCGACGCGCAGCGTTGAACTCGTTGACTAGACCCTCAAGCGTGCGCATGGTCACATGGTCCTGATCAGGCCCAAGCAACAGCTGACGGGCCATATCAGGCGTATTGGCCTTGACATAGGCCTGTGCCTTGGTGACGGCGACGACACCGACACACACGCCGATGGAGACCCAGAAGAGACGCTTGAACATCACTCCCCCTTATTATCTGCCGCGCGGTTAATGTTCCGTTTGTTCAGGAACGACTGCGCGGTGGATTTCAATGCGTACATGGTGGATGCCACTTTGATGACGGGCTTGCCCAGGAACGATCCGTACAGGTCGGTCAGGGCGCCGACGTTGTTGGCCGTGGTCGAAGCGGCGGCGGAGATCTTGTTGACATCCTCCAGTGATTTGTTGACCTGCTGCACCGTGGTCACGCTCTCGTCAAGCGCCGGAATCGCATGGTCTCCGGTGTCCTTGACGGTTTCGGCGATCTGATCGAACAGCTTGCCGAGACGAATCAACGGGTAAATCATGAAGCCGGCAAGGACCGCGAACGCAATCGCCGCGATCAGACCAGCAATCTCTCCAACACCCATCCTGCACCTCTTTTCAGTTCCACGGTTGTCCGTGAACGCAATACCCGCATAAGACTAGTAAAAAGTCCCGACTGCGGCAAATGTCTCACTGATTGTATGAAACCACCGTCACCGCGCGATTGATGGGTTCGTCCGTATCGAAATCAAGACACGTCACCGATCCATTGGCGGGACGCTCGCTCAGGTCATATCCCTCAGGCGCGAATCGGTGCATGAGGCTCAGCAGCGTATTGCCATGGGAAATCTGCAGCACATGGTCGCCATCTTTGAGTCGCGGATTTCCCGCGATCAACGCGAAGCCACCCTCAACCCGTCGCCAGTATTCGGCATCCGATTCGGCATCGTGGAACGGATCCGCCTCCTTGAGAAAATCGCGGGTGGCCGCGAGTCCATATCGGGTGACGATGTCGTTATAGTCCTTCGCGCCATGGGGGCCACCGGCCGCGGTCCAAGCCACGCCCATGTCCTGACCTTCGAAATAGCCATAGAACTGTTCGCGGAAATGCATGTCGCTGATCAGCCGCGGACGGACATGCCCCGCGGACTCGTTCACATCGAGGATTCGCTGCGCCGTCACTTGGGCGCGCGTGGTGTCGGAGCAATAGGCCGCTGCGAAATCGATATCCTTGAGCTTGTCGGCGGCCTTGTCCGCATCGGCAAGACCCGCATCGGTCAGCGGGGAGTTCGACCATCCCTGAAGCCTGTTGTAGCGGTTGAAGAACGTCTGTCCATGGCGGACCAGATGAAGATGAAGCAACATGTCTTCCATGGTACCTATGCAATCGGCCAAACGACATGCCGCCCGGAAAAGGGCCCGTAAAAAGCGAGAAGCCCCGCAGCCATGACGGCTGCGAGGCTCACGCTGTATGTCCTTAAACTGTATGTTCTTACAGTATGTTGTTCCAGATCAGCGGGCGTAGAATTCGACCACGTACTGGATGTTGACCTGCACCGGGATCTCTTCGGCCTCGGGCTTGCGGGTCAGAGTGGCCTTCAGGGAAGGCAGGTTGACGTCCAGATAGCCCGGAACCGCCGGCAGCACGTCACGGTGCACGCCTTCGGCAGCGGCCTGGAACGGAACCATGGTCTGGCTCTTGGCCTTGACCTGGATGGTCTGGCCCGGCTTGACGCGGTAGGACGGACGATCGACGATGTTGCCATCGACGAGGATGTGGCGATGCACCACGAACTGACGGGCCTGGGCAGTGGTGCGGGCAAAGCCTGCGCGCAGAACCAGAGCGTCGAGACGGGTCTCGAGATCGGTCAGCATGGCGTTACCGGTCTGGCCGGCGGTATGGGTGCCCTTCTCGTAAGCTGCGCGAAGCTGCTTCTCGGAGATGCCGTACTGGGCGCGAAGACGCTGCTTCTCGCGCAGACGCACCGCGTAATCGGATTCGGTGCGACGGCGGGTGCGGCCGTGCTCGCCAGGAGCATACGGACGCTTTTCAAAAATGCGCTGAGCCTTGGGGGTCAGAGCGATGCCGAGGGCGCGGGAAAGACGCACCTGGCGGCGAGAACGCTGAACGTTCGTCATTGGTTTAATCCTTTGTTTGTTCTGTCGTTGTCTGAACGGAACGCATGCCGGTTGTCCGGCATACGCTGAGCCAGCCTCTCCAGTGCTTCTTCGTGACATGCACGAACGGCTTGACCCATGATGCCGGGCATCATGATTGGCCGCCGACCCACTGACGGGCTAAGACTCCAGACGGCGCGCATCCTTTTCAGGCGCACACCAATCGCTAATCATACACATGAGGGACGGACGAGACACTTCGATCAGCCTGTATCGGCATGTCACGACCATCAAATCAACGCCAGTCGTCCTCTGTCCATGCGGTAGGTGCGGTCCACGTACTCGAGCGCATCCGGATCGTGGGTAACCATCAGCACCGCGGTTCCGTCATCCGCCACCCGACGCAGCAATCGCATGACCACCGCCGTGCTTTCCGCGTCCAAATCTCCCGTAGGCTCATCGGCAATCAGTAGTTTCGGCTCGTTCATCAGCGCCCGGGCGATGGAGACCCTCCGCATCTCACCGCCGGAAAGCTCCTTCGGATAGCAAAAAGCGAGATCGCCCACCAGCACCTGATCCAACAACATCTGCGCGCGCCGCATCATATGATCCGACTGCGGGGCGGACGGCTTCCGCGAGGAAGCCGGATGAATGACATCGGGAAGGTCACTGTCCACGGCAGGCTCCAATGTCCGCTCCTCGTCCACGATGGCGTTTTCACGACGTGGACCACCGCATAGTACCGCAGGAAGGATCACATTGTCGATGGCGGTGAGGTTCGGCAGCAACGTCTGGATTTGCGTGACGAATCCGATGGTGCGGTTGCGCAAATCCGACATCCGCCTGTCGTTCAAGGCGGCCACGTCGTTGCCGTCCAGCATGATCGAGCCGGCCGAAGGCTTCAGCAATCCGGTGATGAGGTTGAGCAGCGTGCTTTTGCCATTGCCCGATCTGCCGACGATCGCCGAGAATTCGCCTGGGCCGAGTGCGAGGTTCACATCGTCCACCGCAGGGAAAGACACACCCCGACGCACGAATTCGCGAGTAAGCCCACGAATCTCCAAAACGCTCTCTTCCGTCATCACTCCCCCTCCCTCAACGTCAGATAGGTCTGTGGCGTGGAAAGACGCACTGCGGTGGCGATAACGGCAATCAGCCCGGTGACCACGGCGAACAGAAGACTGACGGCCGTCAGCATCAGTACCTTGCCGACTCCTATCTGCAGATAGGGCAATTGCAGTTCTTTGGCGATCAGGCCGTTGAATGGGAGCACCATCAGTGACGCGCAGGATATGCCAATCAATCCTCCAATGGCGCCGATGATCGCCGATTCCTTGACGATGATGCCCACTAGTGTCGCGCGGGTCGCTCCAAGGATGCGGTATGCGGCGAATTCGCGCTTGCGCTCGTTCATGGATGACGAGAACACGGCCAGCATCACAATCAGGCCCATGCCCCAAAACACTGCCACGAATACGGCGGCATAGCGGATGATCGTCTTGAGATTCGCTTTGGTGGCCGCAGTGATGCCTCCCGGATACACGTAGCCCAGGCTTGTGATTCCCGTGGTCTTGGCGATGTTGGAGGCCACCTGTCGGGCGGAATATCCATCCTTGACCTTGACGAGCACGGCGGATACGGCCTTGCCTGCGTATTTCTCGGGAATCGCCGCATGTCCGGTCCGGGCGGAATAGGAGATGACGTCCGACACCGTATCCATATTCACGAACACGGAGTTGTCCAACGACGTTCCGGTGTCGGCCAGTTGCGCGGCCACGGGAAACTCATGCCCATACAATCTGACGGTGCCTTCAACCGACACGTTGATGCCGGACCCCGCGACGACTTGGCCTCTACGGAGCGTGCCGTCGACCTGCGAAGCCATCCAAGGAGTGATGACGAAATCGGTGTCGGGATTGAAACCGATGATCTGCACCTTCTCGTCGCAGCAGGCGGCCGCCAGCGAGGAGATGTACGTCTGCACCGTGCTTTCATAGACGCCATCCGTCCTGGCGACTTGGGCACCGATGTCGTTGGTGAAATAGAACGTGCTCGACGCATTTCCCGTGAGCAGGGCCTCCGCCTTGGTCTCAGTGTTCTGCGGTGTGACCATCAGGTCGGCGCCCATGCGTTCCTGCATGCTTTCCAATCCGTTGCTGAGGTTCATGGAGAGCAACGATCCTCCATGGAACGCGAAGGCAAGCATGCCGACGACGATGGCGAGCGCCGCTGTGCGGAAGGGTTTGCGCCGCAGATTGACCAGCGGCAGTTTCGACAACGTGATATGTGGCACGTCAGGCACGCTTCGACGGACGGGAGTCAAGATATGCGGCGATGGACGAGTCTACGGCCAGCAGCACGCCCAGCACTATGAGCGTGGGCATCGTCACCATGTGGCAATGCATCATGGAACCCTTGCACACGCCGATCAACACGGTCGGCGTCAACACCACGAACACGCCCAGCACGGCATTGGCGATATCCAATCCGGCTCTGGCGGCATCGGTGACGAAGAATCCGACCACCGCCAGCAGCACGGTCGCGATTCCTATTCCCAAAGCGACCTGAGCGGTGTAATGGCATGCCATGGGCATGTCTTCGACCTCACACACATGGGCGAAGGTCCGCGGGGCGATAGCAATCAGCACGCCCAGCAGAATCTGGGATGCAACGGCGAATGGTTTCCTGAACATGGTCCTCCCTCTCGATAAGCGAACATCGCTGATTATCGCAGCGGATGATCCGAAAGAAAAGACTTGTTTTTCAACGTAATCCGTGATATGGCCTACGACTTCAATGTGGCTGCGCCACGAAGGGAGCCTATCGAAAAGCCGCTAGAGCTTTTCGATAGGCGCCTCGCGGATCAGCAATCGTCGCACGCCGTCCGAACCGAAATCCACGGTGATCACGGAATTCGTCCCCGCATCCTTCGTCTCGACGATTTTTCCCATGCCGTAGCGGTCGTGGGTGATTCTGTCGCCGATCTGGAAATCCCCAATGCTCAGACCATTGCCACCGGCACCCGAACCGGCGGAAGCCGGTTTCGTCAGATCCTTCGGTTTCACTCGGCGAGTGGCGACCCTGCCTGATTTTCCCGACGGCTTGCCGGAACCATACGACGACCGGGAGGAACCATATGATCCGTACGTCGATGACCCCGAACGGGAACCGTATGAGGAACGACTGTTCCCCGATGCGTGGCCGGAACCATATGTGGAACGGCTGGAGCCATATGCCGTTCCATACGATGAACCGCCATAAGACGAACCACCGTATGACGAGCCGTATGAGGAACGCGACCCATGTGATCCGGAACCATGTGACGACGAACCGTATGCCGCTCCTCCGAACGTGGTGGGCCCGAAATCATCGTCGCCCCAGTCTCCGTACTCGTCATCGTCGTCATCGTTCTGCCAACCGGCGCGCATCCGCTCGATATTGGCCTCACGTCGTTTCCAATCAATCAGGCCATCCGGAATCTCGTCCAAGAATTGGCTGGGAAGCATTGCATCGGACTGCCCCCATTGGCTTCGCGTGGCGGCGCGGGTCACATAGAGGCGGCGCTTCGCACGAGTGATGCCCACATATGCCAGACGACGTTCCTCGGCCAGTTCTCCGGTGTTCTCCATGGCACGCTGGTGCGGGAAGGTACCCTGCTCCATACCGGTGAGGAACACGTAAGGGTATTCCAATCCCTTCGCCGTGTGCAAAGTCATCATCGTGACCTTGCCGGAATCCTCGTCCTCCCCCGGCAGCTGGTCGGAATCGGCGACCAACGCCGTAGTCTCCAGGAAACCGGCCAGCGTGGCGTCCGGCGTGTTCTGCTCGAATTCGGCAGCCACGGACTGCAGTTGTGAAAGATTGTCGACACGTGAAGCGTCCTGCGGATCCTCGGATCGTTGCAGCCCCTCCAGCAGACCGCTTTGGGACAGTACCTCGGCCACCACTTCGGACGGTTTCGAATCATGCTCCTTGGCGAAGTCTGCGAGCCCGTGCATCAAATCGCGGAACGCTTCCAGTGGCTTGGCAATGCGGCCCGTCATACCTTCGATCCGTTCCATGCGCTCAACCGCCTCGAAGAACGTGATGCCATGCGCATCCGCGTATCCGGCCACCAGACCTTCCGCACGCGCCCCAAGCCCACGCTTCGGGACATTGAAGATACGCCGCATGTTCACGTTGTCCGCGGGATTCACGATGGCCTGCAGGTACGCGATGGCGTCCTTGACCTCCCTGCGTTCGTAGAATTTGGTGCCGCCAATGAGCTGATACGGCAGATTGGCGTTGATCATCGCCTCTTCCAAGGCACGCGATTGCGCGTTGGCACGGTACATGATGGCGATGTCTCGGTAGGCGACGTTCTCCTCGGTGTGGATCCGCGCGATCTCATTCGCGATCCATCCGGCCTCCTGACGCTCGTCATCCGCCGCATAGCCGATGATCTTGTCCCCCTCGCCGAGGTCGCTCCACAGTTTCTTCGGTTTGCGGTTCTCGTTTTTTGAGATCACCGCGTTCGCCGCGTTGAGGATGGTCTGCGTCGAGCGGTAGTTCTGCTCGAGCATGATGGTCTGTGCGTTCGGAAAGTCCTGTTCGAAGTCCTGGATGTTGCGAATATCCGCACCACGGAACGCGTAGATGGACTGGTCGGAATCACCCACCACGGTAATCCAGCTCGGCCCGACACGTCCGGCCCCCTTTTGCCGGGGGTCTGGCAGCTCCCCCGAATCAACACCGGACAGCTCACGCACAAGCACATATTGGGCATGGTTGGTGTCTTGGTATTCGTCCACAAAAATATAACGGAATTTATGACGATAGTATTCGCTCACCGTCGGGCAGATCTGCAGCAATTCCACGGTGCGCATGATCAAATCGTCGAAATCGACCGCATTCGCGAGCGCCAGGCGGTGCTGGTATTCAGCATAGACGACGGCCGTCATCTCATCGATGTCGCCCGAACCCACTTGGTATCCGCGCTGCCCCGGCGTGTAATCGCAATTCGCCGCCTTCAGCTGATCCTTCCAGGAGGTCAGCGAGTTCTTGCAATCGGAGATCTTACCCAGCAGCATGCGTGGCGTGTATCTCTTCGTATCGATGTTCAGGTCGGCCGCAATCAGTTTGATCAGACGCTCGCTGTCCGCGGTGTCGTAAATCGAGAAACCCGATTTGAGGCCGATTTCCTTGCCGTCGCGTCGAAGGATGCGCACGCAGGCGGAGTGGAAGGTGGATATCCACATATGCTCGGCTTCCGGCCCCACCAAAGACACGAGGCGTTCGCGCATTTCAGCCGCCGCCTTGTTGGTGAAGGTGATGGCAAGGATGCTGCTGGCCCAGATGCCATGAGCCAGCATCCATGCGATGCGGCGTGTCAGCACACGCGTCTTGCCCGATCCCGCGCCCGCGCCGATGAGCAATGCCTGCTTGTAGCATTTCACCGCTTTCTCCTGCTGGGGGTTGAGGCCCTCAAGGAGGCTTTGCGGATCGCATATCGCGGGACCCATGCTCTGTTCCACTGATTCCTCTTTTCTTCCACGCGCTCGCGTTCAAACATTTGTTCGTAGGACTCATATCTATCATATGAGCAGGTCAGCGAACACGACTCGCACGGTCAATTGAGGCGCGTATGCTGAACTCCTATATACGGTTCACCGTATGCCATTCCACGCCGTCTTCTCACGGCGGGCACTATAGATACTACTAAGGGGTTTCATGAAGGAACTTGAAGAGCGCATTGCGCAACAAGGTACCGTCAAGCCCGGCAACGTGCTGAAAGTGGACGCGTTCCTCAACCATCAGTGCGATGTCGAGCTGTTCGACCATATGGGAGCCGCCTGGGCCGAGCATTTCAAGGGAAAGAACATCGACAAAATCCTGACCATCGAAGCTTCCGGCATCGGCATCGCCTGCGTTGCGGCCCGTCATTTCGGGAACGTCCCGGTGGTGTTCGCCAAAAAGGCGCAATCGATTAACCTTGATGGCGACCAGTACACGACCACCGTCTATTCCTTCACCAAGCAGAAGGAATTCCCCGTCATCGTATCCAAGCGTTATCTCAACGAAGGCGACCATGTGTTACTGATTGACGACTTCCTCGCCAACGGCAAGGCGCTGCAGGGTCTGATCGAACTGTGCCATAAGGCCGGCGCCACGGTGGAGGGCATCGGCATCGCGGTGGAGAAGGGCTTCCAAGGAGGCGGCGACCATCTGCGCGAAGCGGGATATGACGTCGATTCCCTGGCAATCGTGGAATCGATGGATCCGGAGAACGGTTCCATCGTATTCCGCTCCTGACCTCCATCGAACGCTCAAACGACCATAAGAGAGGATGCAACAGTTGAGCGAAGAGAAGAAAACTACAAGGGACGAAAACAAGACGGCGGAAACCAAGAATACGGGAAAAGGCGTGTCGGTTGAGGCGCTCAGCAGCCTTGACGCACCGGTCTCGTTCTGGAAGGGCATTCCGTTCGGCCTGCAGCACGTCATGGCCATGTTCGTGGCGAATCTCGCGCCGATCTTCCTGGTGGCTTCGGCCGCCAAGATGGATGCCGCGCAATCCGCCGCCATCATCCAGGCAGGTCTGCTGGTCGCAGGCTTGGGCACCTGTCTGCAGTTGTACGGCGTATGGCTGGTCGGTTCGCGTCTGCCCATGGTCACAGGCATCTCCTTCACGTATGTCGCCGCCGCCATGTCGATCGCACAGCATCAGGGTTATGGCGCCGTCGCCGGGGCTGTGGTACTCGGCGGCCTGCTGGAGGTCGTGCTTGGCCTGACGGCAAAGTATTGGCGTCGATTCGTTCCGCCGATCGTCTCGGCAATTGTCGTCACCTCGATTGGCTTCTCGCTGCTGTCGGTCGGCGCCACCAGCTTCGGCGGAGGTTCCGGCGCAAAGGACTTCGGCAGCTGGCAGAATCTGACGCTTGGCCTGATTTCGCTTGTGGCGTGCCTGGCGTTCCAACTGCTGATGAAGGGTACCGCCAAGCAGCTTTCCGTGCTGTTCGGCCTTGTCGTGGGCTATGTGGTCGCGATCATCATGGGCAAGGTCGATTTCTCCGGCTTCACCAATCTGCAGGTCGTGTCCGTGCCGCATTTCATGCCGTTCAAGCTTGAGTTCGATCCGGGAGCGATTATCTCTTTCGCGCTGCTGTACGTGGTTTCCTCCGTCGAGGTGCTTGGTGACACCGCGGCCCTCACCAAGGTCGGTCTTGACCGCCAGCCCACGGATAAGGAAACCGCCGGAGCAATCGCCGGCGATGGTCTGATCTCCTCCGTATCCGGTCTGTTCGGTTGCCTTCCGCTGACTTCTTTCGCCCAAAACATCGGTCTGGTCGCCATGACCAAGGTCGTCAACCGCAAGGTGATTCTCTCCGGCGGCCTGATTCTGGTGATCGCCAGCTTCGTCCCCGCAGTCGCGGAGGTTTTCAACTCCCTGCCGCAAGCCGTGTTGGGCGGTTGCACCATCATGATGTTCGGCAACATCATTCTGTCTGGTTTCCAGATGATTTCCGAGGCCGGATACACGCAACGCAACATCACCATCGCCGCATTGAGCCTGACCATCGGCATCGGCTTCACCCAGGTCGGCGACATCTTCGCCAATTTCCCCGCGCTGTTCCAGTCGATCTTCGCGTCCAACTGCATCGCGGTGTCATTTGTGGTTGCGGTGATTCTCAACGCCGTGCTGCCTAGCGAAGAGCACTTCCTGTCCGCTCCGCAGCATCAGGAGGACTGATCGCGCGATGTCGTTCCCTATTCAGGGAACGCATACGGAAAATCCCCATCCCATAAAATCGGGATGGGGATTTTCATATATTCTGATCCCTGTAGAGAACTCCTCAGTGTCCCTGCTTGATCCAGTCAGCAATCGAATCCTTGACCGCCTGCGCGTAAATCGTATTCGCCATTCCCGGGTGGATGCCGTCGCCGGCGAGCTCGCCGGCATGTGACGAAATGGCCTTGTCCCAATCAACCAATACGACGTTGTTGGAATGCGCCTTTGCGTAGTTCCTCAATACGTCATTCGTGCCGGGAACCCATGATACAGGGGCATGCGCGTTGATGAGCACCAGAACACGATCCGGACCGATATCGTCGTGCAGCGCGTCAAGCTGATCTTCCGTCACCACGGAATTGGTGGCAAGACCCACCAGCACCCACTGACGCAGATTTCCTCGCGACTTCTGTTGGTCGATGAGTCCTTGGGCCGTCGTCATCGCACGTGAGACCTCGGCATCCACGATGATATTGGGAAACATGTCCTGCAGGCCTTTGCTGGAAGCCAGCATCACCGAATCACCGATGGCGGTCATCTGTGAACCGTCCGGCATCTTATGCATCGGTTTCCTTGGAGCCGGCGGCCTGGACCGATTCCAATCGACATGTCGACCCTGCTCGCTCAACATCTTGGCATTGGAGGCCAGCGTCTGTTCCACGCTGGTACGCATCGGCGCATGGACGACGGCATAACCGCCCGTTCCGCATAGCGCGACCAGTATCGCGACCGTCACGAAGTTCCTGACGATCGCATGAGTTCCGTCTTTGTCGGATACATCGACCAGAGCCACGAAACCGCCTCGGGCCACCGGACGCTCGAGCAGTTTCCAAGAAAGCACAGCGAATACGGCCGTCAGAGCCACGGTGATCAGCAACATGCGGCCCATCCGCATCCCCCACTGTGGGAACATGGCTTTGACCAACAGCCACAACGGCCAATGCCAAAGATAGATGCCATATGAATGGTGGCCGATGAACGTAAGCGGTTTGAAGACCAGTAGATCCTGCATCCAGGATCCGAATGGTATGGATCCCGCAATCAGCACCAAGGCAAGCAGGGAGGCCACGAAGATGCCACCTCGGAAAGCCTCCGGCCCTTGGGAAACATGTCTCATCATCCACAGCAAGGCCAGCAGCGAAATGAACGCGGCCACAGGCCCTATCCTGTTCCATGCCGTGTGGAACAGCTCCGTCCACGATTCGCTATTCCTTCCACGCTCATGGCGCATGACCGGCAGAATCCAGGCCAGCATGGCTCCCAACCACAATCCCATGGCATGAGTGTCAGTGCCGAAGTAAACTCGTGTGGGATCGTCGCCAGGCTGGTATTGCAAACCCATGGATAATGCGCTTCCTACGGCCAAAGCCGCCAGAATGGCCACAGGCACCCATCTGTTGATGATTCTACGCAACAGCAAAACCACGAAAGGGGCAATGAAATAGAACTGCATCAGCAATGACATGAACCACAGATGCCGGAACATATCCGGGTTCATCTGGGAGAAGTAGCTGGCTCCGCTACTGATGGCATACCAGTTGTAGCATCCCAGCAACGCGGTCATGATTTGATCGCGTACGCCGACGAGCATGTCTTTGTTCACGAACCAAGCCAAGGTCGTCGTCACGGGAATCAGCATGAAGAACGCGGGATAGATTCGACGGAAGCGCTTGAGATAATACTCTCCTAGTCCGATTCCCCTGCCCGAATCAATATGGTTGAGCAACGACGAGAAAATCAGGAAGCCGGAGATGGTGAAAAAAATATCAACCCCGAAAAACCCTCCATGGAGCGTGCCTTCGTCGCAATGATACAGCACTATCGCAATCAGGGCGATACCTTTGAGTCCATCTAAACCGACAAAATGCCGTCTGGTAGTCACAATCACCAACCGTTCTCTCTTTTTGTCGCGCACGCTACGACCAACCTGTCGTATCGTATCACCAAGCAACCCCTTTGGGAGCGGGCAGAAGAAGCTTTCTTTTAAAAGAAAAATCGCGCCGCCGCGACTGCACAATCGACGGTGTCGATC
>NZ_JBNMKH010000013.1:0-39186 GCF_050874245.1 Bifidobacterium sp. | reverse complement strand
CACGTCTTCGGCCACGGTCTCGGCAAACAGCTGGCGTTCCGGATGCTGCATGACATACCCGACCGTGCGCCGCAGCCTGGCGCGGTTCCTGCGATTGGGCGATTTCACCACGCCGTTGCGTTTCGTCGCGGCCACGGCGATGCCATCAATCACGACAGATCCTGATTTAGGTTTCGTCAACGCGCACAGCAGGCGTGCCAATGTGGTTTTGCCGGCGCCGTTATGCCCCGTCAGCGCCACGGTCTCGCCTTTGTCGATGGTGAATGACAGGTGGTTGAACACGTCGTGTTCGGCGTCCGCGTGGCGATATGCCAGATCGTTCACGTCGATAATCGTTTCGCCTCGGGATTTCTGAACATGTTTGGGCAGGCCAACGGAGCGTATCGGCAGGTGCAGGCTTTCCTCGACCGGCCCGTCGCCTACGATATGGCCGGATTCCAGTTGGATCACGCGGTCCGCATGGTCGAGCTCATCCTCATGGTGGGTGACGAGGATGATGGTGGTTCCCCGTTCCTGCAGTTCGTCCAGCACGCGCATGATATCGGCACGTCCCGAAGGATCGAGCATGGCGGTCGGCTCGTCCAGTACCAGTATCTCGGAATTCATGGCCAGCATGCCCGCGATGGCGACGCGCTGCTGTTGGCCGCCGCTCATACGCGTCGGGTCGGAAGTCCGGAAATCCTCCATGTCCACCGCGCCCAACGAGCTGGCGATGCGTTCGCCGATCTTGTCATGCGCGACCGCGAGGTTCTCCGGACCGAAGGCCACATCGTCCTCCGTGACCGTGGTGACGATCTGATCCCCGGGATTCTGGAACACGGCTCCGATGCCGCGACGCGCCGCACGGTAAGCTTGGGCGTGCGCTCCGGCGTCGTCGAACACCGCATTGCCCAGCAATGTGACGCAGCCTTCGTCGGGTGCCATTAATCCCGCGATCACCCGCGACAGCGTGGTCTTGCCTGACCCGTTCGGACCGGTTAGACAGATGCGTTCGCCACGCCGGATGTCGAGACTGACTCCATCGAGTGCCCATGTAGCGCCACCGTCGTAGGTGAAACGCACATCGCTCAATTCCACGACCGGCGTATTGGTCGAATCCATGAAGGTCTTCCTTCCCGAAACGGCTGGAGGAACCTTCCGGCCTATGTGGAAGGTTCCTCCATGCTCATTTCATTCGATGACGAACGGGGCTCAACGGTTCAGCAGGTTGGAGACCGGCTTGTAGATCAGGAACGTGACCACGCCGTGTATGGTGAACTTCAACGCATTGAACGGCAGCAGGGCCGGCACGATGAGCGCCACCACCTGGGCGGTGGTCATGTGAGCGTAGAATGGCGTGACGATGACGTTGCCGATGATGGCCAGAACCAGAGCCACCACGGCGCCGACGATGATGCCGACCAGCGCTCCCTTGCGGGTCTTGTTCCTTCTGTAGATGAGTGACGCCGGCACGGACAGTCCCAATGCCACGAGCACGGCCATCAGCGTGCCCCACGGGTTGGTGAACAGGTGCGGTATGAATCCGAGCACACTGACGATGACCGCGGCCGCCGGCCCGAAGGCGAAGCCCGCGACGAGGCTCACAATGCCGGATGGATCGTATTTGAGCCACTGCACGCCCGGAATGATAGGAAATTCGATGAAGCTGACGGCCATGGACAGCGCCACGAACAGCGCGTACATGGCGATGCGTTTGGTGGACCAGCGTCCGGAATCGGCAACTCCCGTGGAATGGGCGTTGTCCGGACGGGACAGCGGCTTGTCGGCTTGATCGGATGCTGTATTGGTAGGAGAGGATACACTCATGTTGAGCTCCGTTTCTTCCATCCGGACTGTAACCGTTGGCCCCGGATTTCCACCGGATCAGCCGCTTTCGCGGGTCGCGGGCTTCGACATGGGACCGTTATGGATGCCGGTCGTGTCGTTACCGCCAGTAAGGAATTTCACCTTCCCTGAAACTTGCCCGTCCATATATACGCCCACCATGCGATATTCGCAAGCCGTCGGACGGTTTCGTCCTGCGATGCGAGATGGGAAGCGGCATGCGCTCCTGTCGTGACGCGCATGCTCACACCCAGCAGCACGTCACGACAGCAGACCAAGCAGATCGTCTTTGTCGAGCGTTCCGATGCCTCCGGACGCGGTTCCGTCGGTGAATTGCTGCGCCAATTCGGTTTTCTTCTCCTGTAGTTTCAGGATGCGTTCCTCGATGGTGTCCTTGGCGACGATCTGGTACACGTTCACATCCTGTGTCTGGCCGATGCGGTGCGCTCGGTCGGTGGCCTGGTTCTGCGCGGCCGCGTTCCACCATGGGTCGGCATGCACCACCACGGAGGCGCCCACCAGGTTCAAACCGGTGTTGCCCGCCTTGAGCGAGATGAGGAACACGGGCACGTCGTTGCCGTTGAATTCGTCGACCAGCTCGACGCGGCGCCGCTTCGGCGTCTCGCCGGTGATCGTGTAATAGTCCACGCCTTGTTCGGCAAGCCTGACTCCGATAAGTTCAAGGAACGAGGTGAACTGCGAGAACACGAGCACCTTCCTGCCTTCGTCCATGCAGGTGGCCACGAGTTCCGCGATGGCGTCGAGTTTGGCGGAGGCGTTCTTCGCGTCGGCGTACACCAGCCGCGGGTCACAGCATATCTCGCGCAGCAGCGTGAATTCGGCAAGAATGCGGATCTTCTTGGTGTTGAAATCGGCGTCGGCCGTTTTGGTGAGCGTGGCCCGTAGTCTCTGTTCGTGAGCGGCGTAGAGTTTACGCTGCTCGCCTTCCAGTTTGACGGTGATCACGTTCTCGAATTTGTCGGGCAGGTCGGTGAGCACGTCCTTCTTCAGACGTCGTTTGATGAACAATCCGACCAATGCCTGCAGCTTGTCCGCCATGACGGAATGCTCAGGCCCGGGCGCCATGATTGGCTGCTCGTACTTCTCGCGGAATTTCGCGTATGTGCCGAGCAGTCCCGGCATGAGGAAGTCGAAGATGCTCCACAGTTCGCTCAACCGGTTCTCGATTGGTGTTCCGGTCAACGCGAAGCGATGGTCGGCCGGCACCCGTTTGACGGCCTTCGCCAGTTTCGTGGCATGGTTCTTGATGTACTGGGCCTCGTCGAGGGCCATCATCGCGAAATGGCAGGCGGCGTAGTCGTCCGCATCGCGCCGCAGCAGATCATAGGATGTGATGACCAGGTCGGCGCCGTCGTATGACGTGTCGCCGTCCGTCGCATCGTGGTCTTTCTTGGATTGCGATGCGACGGACGCGATGGCCTTGCGTCGCTGCGCCTTCGTGCCGGCAACGACTTCAACCGTGAGATCGCCTGCGAATTTCTCGCATTCCGCGGCCCAATTGTATACGAGCGATGCGGGGCAGACGATCAGCGCGGGACCGCTCCCCTTGCGCGCTTCGACGAGCGACAGCAGCTGCACGGATTTGCCCAGTCCCATCTCGTCGGCGAGGATGCCTCCGAAGCCCTTGTCCCACAAGGTGGACAGCCATTGGAAGCCTTCAACCTGGTATGGGCGGAGCACACCCTTGAGACATTCGGGCACCTCGTAGCGTTTCGGGTCAATGATCCTCACGTCGTTGACGTAGTCCACGAACGATGGGCTTTTGTCATCGTCATCCACTTGGGCGTCCAGCAGAAAGGCCTGGTATCCGGGGATTCTGATGGTTCCGGAGTCAAGCGTTTCCTCGTCGAGGTCAAGGTCCGTGGCCACTTGGTCGAGCTCGCGCAGGTCGGCTTCCTTCAAATCCACGAATGCGCCGTTTTTGAGCCTGTGGTAGCGGCGTTTCCTGCGATAGGAGTCAAGCAGCGCGCCAACCTCGTTCATAGGAACCTCGTCGGCGATCGGCGAGATCTCCACGAGGTTCGAATCAATGGACAGTCCCACTTTCACGCTTGGCGGATTCGGCTGCATCATGCCGTCGAACGCGGCCGTGGAGAACACCTGACCGACCGACCTGAGAATATCGACACCGTCGGTGAGCATGAGCAGAATCGCCTGCTCATCCTCCTCCTTGATGCGCGCCACGTCGACGGAACTCCATGTCGGGCACAGCTGGCGCACCACCTGCACGGCGAACGATTCACGAGACGAATCACGCTTGACCCGCGATGCCATCGAACGCGAATCGGGGTTGATGACGCCACGCAGCTCCCTGGCGGTCGGCACCAGCTGGAAGACGAAATCGCCGTACCTTGCCACCGTCTCGCAGGTGATGCCGTACATGTCCCGGTCCAAATAGAATTCGATCCGGCAGTCGGCGCCGACCGCGTCGGCCACTTCCTGTGGAATGTCGAATCCGATGCCGGCTTCGGTGAGCTTCGGCACGATGGTTCGGACGAACATGGGCCAATCGTTTTCGGAGATGAACACGCCGTCCGGGTCTCCGGAGCATAGGTCGGGCAGCACACGCAATGCGGGACGCAATTTGTCGGTGCATCGGAACAGGCCGTCTATTCTCACCTTGTCCGAATCCGCGCGGCCGTCAAGCCGTTCATGGCTCAGGATGTAGAAGCCTGCGCGTCCTTGGATGACGTCCCCGATGACGCGGCTCGAGGTGATGCGCACTCCGGATGCCGTGCCTTCTTGCGCGTAGGCGGCGTTCAGCATGATGTCGGGGTCGCCATCGATGATGTCGAGGCCGAACGGCTCCCCTCCCTCATTAACCAGTTGGATACGGCTCGGACCTGATTTTCTGGCCCGTTCGGCGTCCTCGACGAGTAGTCTCCTCAACCCTTGGGTGTCCGACTCGCGCAGGAGTGCGCGCGCCTTCGTTTCACGCTCCTCGTATTCGTCTCGTGTCACTGCGCGGAACAGATCAAGCAGGTCGCAGACCTCCCAATCGGTGAGGATGAGCTCGCGGTCGACGCGCACCGTTCCGCCGTAATAGTATCCGTTCTGGAGCTGCGCGGCCGCACGGGAGTCGATCACCTGCTGCAGGAAGCGGAACAATTTCAGGGAGAACGGGTCGAGCATGTCCGGCGTGTGGGTGAACGCGAGTTTCTTGCCGTATGATTCGTATTTTCCAATCCGCATGTCGGACACGAAATTCGAGATGCTTTTGAGCACGTAGTCGGCGTCGGCGCAGCCGATATGCAACGACAGGCACACGGAGCCATGAACGAAGGCCAGTGCGGGGTCGAGATGCACGCTTCCCGGTGTGACATCGACCGGCGAATTCGTCCTGCGTTTCGTTCCGGCGGCCATGCCTTGTTCGGAAGCGCCGCGTTGCTCGGCGATCAGTCTGCTTTTTGCGTCGACGATCCGTTTGAGGACCTTGAGTTGGGCGCCTTCTCCGGCGTTGCCATTGCTCGCGTCGAGGGAGCGCATGGCGTCGGCGAGATCGCGGGGCATAGCCGCAGTCGCATGGAAGCCTTGGAACCGTTCCGGCTGCTGCAGGAACAGCAGCAGTACGGCAGCGACATGCTTGCACATGCCGGTGTACCGAGGGCTGCCGGAACGGACGGGAACGTCATCGTCGGCCACATGACCGTAGGTCGTGCCGGAGCCGAAATCGTCATAATCGTCTACGTAGTCGTAATCGTCATCGTCATCGAAACTGCGGTATTTCGGACTGTTGTGGTAGTCGAAAGCTCGACGGGAGCCGTAGCCGTGCTGGGATCCGTCGAACGCTGGGCAGGAACAGTATCGCGCCAGGAACAGCTTGTCGCCGAGGTCGATTGTGGCCTGCACCTCATATCGGCTGGACGGTGAGGTGGTGCCACGCACGCTTGCATGCAGAGTGATGCAGTCGGAGGTACCGTCGTTCAGGCAATGCAAATCGGACATTTTGGAACGCCACTGGTTGGCTATGCCGCGGGCGCGCTGCAACACCGGCTGTCCGCATTCGCTGCGCAATTCGTCGGAAAGCCATGCCAGAGTGTCCGTCACCTGAACCCCAATCGTTCGCACATTTGTTCTTATGCCACTGTACCAGCTCAGAGGAACAGCGAAGCCGTGGCCTGAATTAGACCACGGCTTCGCGGAGCGTACGTCGGAGACTTTGGAGACCTTGCGTCAGCGGCAACGCTTGGTCAGCGGCTGCCACGGGTCGAGCTCCACAGGCTCGGCGATCAGCAGCGCGCGAGTGGCGTCATCGAGGTATTCCTTGCGGATGATGATCTCGGTCACGTAGCGGTCGAACCATGCGTCGGATGCCACATAATAGCCGTCCACGCCGTTGTCCTTGCCCCAGCTGTTCTCCACCTTCCAGCGGTTCGGCTTGCCCTGCTCGTCAAGGTTCACGCCGGTGATGGTCATGGCATGGTTGCTCGGGCTGTCGCCGTATTCGAGGCCGTGCGCCTTGTCGAAATCGAAATCGGTGCCGAACAGCTGGTCGACGCGCACGCTGTCGCAATCGAAATAGCCGGCGAAACGCAGCGAGAACTGCATGCAGTCGCAGGCGAACCAGATTGGGTGTCCGGCGCTGATCTGGGCGACGGCGGCCTTCTTGAACACGTCGAGCGGCACGTTAACGAACTCCATGTCGCCAGCCTCGGCCACATTGGCGGTGTAGCGGATGCGATAACGATTGTTGAACGGACGGGATGCCATCGGTACGTTGCACAGCGTCACGAAATCATCGACGTCCACCGGCACGTACTTCTTGTAGAATTCCATTGGCGTGATGCCGGTCTCGCGGATCTGACGACGCTCGTCTTTGCCGCTCTTCGGCTTGTCGGACTTGCTTCCGGAATCCTTCTTGTCGTTCTTCTTGTCGTCATCGCTCACGCGAGCCAGGAAATCGAACTTCTCCGGGGGTTCGCCCAGGGAGATCGCGCACATGCGGTACACGGTGGACATGTCGTCGTCCTTGACAGCGCGCAACTCGTCGACCGATGCGCCAGCTTCATGACGCTCACGCAGGTCCGCGGCGAACTGACGCAGTCTGCTGTTGAGATACTGCTTGAACGCGTCGGAATTCTTGGAATTGGCGGATTCCGGATAGGCGCTCTTCGGTACGAGGCCATACTTGTCGACCAAGGCGACAAACATCTGCCACCAGCCGCCATCGTCCGCCGGACCATAGTTAATCTCCTGGAACAGACGGCCATCAGTCGGCTCGTCAAGTGTGGACAGTACGTTCTCCAGATACGTGTTCGACTTCTCCATCGCGTCCCAGAAGAACAGATAGTTCTCGGAGAACTCGAAATCGTCAAGACCCCACTTGTGCATAAGCTCGTAGCGCAGGGTGTTGAGTGAAGCGAACATCCAACACCGGCCGGAATGGCGCTGATTGGTGATGGACCCCTGCTTCAGTTCGATGGAGAAGTCACGCGGCAGAGAGCGCTGTCCCTTGTAATCGGCGGCGGCTTCGAGCACGCCTTCGGAAACAGCTGCGTTGGCGGCCACGAGATTGGCGCGATCCGCGTTGAAATCCTTGGCGTACCGTGTGAGAAGTTCTGGTTTGATTGCCTTGTTGTTTGTCATACGCCCGATTCTCGCCGCATGTCTTGACCATGACGGAAACGACTCCCGTCATGTGCGGGCGATTCAACAGGAAGCAAGGGATATTCTGTAAAGATCGGAGGGTTTTGAGATAAGGAGCATACCATGCGACGACACAGATCAATGACGACCATACTGTCCGGATTACTGGCCGCGAGCCTGCTGGTCGGACTGCCGACCGGCTCGGCGTTCGCCGATGAGCCGACCGATGGCACCGGAGCAGGACAGTCCGCCACCGAAGTGCTGGAATCGCTGGAGGTCAAGGGACGCGCCCCTAAAACGGGATACAAGCGCACGCAATTCGGCAAGGCGTGGACCGACGTGGATCATAACGGCTGCGACACCCGCAACGATATTCTCAACCGCGACCTTACCAGCGTGAGATATAAGTGGGGCACCCATAAGTGTGTGGTGAAGTCCGGCACACTGCATGATCCGTACACCGGCAAGGACATCAAGTTCAAGAAGGGCAAGAAGACCTCCACGGCCGTACAAATCGACCACGTGGTGGCTTTGAGCGACGCCTGGCAGAAGGGCGCGCAGAAGCTCAGCAAGACGAAGCGCACCGAGCTGGCGAATGATCCGTACAATCTGCTGGCCGTGCAAGGGCGTGCCAACCAGAAGAAGTCTGATGGCGATGCCGCGACTTGGCTGCCAGCCAACAAAGGGTTCCGTTGCGAGTACGTGGCTCGTCAGATTGGAGTGAAGCACAAGTATTCGCTGTGGGTCACCAAGGCAGAGAAAGAGGCCATGGCCAAGGTGCTGTCCTCCTGCCCGGCGCAGACCGTCCCCGACTACACGGGAGTCGGCGTGGCTACGACCGAAACCACCGAGGAGTCTGAGCAGACCGATCAAACCGACCAGTCCGACGAACAGGACGTGCAGACGCAGGATGACCAGTCGCAATCCGGGGAGCAGACGCAGCAGTCCGATCAGCAGGCTTCATCCTCCGTCTCCACTCCGGAGCCGGCTCAGGAACCTGCTCCGACACCGCAGCAGCAGGATGTCTACTACCAGAACTGTACGGCCGCACGTGCGGCCGGCGCGGCGCCCATCTACCAAGGACAGCCCGGATACCGTTCACAACTGGACCGCGACCATGATGGAGTAGCCTGCGAATAGCCGATACAGGTTGCTGAAATGCTAAGGTGCCGGATGGGTTTCCATCCGGCACCTTCTTTCATAACGGCATGTTTCGCATGACGCGCGTATGGCAGGCCACCATGCTGCGCGTCCACGACGTCACCATGGTTGCGCATACACCTCGAACGACGCGTATTTGGGAATCTCGTCGTTCATTACCGTGATCGAGAAAGCCCGGGAATCCCCTTCACTGGGCAATGGCACGAATTCCATGTCCCCATACACGACCCTGCCGTTTTTGTCACGCAGCACCAAGGCGAGCCTTGCCTGTTGGTACATGGTTTCCGCCGTGCGTGACGTCAGGCGGAGCTCGCCTGTGAAATTCGTGGTCTCCTCCGATTTGCTGGTATTCAACGATCCGATCGAGAACGTCCACTTCCCCTCGGAGGTGTAGTGGTACTCGGAGGATTCCACCGGCTTGAACTCGACCGTGGAGGGATTCTTGCCGCCGTTTCCCGCATTGCCGCCGACCCATATCGACTGTCCCGCGTCGATCTGGAAGACGCCGCAGTCATCGGTGAACAGGATCTTGCCTTCCTTGTCTTTGCCGACGATGGATATCGTTGGCATGGAGACTCCCTTGTCCGCGCTGGTGTCACGCAGTTCGACGGCATAATGCACATAACCGTCCTTCGCGTACCATCCGGATTCGCCGATC
Source organism: Bifidobacterium sp. (assembly GCF_050874245.1). Classification (GTDB taxonomy): domain Bacteria; phylum Actinomycetota; class Actinomycetes; order Actinomycetales; family Bifidobacteriaceae; genus Bifidobacterium. The sequence goes on along the minus strand of NZ_JBNMKH010000013.1, from coordinate 29,936 downwards.
CGCAGTATCTTGTCGGAATCCGACGATTCGGCATCGCCGCCGCCACCCGATATCCCGTTTCCGTCCTGCTTGCTTTCGCCCTGTCCACTTTCGCCTTGCCCGCTTTCGCGCGGCTGGGACGAGTCTTCCGACTGCTCCGAGGAGGTGGATGATTCCGATTCCGCCACGGTGCGGCCGGCCCGCCCGTCGCCTCCGAATCGTTGTACCATCGCCTGCGCTCCGCCGAAGACCAGCACAACGGCCAGCGTCGCGCATAGCAGCGCCGCAAGAGAACCCACAACTCGTGTGGACATGGGCAATGCGGCCACCGAACCGCGAAGATGACGCAAAGCACCGCCGACGCGCCCCATGCCACGGCGAAGATGCCTATCGTCGCCTTCGCCGTCGCGCGCATCGAGAGCCGACGTGTCCGGCAGCGGCGCGCGTCCCGTAAGCTCGTCCATGAACTGCGCCACGGTCTGCGGACGCGCGCTCGGCTCCATCGTACACGCCCGCGCGATCACGGCACGCGTATGACCGTCGACCACACTGTCGTCGTTCAGCAGACGCTCGTAATCCTTGTCGGTCGGATACACGCCCGTCAACAGATAGCCGAGCAGCCGTCCCAACGAATAGATGTCGGAACGGGAATCGGTCTGGGCGAAGCCGTATTGCTCGGCCGGAGCAAAACCCCAAGTGCCGAGAATCGTCGTGTCGTGCCCCACCGGCTTCTCGGCATGCATGCGCGAGATACCCAGATCGATGAGATGGGCTCCGTCGGATGCCATGATGACGTTCTTAGGCGAGATGTCACGATGCACGATGCCATGCGCGTGCAATTCGCCGACCGCCTCGCACAATTGACCTATCACCGCGACCGCGGCATCCATCGGCATCCCGCCACGTTCCGACACCACGGTTTCAAGAGGCTCCCCGGCCACGTAATCGTAGATCACCACAAAGCAGTCCGGCAGTTCGTAGGTGGCTTCGACATGCGGCAGCCGCGAACTGGAGCATTCGCCGAGCGCAGACCAGACATTGCGACGGGCCAGTTGAAGGGGGATTTTCTTGCGCACGAACGGACCGGCTCCCCCGATGCTGACCAGCTCGGTGACCCCTCCGGAACCACGGGCAAGCACCTGGTCGACATGGTAGGCATCATCGAGGCTCATGGCGTGCATGACCTGTTTGTCATCCATGATTTCCTCGACTTTCCGGCGTTCCCCATCCTCAACCGACGTCTCGGATACGCGTCGGAACCATTTTCAATGATAACGACGATGATGCCGACGGAGGCACGTCATGCCGGATATGCGCGCGCGGACACGCACCCGAAATCAGTTCGTCTGCAGCAGCGGCCGCTCCCCCATGCGGCACAGCTCGTTGTCGGTGGCCAAACGGTCGAACGCCTTGTTGATACACCAGATGATGATGGCGTCGCGGCGCTGTTTGCACCACAGTTCCGCCACTCCGGCGAGACGCAGCAGCCTCTGGGTCTCCCTGAGGTCGCATTCGAGTCCGAAGGCAATCATGATGGCATGGTCGCGTCCCGGCTTGCTTTTGCCGGCGAAGATATCATAGACGACCGTCGCATTCACCCCCGAGCCACGCACCACATCAGCGCGTTTGAGATTATGCGCCTTCATAAGCGCGAACAGATACTCGGGCAGCTCCCTCTCCACAACGGCCTGGCTGTCGAGATAGTCGGAGATGTCGGAGCTTTCCAGCAGTCGTTCGAGTAATTCTTCAGTCAGATGTTCCACGCGGTTCATCTTAGAGGACGTCCGATTCGACCCATTCAGTTGACAACTGAAGAACCTCCACGCACCCCCGTACTCCGATCATCCCCTAAGCGGCATGCGGTTGTCGAGCGACTGCCCATTGGCATAGCAGCGTACATTGCCCAAGGCGATGGCGATGATGCGTCGTTCCGTGGCTTCCAGATGGTTGCTACCCGCCACATGGGGAGTGATCAGGCACCGCGGCTCTTTCCACAGCGGAGATTCGGCCGGTAGGGGTTCCGGTTCGGTCACATCAAGCCCGGCGCCGCGGATCGCGCCGTCCGCGAGCGCTTCGGCGAGCGCTTGGTTGTCGATGGCGTCTCCTCGTCCGGCGTTGAGGATGATGGCGTTGGGTTTGAGTTTTGTGAGTCGTTGTGTGTTGAGTAGGTGGTGTGTGGCTGGGGTTGAGGGGACGCTCATGGCGATGATGTCGGCGTATTGGAGGACGTTGTCGAGTGTTTCGATGCCGACCATGTGGTCGATGCCTGGTGCGTTGACTGTGGTGTGGCGGCGGATGCCGATGGTGTTCATGCCGGTGTTTTTGCAGAGTTGTGCGAAGTGTGATCCGATATCTCCGGTGCCGATGATGAGTGCGGTTTTGCCTTCCGGGCTGAGGGCTCGGCCGGCGTCGTGCCATGTGGCTTGTGGGTTGTTGGCGGCGTAGATGTGTAGGTTTTTCATGATGGCCCACATCATGGCGAACATGTGTTCGGATACGCTTTGTCCGTATGCGCCAGTGGCGTTGGTGAGCATGGATCCGGGTTGTAGGATGCCGGGTTGTTGGTATTTGTCGACTCCGGCGCTCCAAGTTTGTAGCCATTCGAGTTTGGGGCATTGTGCGCATTGTTCGGGTGGGATGTTGCCGATGATTGCGGTGGCTTTGGTTTTGAGGTTGTCGGGGATTTCGGCGGTCCATCCCATGTTGCCGCGTTGTGTTGGGTCGCCTATGAATTCTTGTGGCGTGCCTTTTGCGGCGCGTGTGAATTGTGCGCGTTCGGTGTCGGTCAACGGCAGGCAGTTGACGATGAGTTTGTGTTCGTTCCCTGTTCCCATGCGGTTAACCCTATGTCAACCGTGGGATATGTGTGGTGTTTGTTTTGGTGCTGGTGGTGTGTCTTGTATGCTGTGTGCCTGTTGTGTGTTGTTTGTGTGTTGGTGTTTTTATATGCCGAGTTCGTTGGTGTCGAGGATGATGGTGACTGGTCCGTCGTTGGTGAGGTTTACGCGCATGTGGGCGCCGAATTGTCCTTCTTTGACGGTGAGGTTTTGGGCGCGTAGGGCGTTGTTGAACTGGTGCCATACTTGTTCGGCGTGGTCTGGAGCGCCGGCTTTTACGAAGCTTGGGCGGTTGCCTCTGCGTATGTCCGCGTAGAGCGTGAATTGGGAGATTGATAGTATGCTGCCGTTCACGTCGTGGATGGAATGGTTCATTTTGCCGTTGTCGTCTTCGAAGGCGCGTAGGTTGGCGATTTTTCGGGCGAGCCATTCCACTTGTTTCGTTCCGTCCGTGTCTTCTACACCGACGAGCAGCATGTAGCCGGTGTCGATGTGTTGCGGTTCGAATGTGGTGTCGGGTTTTCCGCTTGTCTCGTCGATCACGTCGACGGATGCTTGGCTTACTTTCTGCAGTATGATGCGCATGGCGGGTCCGTTCTTTGTTTGGTTTCTTTTTCGGCTTTTCAGCCGGCGTAGTCGATGATGGCTTGCGTGACCTGTTTCAGGTAGTCGAGTGAGGTCTGCCAGTCGTCGGGCACTTCGATGGAGTGGTTGGCTCCGGCGTATGTGTGCACGTGGTCGGTGAGCAGGTGTGCTTTGGCATCGTCGTAGTAGGGGTCGGCGTCGCCTGCGCAGATCAGTGGCATTGGGCTTGACGCCGCTCCTGGGAGGGGCGCGGGGATGATTGACTTGTGCTTGTCGAATGGCGGCGGGTTCAGTACCGGGGTGAGCAGCACGACGCGTAGGCCGAGTTTCGCGGAATGCGGGTATGAGAGCGTGGATAGTGATTTGGTGACGACCAGCAGCTGCGCTTCTTCTCCGGATTCGGCGGCGTGTTCGATCGCGGTGTCACGCCATTCGTCCACCACGCGTTCCATGCATGCGATCATTTCCGGGAATTCGACGCTTTCCGTGAGTTTCAGGTCGAGCCGGTCCACGAACCAGCCGTTGGCCGCGAGCGCCTGTGCGGCCCAGTACAGTAGTGGCCGGTCCACGGTGTAGCCGATGCCTGGCATGATGAGCACGTGTTTGCCGGTTTCGGTGTTTTTGACCCGGTTTTTGCCCCATGGGGTGACTGCGGGTGTCACGTTTTTCGTTGCCGTCGGCCGCGCGTTGCCGGTGCTGTTGCTGCCCATATCGATTCGAACCGCCTCTCCATGCATTCTTTGCGGCGCCGGTTTTTGTGTTCGGCGTCGTTTCCGTTATGCATGTTAGGCGGCGTCGGCTACAACCGTTGTCATTCCACCTTGCATTGGTTGTTGTGGATCTTCGCGGCCATGGCGTTTGATTCGTCGTCGAAGCGGTATTGGTCTCCACGCACCATGTTCAGTTGTTCGGAGTCGGCGCCGAGGAACATGATCGCGTAGCTGCTGGTCACCGCTTCGGTGCGGTTCGTGCGGCCGGACATGACGACTGGCGGCGATAAGGTTCCGCAGCGCATGTGGATGGCGTGGTGGGCGATCTCGTGTTTTATCGTCGCCAATGCATACGCGGTGTCCCAGTGGGATTGGTTTGAATTGGCGTATATCAGGTTCGGGGTCATGGGACAGTACAGCGCCTGCACGTAGGTGTAGTCTTGGGGCGTGCATACTTTGTCGGCGTTGTAGATGTTCCAGTCGATTTCCATGCCGGCCAGTCTTGCGGCCTCTTTGGCTGCGCCGATCCAATCGTTGCCGTTGTATTGGTATTGGGCGACCTGCTGTTCATGTTCGTCCCATGCTTTGCGCATGTTGGTTCGGGTGTCCGTGTAGACGTCTCGTTTGCCGCCGTCCTCGTCCGTGGCGACGGTTTTCGCGCCGAGATGTTCATGCTTGTTGAATTGTTCCACAATCTGTTCCACTTGGATTTTGCGGTAAGAGATCATGTCATCCAATTCCTGGATGTCGACGCTGTTGAGCTCGCTGTCCTTGGCTGTGTATTCGTCGTATGCTTGGAGCATTTTCACGTAGGTTTCGACGTATTCCCTGTTGTTTCTGTTGTAGGGCAGGTTATTGTTTTTCAGGAAGCCTTTTTCATCATCGGCGACGGCCTGTTTCGTTTCTTTGGCTAGTTTGTGGATGTAGTCGACGGTTTTCTCATAGTCCGGTCGTTCCGAAATGTTGTACCATACGTCGATGCTGCCGGCCTTGGGCTTGTTCTCGTCGATTTGGGAGCCGCCGTCGGCTGTGGCTTCGTCGATTTTCTTGCTGTAGAAGATGAGGCCTCCGCCGAACAGGAGCACGAATAGCAGGATCGGCACGAGCAGGACGCTGACGATGATCGCCGCGATGCCGCCTCCGCCGATCGTTCTTCTCGGTTTGCGCGGCGGACGGCCGTACGGCAGGTTCGGTTGCATCTGCGGCATGCGGGGCGGTTCCGGTCGTCGTGGCTGGCCGTACTGGCCGTATTGTCCGCTTTGTCCGCTTTGTCCATACTGGCCATACGGTCCGTATTGTTGGCCGTATTGTCCGCGTTGGGAGCCGTTGTACGGTGGCATACCGTACTGCGGGCCGCCCTGTCGGGGCGCGCCGTGTTGCGGATTGTTCGGATTGTTGCCTTGGGGATTCGGATTGTACGGGTTCGGACCGTATGGATTCGGGTTGCTCACAGGCTGTCGTCCTCCTCGTCATTGCCGTGTCCGTCGTGTTGCGGCGTATCGTCCTCCGTGCCGCCGCCACCTATCGTCTCGTCCCAATGCGCTTTCGCGTAGTCGATCTGCTGCTGCGTGAAACCGGCTATCTTCAGCCTCATGGTAATCATCTCATTGCCGTTGTCATCGGCGGGATCCTCGTCCTTCAAATCGTTCAATTCCGCGTACCGCAGCGCGTTACGCCCCCAATCGACGTCAACCTGGTCCAACGCCCACGTGGCGGTCTCCTCATCGTATTCGCCCATCAGCGTGGAACAGACCGACCACCGGGATTCGCCTTTGTGCACATCGGTAAGCCTTTTCGCTTCCTTGACCGCCTTCACGGAATCAAGACCGTCGGTGGGTTTCGCGTTCTTAACCCGGCACCATTGCGCCTGCTTCTCGCTGAGTACCTCCATACCTTTGCTAACCGAATTGCCGGCAATCACCGAGCATGAGACGCACATACCGACCATCAGCAGCAGGATGACTCCGAGCACGATGAACGGAACCCTGCTGGCTTTCGGCCTCTCCTGGACCATGGTGTAGCCAGGATTCGGCGGATACGGCGATTGGGAACCAGGATATGCCGGAGGCTGCCGCATGTACGGAGCCGCATATCGTGGATCCGAGTACTGCGGTCCGCTCGGGGCTTGCGGTCCGGAATACTGTCCGGGATACTGCCCGTTCGGGTTTTGCGGCGACCGCCCGTACCGCCTGTTTCCCTGCGTTGGGTCGGCACCGTTCGGCATGGGACCAGATGGCCCGTTGTTGTGCTGGTAATTCCCCATTGACTGTTCCTTACGACATGTCTTCTTTCCTTTGAAGCAACTGTTTTCGGATTGTACAGAACAATCGGCGTGATTTCCCTTTAAAACCCCTATTTGCTGTTTTGTATGCAACATCAATCGATTGACTGACCACATATCGAGATGGATTTCGGCGACACTGTCGGAGAGAAAAACCGGCTACAGTTGGGAAAGAGTGTTTTTAGGGTTCGGAGGCCTCATGGGACAGCGCACATTCCATCGTATTCTCGCCGCGATCGTGGCGGTCGTCCTAGTCGTCGCGGGATACTGCGTGTACTACGTCAACGACTACCATCACGCGGTCGGCGTCGATGACGCGATCTCTTCCAACGCCACGGTGAAGATCACCGAGATCGAGAATGGATGGATGTTCGACGGTCCGGGCTCATCGACGGCTATGGTGTTCTATCCGGGCGCGAAGGTCGAGCCGAGCGCGTATGCGCCGCTCATGCAGGAGACCGCCGCCTCTGGAATCGATTGCTTCCTGATGAAGATGCCCGCCAATCTCGCAATCCTCGGCATCAACCGCGCCAATGTGGTACGCGGCGACATCGCCGGATACTCGTACGAGCATTGGTATATAGGAGGCCATTCGCTGGGTGGCGCGATGGCCGCGCAATACGTCGGCAACCATGCGAACGATTGGGACGGCCTCATCCTGCTCGCCGCCTATTCGCCCGTCGACCTGAGCGGCACGAAGCTGCGCGTGCTGTCCGCGTACGGCAGCAGGGACGGCGTGCTCAACCGCAGGAAAGTGGAGGAGTCGCGCGGCCGCATGCCGAAGAAGTATTACGAGAGGACGATTCCCGGCGCCAACCATGCGCAGTTCGGCAGTTACGGCGTGCAGCAGGGTGATGGCACCGCGACCATCTCCCCCGCCGCGCAACGCAACAAAACCGTCGCCCTCATCCGACAGTTCGTGGCCGACTCGCTCTGAGCCGCCGGCACGCCAAACGACACGCCGCACGAATACTATTCAGGTGCGCTGCCCCACGTTGAGCGGCGGAATCGCGCAAAGGTTTCCTTGAGGTAACCAAGGCACTTTGTTGTGCGTTCTTCCGCCGAGCGTTGTTCCGTCCTACGATGCTGTGGTGAAGGGCCTGCACGGGCCACCTGCTACGAAAGGACATGGCATGATTAATCATGTGACCGTCAAGGTGAAGGATTTCGAGAAGGAAGAGGCGTTCTACGAGGCCGCTCTGGCGCCGCTCGGATACGGCAAGGGCCCGGCTTTCCCGGGTGTTCAGGCTTTCGTGGCCGAGGATGGTTCCGCCGTGTGGGTGAGCACCGCCGCCGAGGGCGACGCCGTCGCGCCGATCCACGTGGCGTTCCAGGCCGCCGACAATGATGCCGTGAAGGCGTTCTACGAGGCCGGCCTCGCCAACGGCGGCACCGACAACGGCCAGCCCGGCCCGCGTCCGAACTACGGCCCGACCTACTACGCCGCCTTCGTGCACGATCCGGAAGGCAACAACATCGAGGCCATGCTCGTCTGAGCGCCGACAGCTATACAGCGATAAAAAACAGATCCCGCCATACGCAATGCCCGTATGGCGGGATCTGTTGTATAGACAACATCATGACATTCGCATTACAATTGCTTGTAATTGATACGTTCATATGATTAGGAGCGACTATGAGTGACACTGCGACGATTAGTTTCCGCACCGACCCGACAATTAAACGGGAGGCGAAGGAACTGTATGCCGATATGGGAATGGATCTATCGACGGCGATCAACATTTTCCTGCGCCAATCAATCCGCGAGAACGGTATGCCTTTCAAAATCACCAGGGAGAACCCCATCAACGTCGAAGCACGCCGTCAAGCGGAAAACCATGACGGGGAATCCTTCACCAGCACGGATGCGTTGATGAAGGATCTGTTGGATGCTTAAATCGGTTTTTCGCACAACACAATTCAAAAAAGATTTCAAAGCTCTGCTTAAAAAGCATTACGACCCCGACAAGCTTAGACAAGCCATCGACACGCTCATGGCTCAAGACAGACAGCTGCTCAGCGCAAAATACCGCGATCATCAACTGACAGGGAACTGGAAGAGATACCGCGAAATCCACATCGAGGGCGACTGGCTCGTTATTTACCGCGTGGAAAAGCAAGAGCTACAGCTCGTGCTCACACGAACCGGATCGCACGACGACTTGTTCTAGTATGTCCTTGACTACTTGAACAGGTCGAATAGGCTGAACGTGGCCTTCTTGTAGATTGTGTTGTACAGCTTGCGCTTGGGGTGCAGCCATCCCATGCCCTTCTTGCCGTAGCCGGGAATCAACGCCCGCTTGACCGCGCGGGTGGCACGGCCCTTCGTACGCGCGGACAGGCTTTTCTTCCAGCTGGGTTTTCGCATTCCGTATTTCATGACGGCCTCTTTTCGGATGACTACGTTCATTGTATAAAGCGTTGAACGCACAGTGGTCGGAACGGTCAAAGCAATCAGACGAGCAGATCGTACACGTTGCGCATGGCGAGCAGTCCGTCCGTCATCCACTGGTAGGCGTCCGTCATGTCGCCGGAAAAATCCACATCATGCCGCACCCATAGATGCCGGTTCTTCTTGTCGGCATCCGGTTCGTCCCACATCACCTCGCCCGAACCCGACAGTATCCGTTCAACGGAATCCTTCATGCCGTAGAGCTTCGAGTACTGGAACGTGTCGGTGAAATACAGGTCGACCGTAATATAGCCGCCTCGGATATTCAGACTCCCGTCCGGGTGACAGAAGTTGGAACCGACTCCGAAGCTCGCCCACGTGGCGCTGTTTGGCTTGCGATCGGACAGGTCGCCATATACGGCGACAAAATCGGCTCGTGTTGCGGCATAGTTGTACATCTCGTTCCATAAATCGCGCCGCCATGCGGGATTACCGGCAGCTTGCCGCAGCTCGTTCAATGTTCTTCCGTCTGCAAGTTTCCACACAACCCATCCGTTGATTTGCTTGTCCTCGCCGGTTTCGAGCATTCTGGCGCGGCGGAATGCGCCGGATGGACTGTCGAACAGCTCACCATTGGACAACCGGATACAGTGGTCGGCGGTTACGGTCGCAGTGGCGGTTACACCGGCATACCGGCTTTCCAACACATCACCGGCGGAAAGGATTCCTCGGCTGCACAGGCCGGCGAAATCAATAGCGTTCCGCTCGCGCTCACCCTGGCTCACGTTCCGATTGCGCAGAGCCTGCATGGTCCGCTCCCCCGCTGCAGGGCTCGCCCACACCTGCAATGCGAGATCGGCAAGTCGGGCACCGCGCTGCGCGATCGCGTGCTCATCCCACTGTGTAGCGTCGTGCAGCTCGGCGGAAATGGACAGGTACTCGCTGTCGTATCCGCCGATCGCACGGCTTTTCTTCTGTTCGAATGTTCCGTCGGAAAGTTCCGAATTGTATGCGGTCAATGTCAAGTTGCCCAGGCTGTTCACCAGCAGCGGGAACCGGTCGGGGTCGCCGAGCATGCTACGCCATTCGGTATGTGCCATAGCGTTCTGCGGCATGATGTGTTCGATGGTGTACCCGTTGAAGGATCTTGGATCCTTGGGATGGTTGTGGTTCTCCAATCCGGCAAGCAGATACTTGCATCGTGATGTCGGACGGTACAGATCCTCGCCAAACAGAGCCTGCCTGAATTCCTCGTCCGTGGGCATGCGTGTGGCTTTGGCGGTTTCGGTGAGCAGCAGCGCGGCGAAGGTCTCAACCAGATCGTCTTCGGCCGAGTCGAGTCTAGCGATGAGCGACGGGACAAGCTTGTTCAATCCGTTGCTGGATACCGAGCAGACCATTCGGCGGAACAGATACGATTCGAGATCCGCAAGCATGCGCAGCAGTCCGTCACGGCTTACGCGATTGTGCTTCCATGCCGCGAACATGTACAGAAGCAGCGAATCCGTAACCGAACTGTCCAGGTTTTGAATCGATTCGAGACGGCGATCCACGTTCGCATCGCCACTGCCGGAGGCCGCAATGCCTTTGATGACAGCATAGTATCCGGCATATTCCAGCATGTTCTCTAGGAGGCCGCGCGTGCGCTCCATACGCGGCATGGAGCTGTCGGCTGCGAAACGCTTGAATTCCGAATACATGGCGCGGCCTTTGGACACGGGCCTCTTCAGCGTGACCACCATCCAGTCGTGCAGGAAGGCGTCGAATGAGAGATTGCCGAGAATGCGTTCCATGGGCAGCCAATAGTCGGCATATAGGGTTTTCTGTTCGGCCATGGGGCATCCCATGAGCATGTAGTTGCGCACCAGGTCGGACGTCTCAAGATCAAGTCCGGTGGAATTCATCGATTCGAATACCAGTTGCGGTTCGTCATGCCCCTGGTCCAAGGTGACGGACACGACTTCAAGGCGCTGCAATCCGTTCCATACCACGTTCGCGTCATCGATGGCGGCGACAAGTGAGCGGAACAGGTCAAGATTCGCCTTCAGACTGGAATCCGTTTCAGCGTGATTCGGACGGTCGAGGGCTGCCACATGGTCGCACATGCCGCGCAGCGCCTCCCGGTCGTCGCCGGAAAGCGTCAATTTGTAACGGTTCTCACCATTCGCGTACTTGTCGATAAGATAGCCACGGTCGATGATCATGTCTGCGGAGAAACTCAGGCTCCCGGAATGTTCACGGGCGTATTCGGCAAGAGCGATAAGCAGCAGGGTCACTGAGGTGAGACGCTGCTGGCCGTCGATGAGTTGGCATTGGCTAACACCGTCCGGGCCGATGCCGCCTTCCTGCATCCATACGATCGACCCGGTGAAATGCGTTCTATCAGGGTGTCTGCCGGCTGTTACGATGTCGTACCACAATTGTCGGCATTGGGCCTCGCCCCATGAGTATCTACGCTGGTACACCGGCACGACGAACCGAAGCGAACCGGTGAATAAGTCCAGCAGGATTTTCTTGCCAGCGTCCATAGTGTTTCCTCTTTCCTCGCCTTTGAACTTATCTATTACATGCCAAGAAACAAAAATAGAAATTATCTACCACAGACGCACAATGCGAACCCTCACATAAACAGCGCTCTGGATAGCATCAGAGCAATCTTCCTGCAGCTATTGCTTAATTGCCGGCAGCTTTCTTAAGAGCAGCCTGCAACTCAGAATCAACAGCAAACAAATATAATCCATGCACGCCTCGTTTGAGCAGAACGTTCAGCTCGTTACACAGGTTGGATTCCGCATAACTAATCAAGCCGTTCCTTTTGGCCTTCGCATTCCTATTACAGCTGCCCTTCTCGTTGAAGACGATTTCGCCATGACGGTACATGACTGACGGCCCGATGATGACACCCACATAGTTCAAATCAAATCCTTGAATGGAGAATGTCGATCCCACTTCGTTAAGCGTATGCGGGCTCTCGGCCCAAACTTCATTGGAAGAAAGCGCCTTCTCATTTACCTTGATTTCATAGTTCCACGGATGGCAAAAGTAATCGGGATCCCCATCTGGATTCGATGCGTCGTATCCGCGTTGAACACCCGGAGCCGCACCCATATGCCATATTCCTTGTCCATCACGATGCATTTCCACATTCCATAATCCGTCAGGGCTAGAATCGTTGGTTTTGTTTCCGTTGTATCTCCAGTCATAGGTGGCAACCACTCGGGAAAGACCGCATCCATCAGCACCTGCAGCCTTCAGATAAGCCTTCTCCTTAATCGCTTTGAACAGCTCGACTGGTGAGTCGAAAACCTTTATTTCAAATGGGTCACGAATGTATTTACCTGTCTGCCGATCTTTTTCCCCAAGGTCTTTGGGAATTGACCCGATACTCTTGCCGTCCGCAAAATCGTCTATCCACCGTATCGTCGCCTCATCCGCCGCAATTCGGAATTGTTTAGTCAGACGTACATGACTCAATAGGTAGCGTTCACCCCACATATCCAATGGCATGAATTGTTCCAACTGCCCATCTCGTATGCCAACGCGCTCTTTCTGCGGAAAAAGTTTACGCAGTTCTTTCTCGTCCCACCGTTGCGAGGTCTGTAGAATCTGGTTCGGGTCGAATACCGCGATGACCACTTTTGCACGACGAAGCAAATCATGGAGCATGTTCTTCCCGGAATACCCTTGATTGCCCTGCGTGAGCAACAAGTGAGCCTCGTCAACGAGCACGACATCGGCTTTACCTCGTGGCCTATCCGGGATACCCCGATTACCTGCCTTTTCACTAAACTGATTGATGAACTGGGATGGCTTAAATGCTATTCCATCGTTACCTTTTTGCAGTCCCAGCTTGGTTGCAATCTGATTATAGACATGCACCTGCTGCTCATGGTTGACCAGAATATAGGCCTTCCTGCGCTTACTCTTGCCTGTTGCCTGCACCAAACCATTTTCCAGGCTATCTTCATCCTCCTCATCAAGATACCCGTCAACATTCATCTCCGTGACAATCCTGTAAAACAGATGGCTAAGCAGTACCGTTTTCCCAGTACCAGCAGCCCCCTGTAAGAAAATCAATCGTGATGTATCCGCGTTATCTGTGTCAGAAAGAACATCGGACAATACGCTCATAATCGATTCTTCCGCAACAAGCTGATCCTCACTGAGCTGATGGAACGGTGACGCCTTGAACAAAGCTGAGTCGCGAATAATCTCCTCCGCAGGAAACAATTCCGGATCCTGATGATTCAGCTCCAACCAGATATCCGAGAAAATCTGCTCAAATTCATCCTGTGTGTAATAGTCACCTTGGGCATTCGTACGACGATTATTCAAGGTCTTTACCGAATCGGAGCCCAGAAGGTAATGCATCAGCCTGTTTTCCACATCCAAGGTCAATGACTTATTGAAATGCGCATTACCAATAACATACTGCCACACCGAACGTGGATTTTTCTGCAGACGCTTATGGAATTCTTTCCAGTCATCACGTATTTTCGTATCGTTTCGCAAATGCTGCATGGTCCGATTGTGAATATTGTTCGTTTCGCCCACATATACCGTGTACTCGAAACAGCCGGTATCCTTATTCCTCTTCTCCGAATGAACCACATATACCGTGGGATAGTCAAAAAGGTAATGCAACGTGCTTCGTTCGACAATCGACAGCGGTACATCGCCGAAGCTCTCCGATAAGGCTTTCTCGATTTCGGCTCCGCTCTCGATGCTCTGATATGGCAGATGTATGATAATCGGTTTGGGAAGCGCGTTCTTCGTCATACATCTATTATGCTCCCACGGAAAAAATTTCAGCAGGCTCAACATACACTTGTGATTATGATTTCCGATTCAACTATCAATGCAATTCGCCGGTTTGTGACTGACCGTGATTGGGACCAGTTTCACACACCAGCCAATCTTGCCAAATCCATTAATATCGAGGCTGCCGAGCTCTTAGAATGTTTCCAATGGAGCGATGAGCTACGCGATGGCAATTTGGAACATGTCCATGAGGAAATTGCGGATGTACTTATCTACTGCATTATGCTTTCCGACAAATATGGATTTGATCTCGACGAAATCATCCTTGACAAGCTTGGTAAAAACGCACGAAGATATCCAATCGAAACCTCGCGGGGCAGCAGCAAAAAGGCAGACTAGCCTCGCATGGAGAGTATGCCGATTGGATAATCAGCACCACGTCATGGAACATCAACTTTCAATCGCGTCATCAGAATCTAAATCGCGTCATATCCCGTCATCAGGATCCCAAGCCGACTGCATGCGATAGATAATGACGAGTACGTATCACCGCCAAGAAATTCCCATTCCGGTAATACTGACAGGCGCCAAGCACCAGACGTAATTGGAAGTGAAGCTTGGTAATAACATTTAACAGCCAGTGGCTTGGGAGACCGACTCAAATTCCATAGGAGATACGGCTTATTAAACGAATCCTCGGACTTGTTTTCTTCGCGAGCGCGAGGGTTCCGGCAGATAGAGCCTACGCTCAAGTAAGCAAATCAGTCCAAGGCACGCTCGCGCAATTGCGCGCATTTGCGCGCACCCAGCGTCTTATAACATACTTCGTCATTCATGCGGCATGTTCAATCGACAAGGAAAATCAACGATGCGCTCAAGGAACCCCTTTGGTGGTAAAACGCCCAATGAGGTATGAAATCAGGAAATAAGCAAGCTGCAATCGCGTCATCAGGATCCGAATCGCGTCGCAATCCCGTCATAATCGCGTCATAATCGCGTCATCATCCCGCCATGAACAGGCAGACGTTAGATGTCAGAAGCCGAGTCGGCACATCAGTCGGCCGGGTTCGCGCACTTTCACGCACTCAGCGTTTTGATTACATACTTCATTATTCGTGCGGCATGTTCAATCGACAAAGAATGTACAGTCCTCTATATCAATGCCCGCCCAAGGCTACGTTTACGTCCTGAAATGCGATGGGCCTCTTTTTTCTCAAGGGAGAGAACAATGAAAGCCAAGACCTTTTTCATAGGTGTGATTGCAATTGCGCTTGCGACAAACGGAGTCACTGCTTGTAGTGAGTTGGATTCAACGGATACAGACCAATCCCAATCGTCGAGTCAAGTGGAGTACAAGGAAGTACCCACAGCGACCGGGGTGCCATTGCAGCAAGCCGTCAAAACGCTTAAAGATGCCAAATTCGAAAATATTGCAGCTTTCTCCACCGATTACTTCGGAGAGAATAAAACGCCTGTCGATTTAACTTCCGAAAACTACCACGTCACCTCGCAGGATCCTTCAGGTCAATCGAAAGAATATACGAACACAACGGTGAACCTTACCGTCCATGAGAACAAGAGTCGAACCATTTCTAATATCGTTGCTGCAGGTGAACAACTTGATTCAGCAATGGACAAGCTCCATTCGGCGGATTACAGGGCCTGCGACTACACATTGAATGGAGTCTACGGAGCTTATGCCGAGTACTATATTCTGGAGGTCAAAGACGGAGATGACAATAATCTGCCATTAATTACGACAGAATCCTACGCAGCGAAGAAAGCACGGGACCGGGCGAACACACCTGACGAAGAGCTGGCACATGGCGGCGCTTTCTGTTCGGAGCAAGGGGCTACGGCCTTCTCCGACAGATCCACATCAATTCTTACCTGTAGCGTAGCCTCGGATGGAAGGTTGCGATGGATGCAATAGCAGCCCCGCACATCCTCTGATATCTAAGAAGTCGAGTTGAACAAATCGTGGTGATGCATTGTTTTTCACCAAGTCGATCTCCCGACCAAAAGGACCGGAGGCAAGCCAACTCGCCAAGCAGGACAATGTCGGCGAGTTGGCTGTATGCGTATCCATATGAACCATATACAACACGGCGTTGAGGTGCGCGGTGTTCCAACCATGCATCTCAACGCCGCTTAAGTTCCAAAATCAGGATGACCTTAGTTCAGACCTTCCCCGGCCAGCCAATTCTGTGCGATGTCATCCGCCGAACGTTTGTCGTTGGTGCTCTGCGCGTTCAACGTCATCAGCACCTGGGTGGTGAGCTTTGACTGCACTTCGTTGATGGCTCGCGCGATGGTGTCCGTGTTCTTGCTGGCGGCGATGACCGGCACGACATTCTGCGCCGGAATCATGTGCTTGTCATCCTTGAGCTGCGTCAGATCGTTGGCTTTGATCATGGGCGAGGTGGAGTCCAGTTTGACGAACTGCGCCTTGCCATCGAGCAACGTGTTCACCGTGGTCTGACCGCCGCCGTCGCTTACGGGCAGCAGCGTCACGTCAAGACCGTAGATCTTGCGAAGGCCAGTGGTGCCATAGGGGCGCTGCGCGAATTCGGGAGGGGCCGCGACGGTAAGCCGTCCGCCGAGTTTGCTCAGATCGCTGATGGAGACGATGCCCTTGTCCTGCGCGGTTTGCTTGGTGATGTAGAAGCCGTCGGAATCCTGGGCCTCGGCTTTGTTGAGCAGCTCGAGATTGTCAGGCAGCGCTTTGCGCAGATTCTCATAGACCTCGTTCTCCTCGCTTGAGGTGGCGTTCTTGTCAAGGTATTGCAGCAGGTTGCCGGTGTATTCAGGCATCATGTCAATGGAGCCGTCTTCAAGCGCCTTCATATACACTTCCCTGGAGCCGATTCTTGCCTTCACCTCCGCATCGATTCCCGCATGCTTCAGAGCGCCGGCATAGATGTTAGCGATGATCTCGCTTTCCGCGAAGTCCGCTGAGCCGATGACGACCGTTCCGTTTTGGCTCTGTTTCTTGGCAGAATCGTCGGTCGTCGAGAATGGGTCGGATGAGCCGCAGCCAGCCAATACCAGCGACAGGCAGGCGATGCCGGCGATGGCCGAAGCCATACGATTATGATGAAAGTTCATTGTGTTGTTCTCCTTGCATTTGTACGGATATATGTAGGTCGGATTCCATGTTCACCGGCTGTGGGCCTAACGGTGCCGAACAGTGCCGAACGACTCCAGCCGACGCTTAGCGCCGATGCGTTGCCTTGATCGCCAAGCGCTCGGCGAGTCCGAGCATCGCATTGATGATGATTTCGAGGAATATGATGATGGCCGAACCCGCAAGCATCATCGCATAGTCCTGCATCGCCAATCCGTCGATGAGATAGCGTCCTAGGCCTTCGATGGGCAGATAGGCAGCGACCGTCCAAGTGGCGAGAATCTGCACGCTCGCCGCTCTCAATCCGGAGACGATCACCGGTAGCCCCAAGGGGATCTCCACATGAATCAGCACCTGCCATTCGGTGAATCCGACGGATCGCGCGGCGTGCGCAAGTTGGGGGTCGACCGATTCGATTCCTGAGTAGGCTCCGGAGAGAATCGGTGGGATGGCGAGCAGCGACAATGCCAGCAGCGGGGCTTTCAAACCGATTCCCAGCCATAGGGATATCAGCAGCAGCATGCCGAGGGTGGGCAGGGATCGCATGGCGCTGGTCAGCGGCACGACGAAGGCGCGGCATCGCCCGGTGTGGCCAATCCATAAACCGACCGGCAGCGCCACCGCACTAGCCAGTACCAGTGTGGCCGCGCATTGCGCGAGATAGATGCCGGTTCGCGCAGGAATGGATGTGGGACCGGACCATTGCGCCGGATCCGCAAGCCATGACAGCATGCCCAGATAAGCGTCATTCATCGTTTTCCTCCCTCGTCGATGCACGACGCTCGGCGCGTCTCCACGGCATCAGCAGATCGCCCAACCAGACGAGCGCACGATCGTAGACCAAAGCGATGGCCAGCGTCGCGATGATGCCAGTGATGATTTCCAACGGAAAGTCACGTTGATACCCTTCGAGAAACAGGGAACCCAGCGATTCCACACCGGTGAGGGAGCCCACGGTAATCAGGCTGATCGAGCTCGCCGACACCACACGCAGACCTGCGAGAATCACGGGACCCGCCTGAGGCAATTCCACGTCCAGGAAACGACGCATGCGCCCGTATCCAATGGCGGCCGCCGCGTCGATCAGCTCCGGATCGACCGACGCAAGAGCATTGGCGCAGGATTGCGCCAGCAACGCGACGGCATAGATGGTCAACGCGACCTCAAGATTCACCGGACTGAGGATTTTGGTGCCAAGCAGGGAAGGGAGCAGCATCAGCAGCGGCAGGGATGGAATCGCATACAACGCTCCACAGAGCGCAATCAATATGGAGCGCATACGTCCCGTCACGTTGAACAGCCGTCCGAGCGGTACGGAAAGCAACAATCCCACTGCTATCGGCATTAGGCTGTACGCGGCCTGCCGCCCCGCCAGCATGGCGATGCGGTCCACGTTCTGCATCAGCCAGTTCATTCGCCCGTCTCCGTTCCGGCGTGGATCTGCGGGTGTCCCGCTTCGATGAAATCGCGGACCCAGGCGTTTGCAGGAGCGGAAAGCACCCGGTCAGGCGTGTCAAGCTGCTCGATGCGCCCGTGGGGCCCGATCACGGCAAGACGGTCGGCGAGCAGCAGCGCCTCGTTGATGTCATGGGTCACGAAGACCACCGTGGCGCTAGTATCGCGCTGAATCCGCTTAATCTCACGCTGAAGGTCACGCCGCACCACCGGATCGATGGCGGAGAAAGGCTCGTCCATCAGCAGCGTGCGAGCGCCGGCCGCCAAGGCCCGTGCTACGCCGACACGTTGCGCCTGGCCGCCGGAAAGCTGGGATGGATACCGTCTGGCCAGCGACTGGTCGAGGCCGACGACCGGCATCAGTTCCAAGGCTTTGGCCCTCGCCTGGCGACGTGACATGCCGTTGAGAAGAGGCGTTGTGGCGATGTTGTCGACAACGGTGCGGTGAGGCAGCAGGCCGCCACCTTGGATAACATAGCCGATGGAACGGCGCAATGCGATTGGGTTCAGGCTCATGACGTCTTTTCCCTCGACACGCACCTGTCCCTCGGTCGTCTCCTCCATGCGGTTAATCAACCGGAGCATCGTGGTTTTGCCGCAACCGGACGGGCCGACGAACACCATGAACTCCCCTGTTTCGACGCTCAACGTCAGGTTCTCTATGGCGACGGTTCCATCCGCATAGGTCTTGTGCACATGTTCAAACTCAATCATTGTCTTTTCCTATATGGAGCTCCTGTTTCAGCGCTTTCACGTATGCCGTGCTCATCGCGGCAAAGACCTGGCGCATCTCCGGATCGATAACATTGATTGCGCTGATCTCCGCGTTGCGCAACGGGTCGAGGATTTCCTTGGCCATGCGCCGCCCTTCCTCGGTGAGACGGAGCCGACGCTCTCTGCCGTCTCCGCCCGTGTGCTCGACTTCCTCGACCCAGCCGTTGTTGCGCCAGCCTTTGAGCGTCATGTTCACCACCTGCTTGGTCGCATATGTGCGCGAGCAGATGAACCGTTGCGTGATCGGAGCGTCCGCGTAATACATCCACAGCAAGATGTCCAACGCCTTGCCGTGCAGACCCTTGCTGCGCGCGTAATGCTCATGGACCGCCATCTGGTCGTTGAACGCCCTGATGACCTCATGCGAGGCGTTCGCCTCCTGGGGGTGTTCCAGTTCGTAGTCGCTCGACGCGTCCACTCGCTGCTGTGTCATGATGCCGCTCCTTTGTCGCTGATATTGGTGAGAACCACTGCTTTTCCAAAGCCTTGTTCATGCTCCACGTATTCGTGCGCTTGCTGTATGTGAGCAAGGTTGAATACCCGTTCTGGAGCAACTGGGACTTGCCAGCGTTCGATGTAGGAGAACATGTCCTGCACCGATTTGCCATCCACATCCCCCGAATAGCAGCCGGTGAGCCGCACTTGCCGCCTCAGATCCATAATTGGGTCGAAATCGTCTAGGGTCCACTGTCCGCCGAGTTGGCCCGTGCTGCATACCGTACCCGTTTGCCGTGTATGCGCAATGGAATCGCGCAGAGTGGCGGGCCCCACCAATTCCAGCACTTTGTCGAACCGTTCGTCCGCACCGATGTCGAGATGCCCGTCCTCGTCATGGATCACGCGGTCGAACCCCACACTCATAAGTCGACCGGCCTTGTCCATATGCCTCGTGGATGCAACGAGTCTTGAATCGGGAAAGCGCGCCTTGACCAGCCGGCAGAACGCCACGCCAACGCCGCTCGCGCCCGCCCGTACCAGAACCACGTCCCCGGCTTGGATGTCCAACGTAAGCATCGACTGATACGCCGTGTAATACGTCTCTGGCACGGCAGCAAGATCCGCCCAGAACAAATCGGTGCGCACCGGATGGATCTGCGCGTTAGGCAATAGCGCGTACTGCGCGTACCCGCCATCGAATTCGCGTCCTATGCCGCCCATCATGGAGACGACTGTCTGTCCCATGGGCAGGCGCTCTTCGTCACTGGTTTGTTCGACCAACCCGACACATTCGATGCCAGGTATACGAGGCAACTGCACCGAGGGGGAAAGCCCTTGCCTGGTGAAGATCTCCGAATGGTTAATGCCGAAGCCCTTCACCTTCACCACGCTCCAACCAGGCTTGGCATGGGGTTTCGGTACGGCGGTAAGCTCCAGCGCCTCTGGTCCTCCCGGTTTGCGCAACACCGCTGCCATCATGCTTTCAGCCATGGATTCTTCCTATCAATCGTCGGATGAATGGTTAGCCCGGCCATTCAGTACAAGTCTTGTACCAATTTATAGTACAAGACTTGTACTATTTAAACCAACGTATCGCACGAAGCAGGCAAAAAGCCATCCGCCATGCCATCACCAAAGGCGCTCAGGATGCAGGGCCGGCATAGCGTATAGAGTGCGGAGCTCGGCAAAGGCATTGCCAACGGGTTGAAGCAGCTCCCGGAAATCAAGCTGCCCAAATTCGGACGAGGTAAGAAATAGACCGAGGGAATCACGCCGTGAGCTGGAAGCACATCTTGGATTTTGAGAGACATCCCCAGCTCACGTTACTGGTAACGTTCTGTGCGCCCTTCAGTCATCAACTCCGTTCTTCGGCATCCGCAATCATCCTCATCAATGAATCATGAGCGAAATCCGAAGCCGCCGCTCAGATTCGTGGCACATCGAAAGGATCCTTCTTCGTAAGCCGCACCTGCGCCTGTTGCTCCACATATGGCTGCAGAGTCGTCAACACCTGCGGTATCTCGTGGGTTACGGCATAATACAAGCGATCAAAATCAAGCCCGTCATAATCATGGGCAATCCAATCGCGCATACCGCTCACGCCACGCCATGGAACACCGGATTCTGACTCGCGGAATTCCTTCGAAAGCTTCTTGACATGCTCCCCCGCTCTGGCAATTGCCATAGCCACGGCATTCTGCTTCTCATCATTCTCAGCGAATTCCTCAGAGCTCAACTCTCCTAGGAATCGTTGCGCATCATGAAGCGCACGAACTATCGCGACGATATGCAGGACATCTTTTTCTGTCGTTTCCATAGCACAACTCAGATAATACGGAACATCGGCTTGGAGGTGATGGAATTGACGAATAGCACACGCTGCATTTCAGCCAGCCTATCCTGCAATTCAGTGGTGATGTATTGCTTTTTCACCAAGTCAATATCCCGGCCAAAAGTCGATGCGAGGTCATCGCGCAAAGCCCACTCATCAATCATCGGATTGGCCGTGTCATCAAACTTGTAGATGAAATCGATATCCGAATCCGCGCGTCCCTCGCCGCGGGCCATGGAACCGAATAGATACAGTTCATTGACATGGTGTCGCAGCGCGATAGGACGAGCAATGTCCGCTATCCGCTGCGGTGTAGTGGCCCGTGAAATCGCATCAAGCGCATTCTCATAACGCTGGATAAAAGCCTGTGTCGGGTTTCCTCTCACCGCACGCGACAATACGGGATCGGTCACGCCCATGGATTCAGCCACATTTTTTTGCGAGAAGCCCAATCGTTTGCGCTTTTCATTAAGCTCGTGCATTATTCCCATGCCAACATATTAGCTTACAAGCTAATTACAGTGCAAAGCGTTTTGAGTGGAACGTTGGATGACATCTCCAAGAAATCGGTCTGCTCTTTCGTATATCTCCGCAAGCTTCCGATTGAGTCTCAGTTTTCCCCGGAATGCGCGGCCTGCAAAATGCGTATATGCTCTCGGCGAGTGGCCTTGTCCGTGATATTCAACTCCTCCAGCTTGCTCGCCACGGCATTCATATCGAGTCCCATGCATAGCGGATGGTCGAGGACCACGGACTTCAGATCGTCCGTATGCACCACGAATTCGCGGTCGGAATGCGTCTTCACCTTGAATTTGGTGTGATTCGAAAAGCAGACGATGGAGATGAAAGCCGAATCATCCAATCCCAGCAATTTCTTCAGACATTGAATATGACCGTAATTCTGCCGCAAAGGCGAGTGGATCTTTCTTTTGCCTTTACCAAGATACGAGAACCATTCCGGATATTTAGAATCACCAGCGGGGACGCAACGAGTGAACTAAGAGCAGATTCGTACAATACCGTCTGCCGACTTGCCTCAGAAGATATGACGGCAAGCCGACAGACAGTATTGTGATATGACCCGGGAATCGTTACTTGGATTCGATGGCCTTGTGGAAGATGGCGATGACCAGTACGTAGACGGCTGCGGCGAGCACGACGAGCACACCGCCGAACTGGCCCATGGCGTCGGAGGCGACGCCCATGATCGACGGCAGGATGGCACCGCCGATCAGACCCATCATCATCAGGCCGGAGACCTCGTTCTGGCGGTCGGGCTGATCAAGCAGCGCGTTCGACAGGAACAGGGAGAACACGTTGGAGTTGCCGAAGCCGATCGCGGCAACGCATACATAGAACAGCCACTGGGGAGGATTCGAGGAGACCAGGGAGAACGCCGCCAAACCAAGCGAGGCGACCACCATCAGGCCACCGCAGATCAGCAGACCCATACGATTGCTGATTCGCGAAAGCACCAGGCTGCCGGTGAAGCATCCGATCAGACGGAACGCGAAGAACACGGAGGCGGCACCGGCTGCAACGGTCAGCGGCACATTGGTGTGCTCCATAAGGATGCGGGGCGACTGCGCGTTCACGCACACATCGATGCCGACATGGCAGATAATGCCGATGAAGCATAGCAGTACGGCACGGTTGCCCAGCAGCTTGAAGCATTCCACGATTCCGGTTTTCCCGCTGCGCGCCGGCTCTTCCTCGATCTTGTCAAAGAACAGCAGTGCACCGACCAGAACGCCCACCACGGCATAGATGGCGTACAGCAGCCACCACGAACCGAAACGGGACATGCCCCAGCCCGCGATGATGGGGCCGAACACCGAAGCGAAGGTCTTGATGAACTGTCCGGCCGTCAACGTGGAGGCGAGACCATCACCTTTGACGAAGAGCGTCAGCAGCGGGTTCAGCGATACCTGCATCAGCGTGTTGCCGATGCCGAGCAACGCGAACGAGGCGACGATCAGCACCAGCCGCTGGGTGGAGCCACCGGGGCAGGCGACATATGCCAGGACCGGCAAAACCATCGCCCCGACCGTGACCACAATGGACAGCAGCACCGTGTTCCGCCGGCCGATGCGGTTCATCAGCATGCTTGTCGGCACCGAGAAAATAAGGAACCAGAAAAACACCATGACGGTGAACAGGTTCGCTATCGAATCGGTCAGGGAGAACTCGACCTTGACATAGTTCGTGGCCGTGCCGATCAGGTCGACAAAACCCATGACGAAGAACGTGGCCATGACCGGAATCAACGTCTTGAGACGCCCGCTTCCAACGCTCCTGGCACTTCCGACGTTTTCGTTTTGTCCTACAGTTTTCTCGTTTGCAGCACTCATCATCCGCTCCTATCCGCTTATCCGCTCACAAATCCAACGTTTCGACTTCAACAAACGCGTCTGCCTGGTCCTTGTGCTCGGCGATACGCTTCGCATTGACCTCATCGACGTTCATGACCCACTGGCGTGCGTAATCCGGCTCCTTACCGAACTGGATGTGCCGTTCGATCAGACGTTCGCGACGCAGATCGTCGTCGACATCCACATACCAGACCTCGCTCATCGCGGCGCGCACGCCCTTCCACGCATCGGTGCCGTCAAGCAGGTAGTTGCCCTCCGTCACCACCAGGCGGGTCCAGGGGAACACCGGAATCGCACCGGCCAGCGGCTGCTCAAGATCGCGTTCGAACATCGGGGCGTAGATGACGCCATCCTCGCCGTCGAGAATGCGGAACAGCAGGGAACGGTAGCCACGTGCGTCGAACGTGTCGATGGCCCCCTTGCGGTCGAGCCTCCCCAGACGGCGAAGCTCCACGCCCGCCAGATGGTAGCCGTCCATGGGAACCCATGCGGAGAAATCCTCGCCCTCGATGGCCTTGCCCGACGAGGTGTATTCGGCGGGCACGCCGTTGGCGAACGATTCGGCGAGAATCTGCGCAAGCGTGGACTTGCCCGCGCCGGGCGCTCCCACGATGCCGAGAATGACGCGCTCGTTGCGTTCCAGCAGACCGGCCACTCTGCGCTTTGCCTCCTCGACTCCCTTAATGATATCCACCATCGTTGAACTCCTTTGTTGTATTTGCGGTTTTGGGGATTGTACTCGTCAAGTTCTTTCTTACGAGCTGTTTTGTACTTAAGTATCATATACTTATGTATATTATTATACAAAACTAAGGCGTGTTGCGTTAGTATACTTACATATTCGGCAAATAAGGCGTTCGGTTTTATACTGAATCTATGACCAGCAACGAAGACAGCACACCAATCCCAATGGATGAGGGGACCATAGTCCTGCTCAACCTCCTGAGGCACCACGGGGCACAGACAAGGGCGAGCATCGCTGAATCCACCGGGTGGGCCCGCCCTACGGTGAACAAACGGCTCGAACGACTTACCGACATCGGACTCGCCACTCCCCTGCAAATGGACAATTCCACCGGAGGCCGCCCGGCAAAGGGGTTCGCGTTCAACCCGGATGTCGCATGCATCATTTGCATCGACATCGCCACAGCGTACACCACAATCGCACTATGCACTCTTGACGGCAAAATCCTCACCTCACGCGAAATTCCCCGTGGCGCAGAACATGACCCCCACACCGTTTTGCCGGAGCTGTGTGAGATAAGCGACGGACTGCTTGCCGAGACCGAGCACGGCACTCCGTGCTCGGTCTCCATTGCAGTGACCACACGAGTCGAGGAACCGACTGGGCAAATCATCGAAGCACCAGTAATGCGCCACTGGGAACGTCTCGATCTCCCCGGCTTCTTCAATACCCGCTACCGCGTGCCCGTCTTCGTCGAAAACGATGCGAACATCCGTGCGCTCTACAAGGCACGCAAGCTGGCGGACCACAGCGAACGGCAGATCAGCGACCTGATTTATATCCACGCGGGCATGGGACTCGGCGCAGGTATCATCTCGCACGGCGAAATCCTGCATGGCGCGTTCGGTGGAGCCGGCGATATCGGGCATATCCACGTATTCGGGCAGACCGGAGCGGACAGCCCATGCCGTTGTGGGAACATCGGCTGCGTCGAGGCCTCGGCTGGAGGTTGGGCCATCATCCAAAGCCTCAAAGCGCTTGACCGCGATGTCAGCACCTTGGCCGACGTGGTCTCCCTCGTTCAACAAGGTGACCTTGAAGCCGTGCAGCATGTCAGGAGGGCGGGAAGACTCATCGGCGACGTAATCTCCGCGGCCATCAATCTGCTCAATCCCTCGCACGTTGTGATCGGAGGCGAGCTGTCCCAATGCGGGGAGCTCTTCATATCCGGCATCCGCGAACGCGTCTGGGGCAGGGCCCAACCTCTCGCCACCAAGAACCTGCACATCGAGGTATGCCCCGATGACAGTCGGGCCGGCGTCATCGGACTATCGTATGCGGCAGCCGACAAGATACTAGGTAATGCAACGCTCGCCAATGGTATTTTTCGCAGCTGATCGCCTTCGTCGCCATTGTGGACCCGGCCGGTGTAGGTTGCCCCTTTTGCCGCACCGCAGGCGAGTATGGTGGAGCCCATGCAGTATGTATTCGAGTCTTCCGATATGTCGTGCAAGGTGCCGGAAGCCGATTCGTTCAAGACGATATTCGAGGGATTGTCGTTCGCCGTCGAACGTGGCGAGATCGTCGATCTTGTCGGCCCGTCCGGTTCGGGCAAAAGCAGTCTGCTCACCGCGTTCGCCCAGCTGAATCCGCATGCGCGTGGCTCCATGAAGCTTGAAGGCTGCGCGGCAGACGAGTTCACGCCGCAGCAGTGGCGCAGCCAAGTGGCGTATCTGCCGCAGAAGGCCCTGCTCACCGGTTCCACCGTGGCCGAGGCAATCCGTCTACCGTGGACGCTGCGCATCCGCAATACGGATGCTGGCGCGAACCGTTCCTCCCGCCTGCGTCGCCTGTTCTCCCGCCAGTCCCCCGACGCCCAGGCAAGAACGATGCTCCCCGATGAGCGCATCCGCGTCACGCTCGACAGCATCGGTTGCGAGGACATCGACCTCGATCGCGCCCCGCACGATCTGTCCGGCGGCCAGGCGGCACGTGTGAGCCTTGCGCGCACGCTGCTCACCGATCCCAAGGTGCTGCTGGCCGACGAGGTGGACGCCGGACTCGATGACGAGAACGCGGACAAGGTCGCGGCCATCATGGCGCAATCCGCGGCCCGCGGCATGACCATCATCCGCATCAGGCACCGACCGCCGGACGGCCGAGCCTCGCGGATCATCACATTGGACGGCGGCACGCTCACCGAAATGTACATGACCGGCCAGGGGAACGACCGGTACAACGCCCAGGAGGCACAAGCATGAGCGGCAACTACTATTCGATCGACATCTGGGGCTTGCTCGTCGCGCTGGCGATGGTGGCCGTGGCGGCCGGTATCTCCGGCCTGATGCGTATGGGCATCGGCAAGACGCTCTTGTGGTCGGCCTGCCGTGCGCTGCTGCAATTGTGTGCAATGGGCTTCATCATGGCCTTCGTCATCCATTCCGGCAACCCGTGGTTCATGCTGCTGCTCATCGCGTTCATGCTCATCGCGGCGGTGCAGATCACGCTCTCCCGCGCCAAGGGCGTGCCGAAAGGACTCGCCGGCCCGGTACTGCTGAGTCTGGTGCTCACCATGCTCATCATGATATCGCTGGTCACCGAACTGGTGATCCGCCCGCACCCTTGGTATGCGCCGCAGCTGGTGGTACCGCTGACCGGCATGCTGCTGGGCAACACCGTGTCCGCGACTGCCGTGGGATTGAGCCGTTTCTTCGAAAGCATGCGCGAGCGCCGCGACGAGGTCGATACGCTGCTGGCGTTGGATGCCACCGCGTGGGAGGCGGCACGTTCGAGCATGGTGTCGTCGATCCGTCTGGGCTTGATGCCGACCACCGCGTCGTTGGCGTCGGCAGGCATCGTGACGGTGCCGGGCATGATGGCCGGTCGGATCATCGCGGGCGGCGATCCGATCGATGCGGCGAAATACCAGTTCATGGTATTGGCGTCCATTGCGGCGCTCACGCTGCTGACCGACAGCATCATCATGGCGATGGCGTATCGCAAGTGCTTCACCTCGCTCGACCAGTATCAGCCGATCGCGAAGTGACGATATAGCCGCCGTCCGCCGACCGTTATTCCGGCCTTTCCTCGGTGCCCGTTGCCGTTTGGGCAGCGGGCACCGTCATTTCGAAGAGGCGCGTCTGCGACTGCAGCACGCGGAACACCGCCTGCACGTCCCGCATGAGTTCGGGAACGGTGAATTCGCCGCCCGACTGCAGGACCATATGCATCTGCGCCGTGGCAAGATTGAAATAGATCACGGCCTGGCGCTCCGTGTCCGCCGGGTCCTGCCCCGTCGGCATGGCAAGACGCTTGTAGAAGCCGACCAGCAGATCGAACAGCCTGTCCCTGAATCCCCCGACCGAAGTATGCACCTCCCACAATGCCAGCACTTCGTTCCTGCGACCAAGCAATGCATTGCACAGCATCGTGAAGTGCTCCTGCGTGGGATCCTGCCGGAACCGTTCCGCGCCGGCAATGAGCTGGTCCGCAAGGCCGTCCATCATCCGCACCGCCAGATCGTCCTTGTCTCGGTAATGGTTGTAGAAGGTCTTGCGGTTGATCATCGCATGGTCGAGGATGTCCTGCACAGTGACGCGCTCATAGGACTTCTCCCCGAGCAACGTGATGAACGATTCGCGGATCAACCTGTCGGTCTTCAGCACACGCAGATCCTTCCTGCCTGTGAATCTTCCGCTCGTCACGGTCGCATCCGCATACCCGCTGTTCGACCTGTCAGTCATTTCCTTCACGACGTCCTCCAGCTTTCCTCATTCGATGCGACACCGACACCGAATGTGAGAATTCCAAGAATTTCTCCACAATAATATACATTCTGTGTATTAAGCAACGCTTTATGCCAATATGTCCATTGTGGCATGCAATGCACATGAATAGATTCCTTGCTTGGCAGCCGGGCGTTCCCGGCATTCATACGACCCATACGAAAGGCAGTCATATGCCCAAGCAACTGAAAAACCCGAAAGTCCTCGCGCCGCTCGGTGTGATCTGCGTGCTCCTGACGCTCTGGAGCTGCATGTTCTACCCCATGCTGCACGCAACCCCGAAGAACATCCCGTTCGCCATCCTCTCGCTCGACAATGGTGCCAAGACAGCCGCCGGAACGGTGAACGCCGGCAAGACGATGGTGCAGAAGATCACCTCGGCAACATCCGCGAGCGATGGCGACTCCCCGATCGCATGGACCGAATTCAAGACAAGGAACGCACTCGACAAGGCCATGGACGACAACGACTACTATGCCGCGGTCGTCATCTCCAAGGACTTCACCGCCAAGCAGGTCGCCGCGAAGCAGGCCCAGACGCAGGCCATCGCCAAGCAGGTGCAGGCGCAGATGGAAGCCAAGATGAAGGCACAAGCCCAAGCCCAGGCACAGGGCGTCGCTCCGAATGCCACGGCCCAGAACGGCACATCCACGGCAGCCCCATCTCCCTCCGCGCTGGCGCAGTCCACGACCACCACAAAGGACATGCCGGTCATCACCATCATCACCAACAGCGCAAAGAACCCGACCGTCACCCAGAACATTACCGCCTCGATCACCTCCACGCTGAAACAGGCTGGAGTGAACGTCAAGACCTCGGCCGTGCACGACTATGATCTGGGAAACGCATCCGGCGCGGCCATGCTGGCCCAGCTCACCGTGGCGCCAACCGTTTTGATGTCCGCCGTCTGCACGCTCATCATGTATCTGCTGACCAAGCCACGCAAGAACGCCTCCCGTAAGGAACGTCTGATCACTGTGGGCGTTCAGGCATGCTATGCGGCCGTCCTGTCGCTGTGCGTGGCCGGCGCGACCTGCTTCCTGATCACCGTTGTGGGCGGCATGACCATCCCGACCGGCGCAGTGCTGCCGTATCTGTGGATCTGCAGCTTCTGCCTGATGCTGCTGGTGCTTGGCATGGCCACCATCGTCCTGCCGTTGGCTGCACTTGCGATGCTGACCGTCATGTTCACGATGAGCACGGGGTACACCGCGTTCGAGGCGCTGCCGGCATTCTGGCAGGATTGGATCTACCCGTGGACGCCGGCACGCTATATCGCGGACGGCATTCGATCCATCGTTTTCCTCGGCCAGGGCGCGTTCAACTCCACATTGGCCCCGCTTGCGGTGTGTGCCGTAATCGGTCTGGTCGCCGCCGGCATCGGCATGGCCGTGCACTGCGGCAGAAAGACACCGGCGCGCGGATGAAGCGACATGCAGCCGACGGCTGTGGGAATATGATGAAATCGAACGTCAAACGTTTCGAGGAAACGTCACGCGAGACGACATCCGACAAGTGAGCAAAGGAGCCAAACATGGCAACAGCCGAAGGAAAGCACATCGCGATCGTCACCGGAAGCGCTCTGGGTCTGGGCTACGAGCTGGCACGCCAGCTCATCGGCAAGGGCTGGCTGGTGGCCGGCATCGACTTCAACGCCGAACGCCAGGCCGAGCTTGCCGACAGGTTTGGTGCCGACAGCTATCGCGCGTTCGTCGGCGACGTTTCCGACGAGACCTTCGTGAACGACTCCATCGCCGAGATCGCGAAGCTTGGCCATATCGATCTGCTGATCAACAATGCCGGCCAGCCCTCGTTCAAGGTGCCGACCGGCTATGTCGCGGCCGACGTGGACAAGTGCCTGAAGGGTCTCAAGGGTATGATTCTGTGGAGCGTGGCGACGTTGAAGGCCTGCGGCGAGCAGGAT
>NZ_JBNMKH010000012.1:0-40022 GCF_050874245.1 Bifidobacterium sp. | reverse complement strand
GCATCCGCCTGTCCCGTGAATCTACGACAATATCTGATGGTCTTTTACGAGTAAGAGGAACATTCGTGCAAACAAGAAACAAGCCTGAGGTACTGGCCCCCGCCGGCAATTTGAGGGGTCTCAAGACCGCCGTCGACTACGGCGCGGACGCCGTCTACTGCGGCGGCAAGGCGTTCGGCATGCGCAGTGCGCCGAAGAACCTGAGCCTCGAGGATTTCGAGGAAGGCGCACGGTACGCCCACGAGCGCGGCGCCCGTGTGTACGTCACGTTCAACGTGCTGCCACGCAACAACGAGGTGGAGGCCATGCGCGAATACCTCGGCAAGCTGAAGGACACCGGCGTGGACGCGCTGATCGTATCCGACATCGGCGTGATGCTCATGGCCAAGCAAGTGGCTCCGAACCTCGAACTGCACGTGAGCACGCAGGCCGGCGTGACCAACTACCAGGCCGCCAACGCGTTCTACGAGCTGGGCGCCCGCCGAGTGGTGCTGGCCCGCGAAATGGATCTGCAGGCCGTGCGCGACATCCGCGCGCGCATCCCCGACGACCTCGACATCGAATGCTTCGTCCACGGCGCCATGTGCATGGCCTTCTCCGGACGCTGCCTGTTCTCCAACTATCTGACCGGACGCGACGGCAACCATGGCGAATGCGCGCAGCCGTGCCGCTGGAAGTATTCCATCGTGGAGGAGAAGCGACCCGGTCGGTACTTCCCGATCGAACAGACCGCGGAAGGCGCGTACCTGTTCAATTCGCAGGACATGAACATGCTTGCCCACATCGACGATCTCATCGATTCGGGCGCGACGAGCCTCAAAATCGAAGGCCGTTCCAAGAGCGCCTACTACATCGCGGCCATGACCAATGCCTACAAGACGGCCGTCAACGAATATATGGTCCAGCGCGGTTTCGAGGACGCCGACGGCAACGAGCTGAAGCCCTTCCACGACCGTGTGATTCGGCCCGGCGACCCCGACTACGGCAAGCCGGAAACCGAGGATGCGATCATGGCCAACGCCGACGGGGCGTTCGCTGGCAAACCCGACCTTGACGGCATGCCCGTCGGCGGCGCTCCGTCCGGCAACATCGCCATCGGCGAGCCGGACAACCTGAGCTACCACGCGCGCAGCACCCGCCGCAAGTCGAACACCGCAGCCGAGATCCTACCGGAAGGCTGGCATCATGCGGGAGTGCGTCCGGCACCGCACGTTAAACTGCCCGACTGGCTGCTCGACGAACCCGACAAGGTGGCGCACCGCGACTACTCCACCGGCTTCTACTATCCGGAGCACAAGGTGCAGCAGAGCGCCGACCGCTCCGCCTACTTCCGTGCATGGCTCGTGGTCGGCGAAGTGCTGTCCTGGAGCCCAGAGGACGGCGGTCGCGTGACCATCATGAGCCGCAACAAGATCGAAGCCGGACAGGAAGTCGAATTCGTGCTGCCCGGCGCCGCGCCCTTCTCCTACACCGTTCCGGCGGGCGGCTTCCGCGACGCCGACGGACACTGGGTGGAAGCCATCAACAACCCGGCGCACGTCTTCTCCATGCCATGTCCACGCGAAGTTCCGGTCAACGCGGCCATCCGGTCACGTACGAAGAAGCCGACGCTGAAAGCCGAATGAGCGGACGGACGAAACCAGGCCGGACACAGCCCGGCAGTCGTCAAAAATCCTTCAAATCGCAGAAAAACCAAGGAAAACAAGACATGAGCAGCACACAATACGATGACGCGATCCTCGATTCCAACGCCATTGACCCCACCGACAAGAACGGCAACCCGATTCCCGTGACCATCCCGATCATGCTGGCCCCCGGCATCAAAGTGGTCTACACCACGCGTCTTGGCGGCTCCAGCGAAGGCGATTTCGCGCACTTCAACCTCGGAGGCAAATCCGGAGACGATCCGGAACACGTGCTCGCCAATCGGGTGGCGCTCGCCGACGTGCTCGGCGCTAAGATCAGCCTCATCAGCCAGGTGCATTCCGGCGATGCGGTGGACGTGGATGAATCGTTCACCATCAACCAGCCGTTCGGATTCGACGTGTCCGGCACGAAGGGCGGCTCGGAGTCTGGTGCGGAAAGCGTGGAAGACGAACCGGCCGTCATCGAAGCCGACGGCCAGGTGACGTCCCGCAGGCACGTGGCGCTCGGCATGTTCGCCGCCGACTGCCTGCCGGTGCTCATGGCCGACCCCGAAGCCGGCGTCATCGGAGCCGCGCATTGCGGCCGTCGCGGCCTGCAGAAAGGCGTGATCGGCGCCACCGTCGAGAAGATGGTCGCCAAAGGAGCCAAGGCTGAGCGCATCGTCGCCACGCTTGGTCCGCGTATCTGCGGCGATTGCTACGAGGTGGGCGGAGACATCGCGGACGAATTCGACGCGCAGTTCCCGGGAACCTTCACGTTGAGCCGTTTCGGCCAGCCGGGCATCGACATCGCGGCCGCCGCATTGCAGGAGCTCGCCAAGGCGGGCGTGCCGGCCGACAACGTCGTATCCTCCCGTCCGCGCGTCAACGCGGCCACGCAGTATCTGTCGGAGGACGAGGAGCTGGCCGGCATCTGCGCCGCCGACGGTGAGGGTGATTCACAGCTCGCCGAACGTTTCAACAAGATCCGCCGCAGCCTGTGCACGTACGAGAATCCGCTGTGGTTCTCGCATCGCCGTGCGTCGCTTGCCGGGAAAACGCACGAAGGCCGCATGCTGGCGCTGATCGTGCGCGAATAATCGGATATCGCGATCATCGAAACAAACATCGAAAACGGAAAACCGAAGGGGCGAAGTGATGCAGGAACAGAAAATGCCGGTCGTGGCCGTGGTGCTGGCCGCGGGGTTCGGCACGCGATTTGACGAGGACAATCCTAAGCAGCTGGTGTCGTTGGGCGGCAAACCGATCGTTTGCTGGAGCATTGAGGCGTTCGAGAACAACGACCGGGTCAGCGACATCATCGTGGTGGTCAACGACCGGGTGGAGGAAACGGTGAGCGAGCTCATCGACCAGGCCGGTTATTCCAAAGTGCGCGCCATCGTGCCAGGCGGCGCCGAACGCGTGGACAGCACGCTCGGGGCCCTGGACCTGCTCAGGCAGTCCGGCATCCCGTCCGGTGCGAAGGTGCTCATCCACGACGGCGTGCGGCCGTTCGTCGAGCAGCGGTCCATCGACGGCTGCATTGACGCGCTGGACCAGTTCAATGCGGCCACCGTGGCGTTCGCGTCCACCGACACGATTCTGCTCACGAAGGACCTGGGCGACCGCAAGGTGGTCGGATCCGTGCCGGACCGTCCGAACACCTTCC
Source organism: Bifidobacterium sp. (assembly GCF_050874245.1). Taxonomy (GTDB): domain Bacteria; phylum Actinomycetota; class Actinomycetes; order Actinomycetales; family Bifidobacteriaceae; genus Bifidobacterium. The sequence continues at coordinate 36,728 of NZ_JBNMKH010000012.1, read as the reverse complement.
GCGCGCAGACCCCGCAGGCCTTCCGATTCGGCACCATCGTCAAGGCGTACGAACTGGCTTCGGCCGACCCCGATTTCCATCCGACCGACGATACGCGCGTGGTGGTGGACTATCTGCCGGACGAACCGGTGGCCATCGTGGAAGGTTCTGAGATGAACCTCAAAATCACCACGCCGTCCGACATGCCGATAGCCGAAGGCATCGCGAACAGCCTCGACCCCGAACATGTCAAGGAGGCCGCCAAGGCGCGCATGCACGCGGTGTTCGCCGAAGCGTTCTCGCAGATGCACAGCCGCTGATTCGGGCACCGATCCAATCGACCACGTGCCGCGTGGCGCGTCCGTCATGCGGCATCGCGTATCGCCACGTACACTGGAAACCATGCAGCAGATCAACATCGTCATCTCCGGCTTCGCGCCATATGAAGGCATCGACGTCAATCCGGCCGTGCTCGTGCCGGCGGCGGTCGTCGAGCAATGGGCTGATCCGGCGATATCGCAGGCCATTTCGGAAGACCTGCTGCAGGACGTCTCCATCACCGTCACCAACGTCACGTTGCCGGTGAGCTTCGCCAACGCATGGCCCACTCTGCTGGAGGCCATTGAACGGACCAAGCCGGACATCGTCATCGCCACCGGGCTCAAGCGCACGTCCCGCGGCATCCTGCTGGAACGATGCGCCACGAATCTCATGGACGCGGCCAGGCCGGATGCGGACAATGTGATTCCGGAGCGGCGCCCCATCGATCCGAACGGGCCGGCCGCGTATTGGACGCGTCTGCCGTTGCGGTCGATTCTGCGCGATTTCGCCAAGCATGAGATTCCCGCGACGTTGAGTTCCGACGCTGGCACGTTCGTCTGCAATTCGCTGTTCTACCATCTGCTGGATTGGTCGGCGTCGCAGCCGAAGCACATTCTGTCGGGTTTCGTCAGCCTGCCGATCGTCAACGAACGTCCGCACGAGCGTGGCCTGTCGATCGAACAGCAGACGGCCGCGGTCGACGACGTGCTGCGCGAATCCGTGCGATATTTTCTGCAGCCGTCATCGGGGGATATTCTGCTCGGCTGAACGATTGCGGCATGCCGTGTCGGAGGATATGCCGGACCATCCTTTCCATTCCCCCTTTTCGAACGATTTCTGTGCTCTCTGTGAGAATAATGCGTTCTGTCTGCGTGGCGTGCATGGGCTGAGCTAAAGTACAGAGCGAGTATGCGCGGCCAAATGCGCGAGATAAGGGAATTCGTGAAAGGAAAAGGGCATGGTTGAGCAGTTCCCAATCGTGTTGAGGGGGTATGACAAGGACAGGGTCGACGAGGCGTTCGCCTCGGCGCAGGAGACGGTGAACCGCCTGCGTGAGCAGGTCAAGGCCGACGACCAGACCATCCTTGAGCTGCAGGCGCAGCTGCAGGAGGAGAAGAACAAGAAGTCCTCTCCGAAGTCCTTCGCCTCTCTCGGCGCCAACGCCCAGCAGATGCTCGCCAGCGCCGAACAGACCAGCGCCGAACTGCTTGAGCGTGCCAAGAAGGACGCCACCGCCGCGCGCGCCACGGTGCAGCTGCAGGCCGAAACGCTGCTGAACAACGCCAAAATCGATTCCAAGCGCATGATGGACGATGCCAAAGCCAAATCCTCCGATATGCTCGGCAAGGCCAAGGAGGAATCGGACAAGCTGCGCGCCAGCGCCCAGCGCGAGGTGGAGCAGATGCGCAGCGAGACGCAGAAGGCAGTGGTCGCCCAGCGTCAGACTGTGGATCTGGAACTGACCAATTCCCGCGAGGAGCATAACAAGCGCCTTGCCGCCGAACGCGCCAAGCAGGAGCGTGAGATCTCCGACATGCGTGCCGAGGCGACCAGCAAGATCGCCGAACAGCGCAAGAGCGCCAATGAGGAGATCTCCCGCCTGAAGAGCGAGACCAACGACCAGATCGAATCCGCTCTTGCCGAAGCCAACAAGAAACTGGCCGATGTGCGCGAGCAGGTGTCCAAGATGATGACCGATGCGCAGCGTCGTGCCGCCGAGATCACCGATGCCGCTAAGTCGAAGGCGCAGGAGATCACCGACGAGGCCGAGGTGCACCGCACCCAGACCATGAGCCAGGTCAATGCCGAGGTGGAGCAGATCCGCGCCGACATCTCGAACCAGCAGGACGAGGCCACGAAGAAGGTCAACGAGCTGCTCGCCGACCTGAACGAACGTCGTGAGGTCGCCAAGAAGCAGGCCGACGAGCTGACGTCCAAGGCCCAGACCATTCGCGACGAGGCCGAGACGTACGCCAAGAACAAGCGTGAGGAGGCCGACACGAACGCGGCAAGCATCCTCAAGCAGGCCACCGAGGACGCCGACGAACAGGTCAACGAGCGTCGCGAGGCCGCCAAGAAGGAGATGGAAGGCATCCAGAAGCGTATCGCCGACCTGCAAGCCCGCGAATCGCAGATCACGCAGCGCGTCACCGAGCTGCGCGCCATGTTCGCCAATGCCTTCTCCGGTTTCGGCGCGAATGGCCTGTCCGTGGTCAATGCCGTCGACGATGGTGCCTCGTCCGAGGGTGCGCCGGCTGCCGACGAGGCGCAGAACGGGGATGAGCAGTCGCAGGGCGTGACCGCGGACGCGGATGCCGTGGATTTCGACGCGGCGGACACGACGGTGGATTCGTTTGCGGACGAACAGCCTGTTTCGAATGATGACAACCAGGAGGAATCTGATAATGACTGACATCACACCATTGAGCTGTGATGAATTGAACAAGCTCGTCGATGATTTCGAGGCGAGCGAGCATAACCGTATGGCCATGAACGCCGTCACGGCGGCCGGCATTGACAAAGTGGCGCTCAACTATGACCGCGCGCGTCTGATGCAGCGCCGCTTCTCCACCGTCGTGGACAATGGCACCGTCACCCATCAGGACCGTTCCGGCCGCTGCTGGCTGTTCAGCTCGCTGAACGTGGCCCGTTTCGTGGCCAAGCGGAACATGGGCCTCAAGGAGTTCGAGTTCTCTCAGAACTACGCCATGTACTACGACAAGCTTGAGCGCGTCAACTACTTCCTGAAGGATGTGGCCGCGCTGGTGCGTGCGGGCGAGCCGTCCGATTCGCGTCTGATGCAGCATCTGCTTGCCGACGTGATGGGCGATGGCGGCCAGTGGACCATGGCCATGGACGTCTACAAGAAGTACGGCGCGGTTCCGAAGGACCTGTATCCGGAGACCGAGTCGTCCAAGAACACCGGTGAGATGAACACGCAGCTGCGCCGCATGCTGCGCACCGCCGTGGCGCACATGTACGCCGATCCGTCCTCGATCGACGGCGTCATCGCCGAAGCCACCGCTGCCGGCCACCGCATTCTGACGATTCATTTGGGCGAGCCGCCGAAGAGCTTCGACTGGGAATGGACCGACAAGGACGGCGAATTCCACCGCGACGGCGAGATCACGCCGGTCGAGTTCTGGAAGAAGTACGTCGGTTCCGCCGATTTGGAAAGCTACGTGTGTCTCGTGGACGATCCGCGCCGTGAGCATGCCAAGGGCAAGAAGATTGGCATCGAGCATCTGGGCAATGTGGCGGGTGGAGATCCGACCGAATACCTCAACGTGCCGAACCAGTTCATGAAGGATTGCGTGCGCCGCATTCTTGAGGAGCAGGGCATTCCGGTGTGGTTCGGTGCCGATTGCCATCCGATGATGGACCGTGTGAACGGCGCGTGGGCCACTGACCTGTTCGAATACGGCCGTGTGTACGATGTCGATTTCGATTTGGACAAGGAAGGCCGCGTGCGTTTCGGCGATTCCGCGATGAACCACGCTATGGCTTTCGTCGGCGTGGATGTGGCGGATGATGGCCACACCACCCGTCGTTGGCGTGTGGAGAATTCCTGGGGCGACAAGATCGCCGACAAGGGCTATTTCACCATGAGCGACGACTGGTTCACCGAATACGTCTACGAGGTTGCCGTCCCGAAGGCGCTCCTCCCCGACGAATACCTCAAGGCCCTGGAAGAGCCCGCCCAAATGCTCCCCGCATGGGATCCGATGGGCGCTTTGGCATAAAATGCCAAAGCGCCTGAGCCGACGCGCCGTTAAGCGGACAGTCCTGTGGACTGTCCGTAGGCGCGGCTGAGGCCGTTAGGCCGAAGGCACGGCGAAGGTAGTATTGAGTCCGCGCGTAGCGCGGCCCGTACTTGCAGGGCGCATTGGCCAAATAGCGCGCGAAGCGCGCGCCGGCCAATACAATACAATCCCCAAACACGCCGTCTGCACGATGGAATCACATTCCACCATGCAGGCGGCGTTTTTGTATTTCGATTCACTGCCTGCGCACTGATGCGTACAGTTCTGCAGAAAATCGCAAGACAAAACAAGAACGTTTAATGCAAATACTCAACAAGAACGTTCCAATATGCAAAAACACCAACGTCGGTGTGTCTTAGTGTCAATGGCTCAATATAAATGAAAAATAGCATTTGACTAGACTTTTTCTTTAAAGGTTAAACGTTCTTGTAAATTTGTGTTACACTGATTGCAAACGTTCAACAAGGAACGTTGGGAATGGCAAAGGGAAATATCATGACAAAGGAAGTCAAGGAGAAGTACGGCTTGCCGACGATGCTGGCCGTGCTGTCCGTATCGCTGCTGTTGACAAGTGCGAACGTCATCAACGGTATTCTGCCGCAGGTCGGCAAGGGCCTGGGCGTATCCAACGCCGCCGCTGAGCTGCTGGTCACCACTCCGTCGCTGACGGCCCTGATTACGCTGATCGCCAGCCCGGCATTGGCTCGTTTCTTCGGTCTGAAGCGCGTCATCGGCTTTGGCGTGCTGTTGGTCGGCATCTCGGGCGTCGTGCCTATGTTCGTCAGCAGCTACCCGCTCATCATGGCATCCCGCGTCGTGCTTGGCCTGGGTCTTGGCTGCTACAATTCGCTGGCCGTCACCATCATCCAGATCATGTGGAAGGGCAACGTCCGTTCCTCTCTGCTTGGCATCCGCGGAGCCTTCGAGAACATCGGCCAGATGATCATGACCTCCATCGTCGGTCTGCTCATCAGCTTCGTCGGTTGGCAGGGCTCCTTCGTGGTCTATCTGCTGGCGATCGCCTCCCTGGTCTGGTTCTGGGTAGCCGTGCCGGATGTCAAGATGATCGACGAGAACGACGATGAGGATGATCCCGACGACAAGTTCGCCGCGAAGACCAGCCCGATCGCTCCGCTGCTGGTGGCGTTCGCCGCGGCATACCTCATCGCCATGCAGTCTGGCTTCGTGCGTTGGGCCGCTGTGACTCAGGAGGCCATGGGCTCCGACTTCAACACCTCATCCATCATCTCCATCGGCGTCGGTGCCGGCATCATCGCAGGTTTCGCCTTCGGTCCGATCAACAAGTTCCTCGGCCGTATGAACACGCTGTATCTCGGCATCGCCATCGAAGCCGCGGGTTGCTTCCTGCTGTACTTCGCCAACGGCAACTATCCGATGCTCGTCGCCGCGATCATCTGCTTCTACGTGCCCGGCCCGATCCTGGGACCGTGGATTTTCAACCAGCTGCCCAAGTATGCGCCCAAGAGCAAGCAGGCCTTCTGGTCCGCCGCGGTGATGATCGGCTTCCATGTCGGCATCTTCCTTGCGCCGATCGCCATGAGCGCCATCGAGGCCGTCTCCGGCAGCAAGGACCTGGCAGTGTCGTTCCTGCCGTTCGGCATCGCGCTGGTGCTGATCATCGTGGGCGTGTTCGTCTACACCACCTTCTTCGCCAAGCGTGCCAAGACCGCCGCCGTCGAAGCGTGAGCAAGCCGAAAGGATACGACCGATGTTCGAACCATACCGTCCCAATGAGGTGCGCACGGCTCCCGAGCCGCTGCGGAATCCCGACGACGTGATTGACGGATATGTCACCGCGTTCAATCGCCATGACGAGGAACTGTACACACAGATGATCTCCAATGCGAATACCGCCGCGTGGATGAAGCGAGAGGTGCCGTTCTTCGAATGCGCGGACCGCTTGCTGGAACGGGTGTACTGGTTCCGCTGGTGGACATACCGCAAACACATCACCGAAACGCCTGAGGGTCCTATCGTTTCCGAATTCCTGCCGGACGTGTACTGGGCCGGGGCCTACAACTCCATCAACGATGCCGCCGGCCATCACATCGCCGAAGGGCGCTGGCTGCGTGACAGGGACCTGATGCGCAACTACGCGACATTCTGGTTCCGAGGCTCCGGCAATGAGCTGTCGTATTCGTCCTGGCTGGTCGATGCGGTGGTGCAGTATGCGGAAAGCCGTGACGACCGGGAGTTCGCGGTCGGCCTTCTTGACGATTTCGTCCGTTTCTACCAAGCGGTGGAAGAGCGCAACATGACGCGATACGGCCTGTTCTGGTCGTTCGACGATCGTGATGCGATGGAGGATTCGATCTCCGGCTCCGGTCTGCGTCCGACGCTCAACAGCTACATGGTGGCCAATGCCAGGGCGATTGCCAAAACGGCGCATTGGGCCGGGCGGGAGACACTCGCCGTCGAATTCGATGCGAAGGCCTGGATGCTGACGCGGCATATCCGCGAAAGGCTTTGGGATCCGAAGGGTGGTTTCTTCAAGGTCATTCCGCTGGACGACAAGGACGGTGAGCTCACCTCGTTGTCTTTCGACAGCATCGATCCGAAACACAATGTGCGCGAGGAAATCGGATACATCCCTTGGATGTTCGGCATCGCCGACGAATCCAACGAAGTTGCATGGTCGTTCCTCAACGATCCCGCGCATTTCGCCGGGGCCGCCGGCATCCGCACCGCGGAGGCGAGCCATCCGCGGTACATGAACCATGATTCGGCCCACGAGTGTCAGTGGAACGGACCATGCTGGCCGTTCGCCACCACGCAGACGCTGGATGCCATGATCGAAGAGATTCGTTCCGGGCGCGGTGCGCTGACCTCCGGCGACTTCATGCGCGAGCTGCGCAGATACGCCGCCGTGCACATCCGTCAGGCCGATGACGGAAGCCTTGTTGACTGGTTGGACGAGAACCTCGACGCCGATACCGGCAACTGGATTTCCCGTGATCAGCTCGAAGCGTGGGGGTGGCGCGAAGACAAGGGAGGCTACGAGCGTGGTAAGGACTACAACCATTCCGCCTTCTGCGATCTCATCATCTCCGGCCTTGCCGGTGTTCGCGTGGAATCGGCTGATGACGGTGCCTCGGAACTTACGGTTTCTCCTCTCGCCCACGGTTCCGCGATGCCATACTGGCGATTGCTTGGCTTACCGGTAGGCGGCACCACGGCGGATATCTACTATGACGCCGAAGGCGACCGCTACGGACATGGGCAGGGATTGACGGTCGTGCTGGCCAACGGTTCGACCATCCATGACGAGTCCACGAAGCCGCAGGTGCAGGTGCTTCTGCCGCACCGGGCATAACGACATGCCGGCATCGTTTCATGCGATGCCGGCTTTCTCATGCATTTTTCCGCGTTATGCCGCACTAATAGCCGACGCTCGAATAAGCTTGATGTGTACTCGTCGGAAAGGAATGACATGGCCACACTGCGTGATGTCGCCAAGGAAGCTGGAGTGTCCGTCGCCACCGCCTCGGTGGTGCTGCGTGGCGAACCCGGATTCAAGGAGGAGACACGCAAGCGCATCCTTGCCGCTGCTGAGAAGGTTCATTACACGGCGAATGTCTCCGCACGTTTCCTCAAGCAGGGAAATTCGGGGATGCTTGCCTTCGTCGTTCCCGAGCTGTCCAATCCGTATTTCACCGATCTGGCATGGGCGATATCCCAGGAGGCGCAGAGACGGGGGTACCAGATGCTGGTGCAGCAGACCAACGCCAGGGCATCCTCGGAACGCGACGTGCTCAAACGTGTCAGCACTCCGATGTGCGACGGTCTTATCATCAACCTTCACAACGTGGAGGAGGATGAATTGCGTTCACTCATCGGGGAACATCCCGCGGTGCTGTTCGAGGATTACTCGGAGCATCCGCGATATGACACCGTGTCGTTGCCTTTGGAATCGGCCTTCCGTACGGCATTCCAATATCTCAGACAACAAGGGTACGAGCATGTCGGCATCGTCGGTGGACGGGCCTTCGAAACCGACGAATTCGCTTCGACCGGTCGCAACGTCGGCTCATATCTTGCGACGCAGGCCTTGATCGAATCCGGGTTGGGGCAGCGTTCGGATACCATTCCCTGCGATTGGACCGCGGACGGCGGTTCCAAGGCGGCGGTGGACATCATGCAGGCCGATCTTGGTTATGACGCGTTCTTCTGCATGAACGATCTTATCGCCTTCGGTCTGATTCGCGGATTCCATGACATGGGAGTGCGTGTGCCGCAGGACAAGGCGGTCTTTGGTTTCGACGGCGTGAGCCCGTCGGCGTATTCGTTGCCGCTGCTGTCCACCATCGCGGTGGATTACGAAGGCATGGCCCGCACCGCGATCGACATGCTCGTCGAACGTATCAAAGGCGATGCCGATGGCGTGCCTCCCCGCTGCAAGACCGCCGGATTCCGGCTGGTGCGCGGTGAATCGGCATAATCGGCCGTACGTGGTGGCTTGATTGCAACACCGCCGACTGCACGATGGAATCCATTCCACCATGCAGTCGGCGTTTTCCATATTCCGGTCACATCCATTAAGGTAACTTCGGTAATGTTCGATGCCTTACTGGGTGCAATGGCAGGGGAGGAATGGAAGCGATGGCAGGTCTTCGCGGTCCGGATAGTTCGAAGGATGCGCAGTTGTTGGATGAGCGCGCCGTGTTTCCGGAGACCGTGGATGTCAATATCCGGCAGCTTGACCCGATTCCCGCGCCCCGATATTTCCTCAAGGAGCTTCCGCTCACCGACGAGATGAGCGATCTGGTCCTGAAGTCCCGTCAGGAGATCCGCGACGTGCTGCACGGTCGCGACGATCGTCTGCTGGCCATCGTCGGCCCATGTTCGATTCACGATCCCAAGGCGGCGCATGAGTACGCGGAGAAGCTCGCCGCCGTCAAGAACGAGCTTGAGGATCGTCTGGTCATCGTCATGCGCGTGTATTTCGAGAAGCCGCGCACCACCATCGGCTGGAAGGGCCTGATCAACGATCCGGATCTCGACGGCCAGTTCAACATCCGCAAGGGCATGTTTTTGGCCCGCAAGGTGCTCACCGACGTGTTGGGGCTCGGCCTGCCCGCGGCCACGGAATGGCTTGATCCGATCACCCCGCAGTACATCTGCGATCTGATCAGCTGGGGCGCGATCGGCGCGCGCAACACCGAAAGCCAGGTGCATCGCGAGCTGGCATCCGGCATGTCCATGCCGATCGGCTTCAAGAACGCCACCGACGGTTCCATCAAGCCGGCCGCCGATTCATGCTATGCGGCCGCCTTCGAGCATCATTTCCTGTCCATCAATCTTGACGGACGCGTGATTTCCGCAGAAACCAAGGGCAATCCCGACTGCCATCTGGTATTGCGCGGCTCCTCGCACGGCCCGAATTACGATGCCGCCTCCGTGGCGCAAGCATTGGCCGATCTCAAGGCTTCCAAGGCGTCCGGTCCGAGCGAACACGGTCTGATCATCGATGCGGCGCACGGCAATTGCGGCAAGAACGAGGTTCGTGAGGCTGAAGTGGTCGAGGAGATCGCCGCTCGCATAGCAGCCGGCGAGCCGGGCATCCTTGGCGTCATGATGGAAAGCTTCCTCAAGGCGGGCAACCAGAAGCCGGCTCCGCTCGACCAGCTCGAATACGGCAAGTCCATCACGGACGCCTGCGTGCCGTGGGACCGTACCGAGCAGTTGCTGCACACGCTTGCCGACGCGGTCGACGCACGTCGGCGCCTCGCAGCCTGATTCGATTTGTTTGCTGCCTTCCCGCGATAAGGCGCGTCCCGAACGCCGGAAGATGGTCAAAAGATGCCGGAAGACCGGGAATACGGAGGTTCTGCACTGCCATTGCTATCCTTGGGATTGGAATACGGACCAAGGAGAACAAGACCATGCAGCAGCAGCTGAACACGCCTGAGGATCTTCGCGCGATCAAACAGGCCATGGACGAGGGCAAGAATCCGCTGGTGGAGACCGACGTGCCGCGTTGGGAGGATCAGGTCGGCATCAGCCGCATCGTGAACCGTCGCGTGCTGGAATTCGAAGTGCTGCCCACTCCCGCCCAAGTGTTGGGCGATCTGCCTTTGAACGCCGAGGCAAGGGATCTTGTCGCCTATTCACGCGATGAGATTCGTGCCTGCCTGTATGGCCAGGACGACCGGCTGCTGGTGATCGTCGGCCCCTGTTCCGTACATGATCCGGCGGCCGCGCTCGACTATGCGCGTCGGCTGGCCACGCTGAAAAAGGAGCTGGACGGCGAACTGCTCATCGTCATGCGCGTGTATTTCGAGAAGCCGCGCACCACGGTCGGCTGGAAGGGTCTGATCAACGATCCCGACATCGACGGCAGCTGCAATATCAGGAAAGGCCTGCTTTTGGCCCGCCGCACGCTGCTCGGCGTGCTCGACGAGGGATTGCCGGCGGCCACGGAATTTCTGGAACCGACCAGTCCGCAGTACATTTCCGACGCGGTCAGCTGGGGTGCGATCGGCGCGCGTAACACCGAAAGCCAGGTGCACCGGCAGCTGGCGTCCGGCATGTCCATGCCGATCGGCTTCAAGAACGCCACCGACGGTTCCATCAAAGCTCCGGCCGATTCGTGTTTCGCGTCCGCCCAGCAGCACACGTTCTTCGGCATCGACCATCTTGGCCGCGCGGCCGTGGTCAAGACGCTCGGCAATCCCGACTGTCATGTGGTGCTGCGCGGCTCCTCGCACGGTCCCAACTACGATGCGGATTCCATCGCCAAAGCCATGGACGCCATCCGTGCGGAGATGCCGGCCGATTCCGCCGCGGCACACGGTCTGATCGTGGACTGCTCCCATGGCAACTCCGGCAAGGACGAGCATCGCCAGGCCGAAGTGGTGCATGACATCGCCGGGCGCATCGCGGCAGAGGAGCAGGGAATCACCGGCATCATGATGGAAAGCTTCATCGAAGGCGGCAACCAGCCCGCGGCGACACTTGACAAACTCGTCTACGGCAAATCCATCACCGACAAATGTCTGAGCTGGCCGACCACGGAACAACTGCTGCGCGAGCTCGCCCATGCTGTGGGTACGCGCCGCTGGAAGTGACGCCGTCGGAGACGTTCGCAAGACAATCGCAAGACAAAACGACCAAGACAAACAGGATAAAGGGGAAACGTATGACCGCAATCGCCATCATCGGCGCCATGGATGAGGAAATCGCCCATATCGCGTCGTCGCTGAACAACGTCACCGTCACCGAGGAAGTCGGCATCCAGGTGACACGAGGCACCCTCGAAACCAACAAGGGCACCGTGCTCAGCGTCGCGGCGACGGTCGGAGGCATGGGCACCGTCAACATCGCCGCCACCACGCAGCACCTCATTGACGTCGACCATCCCGAAGCCGTGATCTTCTCCGGCATCGCGGGCAACCTCAACACGAATCTGCACGTCAACGATGTGGTGCTCGGTGGCACGCTGCGCTACCTCGACACCGACATGCGGCTGGTAGGGCAGTTCAAGCCCGGCACCGCAGACCATCCGGTCGAGGAATACCATAGCGACGAACGCCTGATCGGACTTGCCAACCAGGCGTTGGACGACATGGGCATCCACCATATCGTCGGCATCATCGCCACCGGCAACTATTTCGTCGACGATCCGAAGAAGGTCGAGCAGGTGATTCGCGAGACCGGCGCCGACGCGGTGGAGATGGAAGGTGCCGCCGTGGCACATGTCGCGGCGCGCAACGACATCCCCGCGCTGGTCATCCGCGCGTTGAGCGACAATGCGGACACCGATTACGAGGATTTCAAGGAATTCGACATCTCCGAATACGCGGATACCGCGGCGAAGCTGACGGTGGACATCGTCAAGCGTATGTAGCCGGCCGCATACGGACCCGTTGACGTCCCATCCTTCCGTGGTATCGGAGGATGGGACGTCTCATATTCCGACACGACGCATCCCGAACGCATACTGAAAAGTGAACGGCGGGGAAACTTCCGATGGCGTGCGGGAATCACATGCGCGAAAGCCGTGCGAACCCGCTAGTCTGGATGGAGAATGCAGGATGATCGGAAGGTGAATTCATGACGTTGGGCCAGATGCTGACGACGCCGCAGGTGGCTGCCGTGCTGGTGGCCGTCGCCGTGGTCGTGTTCGTCGTGGCATACGCCATCGGCCGCGCGCAGGGCGTCCGGTCCGCCGAGGATGGCGTCGACCCGAACGATCCGAGCCTGTTCGGGGCTTCGAAGAACACGTCGCTGTTCGGGCCCCGCGTGCCGGTGCAATCCACGGAACGTCAATTGGTGGCCGTCATGCCCGAAGCGCTGATCGTCGTCGATTCGCTGTCCACGGTCCGGTACGCGTCTCCCGAAGCGCGACGTTTCGGCATCATCCACGATCAGGTGATGACGTTCGCGGAGCTCCGCGACATCGTGAAACTGGTGTCCGCGGACGGCATGGTGCGCGAACGTGAACTGACGATTCCCCTGCATGACCGTGCGCATGCGGGAGTGCCGGATACGAATGGCAGGGGCGTCGAAGCCGGCAAACCGTTGCCGGAGGACACGCTGTATCTGCATGTCCGCGTCGGGCAAATCGCCGACGGCCTGTTCGCGGTTTTCGTTTCCGACATGAGCGAGCAGCGCCGTTTCGAAGCCATGCGTCGCGATTTCGTCACCAACGTGTCGCACGAGCTCAAAACCCCGGCCGGAGCGATCTCGCTGCTCGCCGAAACGATCGGCGACGCGGCGGATGATCCGGATGCCGTGAGGTACTTCTCCGGACGCATCGCCAAGGAATCCGAACGATTGACTGAGCTGGTGCATCGTCTGATTGATCTGCAGAAGGCGCAAAGCGCGGCGGCGATGCTCAATGCCGAACGGCTGTCCGTGCTGTCCGTCGCACGCGAGGCGCTCGCCGAAAATCAGGTGAAGGCCGATTCGAAGCACATCGGACTGGCGTTGTCCGTGAACGGACGGCAGGTGCCAGCGCACGCGGATGCCGGTGAATTGGCCGCGGAATCCGGACAGGGGCTGGACGCGTTCGTAGTGGCCGATCGTGAAACCATCAAAACGGCGGTGAAGAATCTGGTGGAGAACGCCATCAATTATTCGCCGGAACGAACCACGGTGGCCGTCGGCATCGGCGTCGAGGACGGCAAGGTGGCCATTCGCGTCGTGGATCAGGGCATCGGCATTCCCGCGGCTTCGTTAAGCAGGATTTTCGAGCGATTCTATCGCGTCGATCCGGCGCGTTCGCGTGAGACCGGTGGCACTGGTCTGGGTTTGGCCATCACCAAGCATTGCGTCGAGGATTGTGGCGGCACCATCGCCGTATGGTCGCGCGAGGGGGAGGGGTCCACTTTCACCATCACCCTGCCTCAGGCCTCTGATTCGCAGTCCGATTCACAACCTGATCCGCAATCCACCGAAACGCGGCCAGACAGCTCCAATATCACCGAGAACATAGAGGAGAACCACTGATGACACGGATTCTGATCGTCGAGGACGAGGAGTCGTACCGAGAGCCGCTGGTCTACCAGCTGACCCGTGAAGGGTATGACGTGTCCGCCGCCGCAACCGGCGAGGAGGGACTGGAGCTGTTCACCAAAGGCGGCATCGATCTGGTGCTGCTCGACCTGATGTTGCCGGGGCTCGACGGCACCGCACTGTGCCGCAGAATCCGTGAGCAAAGCCGTGTGCCGATCATCATGCTGACCGCGAAAAGCGCGGAAATCGACAAGGTCGTCGGCCTTGAGATTGGCGCGGATGACTACATCACCAAACCGTATTCCTTCCGTGAGCTGCTGGCCCGCATCCGTGCGGTGCTTCGCCGCAACCAGATGGTCGCCGAAGCGGGCGAAACCGCCGATGACGACATTCCGCTGGTGTGCGGCGACATCTCCATGAAAATCGGCCAGCATGAGGTGACGGTCCGTGGAGAGAACGTGTTCTTCCCGCTGAAGGAATTCGAGCTGCTGGAATACCTCATGCAGAACAAGGGACGCGTGATGACCCGGCATCAGCTGATCGACCGCATCTGGGGGTCCGATTACGTTGGCGATACCAAAACCCTGGACGTGCATGTCAAGCGTGTGCGCGCCAAAATCGAGGAGGATCCGGGACATCCCAAGTATCTGACCACCGTGCGCGGACTCGGCTACAAAATCGATACGCCGGCCGAATAATCGAAAAACCGGAAGCCATCACACATTCCCCGGGAACCCTCATATCGGGACGGGAACGTGAAGGACGGTGAGCGGAACGGACGGGAACGACGAAGGTGTCGAAGACTGTTCATCTTCCGTTCACTGTTTTTGGTTTTCGGCACCCGAAACGCCCAATAGGCTGGAACTGTCATGAAGAACGATGGCGACAACAGAAAACGACATACCAGAAACACACGCCATCCGAATGTTGACAGAGGGAAAGATAATGCGTAACTCCATTCTCGTACGCTCCATCGCCGCCGTGTCCGGCATCGTGATGCTGGCTTCCGTCGCGGCCTGTGGTGACAACACCACCGCTTCCACTGATACTTCGACCAAGTCCGACACCAAGACCGAAGCCGTCTCCGGCAACTTCAACGGTGCTGGCGCCTCCTCCCAGCAGGCCGCCGTCGAAGCTTGGATCGCAGGTTTCCAAGGCACCAATCCGGATGCCAAGGTCGCCTACAATCCGTCCGGTTCCGGTGCCGGCGTCTCCACCTTCCTGACCGGCGCCACCGCGTGGGTGGGGTCCGATGCGGCTCTGTCCGACGATGAGGTCGAGCAGTCCAAGAAGGTGTGCGCCTCCGGAAACGCCTTCGACATTCCGGTCTACATCTCCCCGATCGCCGTGGTGTTCAACCTCCAGGGCGTGTCCGGCAAGGGCAAGACCCTGAACATGGACGCCGAGACCATCGCCAAGATCTTCGACGGCAAGATCACCAAGTGGAATGACAACGCCATCAAGAGCCAGAATCCGAAGGTGGATCTCCCGGATCTCGACATCACCGTGGTGCACCGTTCCGACAAGTCCGGCACCACCAAGAACTTCCTGAGCTATGTCAAGGACGCTGCTGGTGACGCTTGGAGCTATGACCTCGGCGAGAACTGGCCGAACGAGGTCGGACAGGGCGCCAAGGGAACTTCCGGCGTGATCTCCACCGTCCAGCAGGCCGACGGCACCATCGGTTATGCCGACGCTTCCCAGGCCGGAAACCTCGGCACCGTGGCCGTGAAGGTCGGTGACGACTACGTCCCGTTCTCCGCCGAAGCGGCGGCCAAGGTCGTGGATTCCTCGCCGCTGGACGATTCCGCCAAGGGCGACAACCGCGTGGTCGTCAAGCTTGACCATAACACCACTGAGAAGGGCGCCTACCCGATCGTGCTGGTTTCCTACGACATCGCCTGCCCGGCGTACAAGGACGCCAACACCGCCAAGTTCGTCAAGTCCTGGCTCACCTACGTGACCAGCGACGAGGGACAGCAGACCGCCGCCTCCGCAGCTGGTTCCGCTCCGATGTCCGACACCCTGCGTCAGAAGATCGCCAAATCCATCGACGCCATCGAGACCAAGTAAGCCCATCGAAGTGGGCGGATCGCTTTCGGTGAACGGCGACTGACCGTAGGTTTCAGGCCGCAGCCGCGTTGCAATGACGGCTGCGGCCTGAACTGGTGCCTACGGCGGAATACAGGACCGTACGATGGGAAGCGATCGCAAGCAAATCAAAGGAGAACCCGTGAGTTCGCAAAGCAAAACGGCGCAACAGCCGGTGAGCGGTAAGAACGCGGATAAGGTGTTCAAAGGCGTGGCCTACGCCTGCGGTATCCTGATCCTCGTCGTACTTGCCGCGGTCGCGCTGTTCCTGCTGTTCCGCGCGTGGCCGTTGATCGGCGGCGACCAGAAGGCCAACAGCGAAACCATCAGCAATTTCACCGGCGGCAAGGCCACCGGCTTCTGGAGCTATGTCGGCCCGTTGCTGTTCGGCACCGTGCTGATTTCCGCACTGGCATTGCTGATTTCCTTCTTCGTGTCCGTCGGCATCGCGTTGTTCATCTCGCATTACGCGCCGAAGAAGCTCGCCACGATTCTGAGCTACGTGGTGGATCTGCTTGCCGCCATTCCTTCCGTGATCTATGGTCTGTGGGGCGGTCTGGTGCTGGTTCCCGCCATTTATCCGTTCTGGAACTGGGTGGCCAAGTATCTCGGCTGGATTCCGATCTTCGCCGGCCCCGCCGCCAATCCTTCCCGTACCGTCGCCACGGTGGCCGTGGTGCTGGCCGTGATGATCCTGCCGATCATCACCTCGATGTCGCGCGACATCTTCCTGCAGACCCCGCGCCTTCAGGAGGAGGCCGCTTTGGCCCTCGGCGCCACGAAATGGGAGATGGTCAAGCTCGCGGTGCTGCCGTTCGGCAAGTCCGGTGTAGTGTCCGCCTCCATGCTCGGCCTGGGGCGTGCGCTCGGCGAGACGATGGCTGTGCTCATGATCCTGTCTCCGGGCCTCAACTACTCCGTCAAGCTGCTGCAGGCCTCGCAGAACCAGACAATCGCTGCGAACATCGCCTCCCAGTATCCGGAAGCCAACGATCTGGGCGTCTCCGTGCTGATCGGCACCGGCCTGGTCCTGTTCCTGATCACCTTCGTGGTGAATTTCGTCGCCCGTAAGCTCACCGAGAAAGCGAGTGCATGATGACCGCCGCAAATAACGACGCTTCGCCGATGGACGGCGCTCCCGTCATCGACTTCGACAAGTTCAAGCCGACCCGTTCCTTCATCGCGGCCCGCAAGCGCAAGGACCTCGTCATGCGCGTGCTCATCGCTGTGGCGTTCGTCGTGGCGCTGATTCCGCTGTTCTCGGTGCTGATCACCACCATCGTCAACGGTGTCAAGAGACTGAATCTCAACTTCCTGAGCTACAACATGACCGGCGTGGTCGGCGGCAATCCGACGCCGTCCGGCGGGTACGGCGGCATCCTGCACGCCATCATCGGCACGTTGGAGATCACCTTCGGAGCCATGCTCATCTCCATTCCGATTGGCCTGATGTGTGCCGTGTATCTCGTGGAATACTCCAACCGCGGCAAGCTTGCCAGGGTCATCACGCTGCTGGTCGACGTGATGAGCGGCATTCCGTCCATCGTCGCGGGCCTGTTCGCTTTTTCGATGTTCACGATTCTGATCGGCCCAGGCACCATCAACGGTTTCGAAGGCTCCGTTGCGTTGTCGCTGCTGATGTTGCCGACCGTGGTCAAGTCATCCGAGGAGATGCTGAAGATCGTGCCGCACGACCTGCGTGAGGCCTCGTACGCGTTGGGCGTCACGAAGCAGCGCACGATCACGAAGATCGTGCTGCGCACCGCCCTGCCCGGCATCGTTTCGGGCGCGATCCTCGCCGTCGCGCGTGTGATTGGCGAGACCGCGCCGCTGCTGATGACCGCTGGCTACATCGCCTCCACGAACTTCAACCTGTTCTCCGGACAGATGACCACCCTGCCGGTGTACGTCTATCAGGAGTATTCGAAGCTCAACGCGAACTGCCCGGCCAACGCCAGCGCCGCATGCGTCACCACCATCCCGATGGAACGCGCCTGGGCCGCGGCTCTGGTGCTGATCCTCATCGTGCTGATCCTCAACCTCATCGGACGCCTCGTGGCGAAGGTCTTCGCCGTCAAATCGGAACGCTGAGCGCGGCCGCACATAGTCGAACACACACAAATTAAGGAAATCAAATGGGACAACGTATCGATGTCAATCATCTGAACATCTATTACGGCGACTTCCTGGCCGTGGAGGATGTGAACATCAACATCGAAGCCAACAAGGTCACCGCGTTCATCGGCCCTTCCGGCTGTGGCAAGTCCACCGTGCTGCGCACGCTCGACCGCATGCATGAGATCATTCCGGGCGCCCACTGCAAGGGCGAGGTGCTGCTGGAAGGCAAGAACCTGTACGACAAGGATGTGGATCCGGTCGCCGTCCGACGCGACGTCGGCATGGTGTTCCAGCGTCCGAACCCGTTCCCGACCATGTCCATCCGAGAGAACGTGCTCGCCGGCGTGAAACTCAACAACCGCAAGATTTCGAAGTCCGATGCGGATGATCTGGTCGAATGGGCCCTGCGCGGCGCCAACCTGTGGAACGAGGTCAAGGATCGTCTGGATAATCCGGGCATCGGCTTGTCCGGCGGCCAGCAGCAGAGGCTGTGCATCGCGCGCGCCGTGGCCGTGCATCCGCAGGTGCTGCTCATGGACGAGCCGTGCTCCGCGCTTGACCCGATCTCGACGCTGGCCGTGGAGGATCTGATCAACGAGCTGAAGAACGACTACACCATCGTGATCGTGACGCACAACATGCAGCAGGCCGCCCGAATCGCCGACTACACCGCCTTCTTCAACCTGAAGGCCGTGGGCCAGCCGGGCCACCTGGAGTACTTCACCGACACCACCACCATGTTCAACAACCCCCAGAACGAAGAAGCCGAGCGCTACGTATCGGGACGTTTTGGCTGATCGACGCAGTCGATCCGCCAAAACGTAGCGGCTCGAAAAGCTGACAGCCCAGTGGGCTGTCAGCCGAGTCGCCTCGGCGCGGTAGCGTCGAGCAGCAGACAAGCATCGCACGTAGTGCGATTCATTGATTGCACGTTTTGGCTGATCGATATTTGACCTACGATTGAAGGAATCCGTCCGTTGAGTTGTCTCAACGGACGGATTTTTCATATTCGGGTGCATGCTGCTATGAGCGACTGCAGCCGATACGGGACCCGTTTCCGAAACCAATGCGCAGAGCGCTTCCGCAGCCCACGTAATTCCGATGACCCATGGCGGTGCTAGGGTAAGCGCGTTCGGAACTTACGTTCCACGGCGAGTCGCGATTCTCGCCGGAACGCGCGCGGAAACGTGCACGTTCCTATCAACCCAAGACAACAAGACAGAGAAGAGATAATGGAAAAGTTTTTCCATCTGAAGGAGAACGGCACCACCGCGTCCACTGAAGTCATGGCCGGTCTGACCACGTTCTTCGCCATGTCCTACATCATCATCGTCAACCCGCAGATCCTGTCGCAGACGGGTATGCCGTGGGGTGGCGTGTTCCTGGCCACCATCATCGCGGCCATCATCGGCACCCTCGTGATGGGCCTGTTCGCCAACGTGCCGTACGCCCAGGCCGCCGGCATGGGCCTCAACGCGTTCTTCACCTACACCGTCTGCTTCGGCCTCGGCTTCTCCTGGCAGCAGACCCTGTGCATGGTGTTCCTGTGCGGTCTGATCAACATCATCATCACCGTCACCAAGATCCGTAAGATGATCATCAAGGCCATCCCTGAACTGCTGCAGAACGCCATCGGCGGCGGCATCGGCCTGTTCGTGGCCTATGTCGGCTTCCTGAACGTCGGCTTCTTCACTTTCACCACCAAGGATGCCAAGGCTGCGGGCAAGGGCCTTGCCACGGCCGCGACCCCAGGCCTGGCCGTCATGAACAATCCGACCATCTGGCTGTTCGTCATCGGCCTGATTCTTGCCATCGTCTTCACCGTGCTCAAGGTGCGTGGCGGCATGCTGCTGTCCATCATCATCACCGCCGTCATCGGCATTCCGATGGGCCAGACCACCATGGCCAACTCCGTGTCCATCGCCGACACCTTCTCCCAGCTGCCGCAGACCTTCGGCGTGATCTTCACCAAGGACGGCTTCCCGGCGCTGTTCTCCGACGTGTCCAAGCTGCCGATCATCCTGCTGACCATCTTCGCGTTCTCGATGTCCGACACCTTCGACACCATCGGCACCTTCATCGGCACCGGCCGCCGCACCGGCATCTTCTCCGAGGAGGATGAGAAGGCTCTGGAGAACGGCTCCGGCTTCTCCTCCAAGATGGACAAGGCCCTGTTCGCCGACTCCATCGCCACCTCCATCGGCGCCATCTGCGGTACTTCGAACACCACCACGTACGTGGAGTCCTCCGCGGGCATCGCCGCTGGCGGTCGCACCGGCCTGACATCCGTGGTCGTGGCGATCTGCTTCGCTCTGTCCGCGTTCCTGTCCCCGATCATCTCCGCCGTGCCGTCCGCCGCGACCGCCGGCGTGCTGGTCGTGGTTGGCTGCATGATGGCCTCCTCGCTCAAGGAAATCGAGTGGGGCGACATCTCCGAGGCCATCCCGGCGTTCTTCGCCTCCGTGTTCATGGCGTTCAGCTACTCCATCTCCTACGGCATCGCCGGCGGCTTCATCACCTACTGCATCGTGATGACCTGCAAGAAGAAGGCCAAGGAGGTCCATCCGGTGATCTGGGTCGTGGCGATCCTGTTCATCCTGGACTTCGTGGTGACCGCCATTCTGTGATCTGTTATGACCCGGCCGTCGCGATCGCTCGTGTCGTGATTGCGACGGCCGCATAGCCTTTGATATGAGAAGCGCCCGATTCCCGTAAAGGGGAGTCGGGCGCTTCTCATAGTTGCATGCGTCGGCGGGATGTCGGGCTGGGCATCAGCCGTCAGCTGGTGTGGCCTATGGCGTTGACGAGGGCGCTCATCCAGTCCAGCAGGCTGTCGTATTCGTCGGGCATCTGTTCGCTGATGTCGACCACCGGCACGTCGGCCTGTTTCGCGGTGTCGGTGAGCTGTTTGGTCATGTCGTTGGCTTCCTGCGGATTGAGGATGAGCATGGCGATTTGTTTGGTCTTCAGCATTTTGACGAATTGCGTGATGTCGCCGGGCGTCGGCTCGCTGTCGTTCGCGACGGCCCGCGTGTAGCCGGTCGGCGTGCGGTCGACCATGCCGAGATCGTCGGCAAGATAGCGCGCCACGGATTCGGTAGCGCCGTAGCTCATGCCTTTGGTCGCTTCCTTGGTTTTGGCGATGCGTTCCTCAAGTTCGGTTTCCCTGGCATGCCAGTCTCGGTTGAGTTTGGTGAATTCGTCGGCTTTGTCGGGCATCGCCTTGCGGTATGCGGCGGTGATCGCGTCGGCGGTCTTGGTGCGGACTTTGGCGGAGAACCACACGTGCGGGTTGTCGCCGTCCTTTTTGCCGCCGGCCTGTGCGGCGTTCACTATGGTGCCGTTGCCGTTCGTCGCGGCCTTCAACGCCCATGAGTCGTAGTCGGCTCCGTTGACGATGGCGACGGTTGCGGTGCACAGACGTTTCACGTCGGCGGTGGTCGGCTCGTAGTCGTGCGCTTCCGTGTTGGTGGAGTTGATGATGCTGTCCACTTTCACGAGGTCGCCGCCCAGCTCCTTGGCGAGCGTGCCCCATTGGTTGATGGAGGCGGTCACGGTGAGGGTTCCGTCCTGCGCGCCGTGCGCGGAGTCGTTCGTGGTTCCGCAGGCGGCGCTTGCCAGTAGAAGCGCCGTACAGATGGTGGCGCTGATGATGTTCCTTATACGGGACAAGGGATTTTCCTTACATGATGCATGTGATGCCGGGCGATGCCGACGTGGGGTTGCGTTTCTCCTATGCTGACCACCATACCACAAATGAGAACCGTTATCAATAATATGATGCAGGATATGATGATTCGTACATCGCCGGCGCAAGATGGGTTGGCATGGGGTAGATGCGGATTCGTTGTGCGACACGCCGATGGGCCGTCAGTCCACCCCAATCCGTAGATTGAACATCTTGTAAACCACAGACCGTTGGTTGGAGCGTGCAAGCGCTCACGAAGTTTGGATTACCAAGCCAGCGCAGGTTGAAGAACATACGCCCACCAAGGGCTTTCCGCTTAGCGGTCGAATGTTGCTCTGCCTGCGTGCAGGGCTTTTTTATTGCCCTGTCAGGTGTTCCGGATTTCGCAGTCGACGGTTGACTAAGGAAGGAACGCCATGAAGAGGCCCGAAAAGGAAGCGGTGGTCGCTCAGCTTACGGATAAGTTCCGTGACGCTGATGCTATCTACCTGACCGAGTACCGCGGGCTTACCGTTCCGCAGATCTCTGAGCTGCGCGAAAAGCTAGGCCGCGATACTTCCTACACTGTGGCAAAGAACACGCTCATTCGCATCGCAGCCAAGGAAGCTGGCGTCGAAGGTCTTGATGAACTTCTCGCCGGTCCGACCGCTGTGACCTTCGTGAAGGGTGACTTCATCGAAGCTGCGAAGACCCTGCGTGACTTCGCCAAGACCAACAAGGCACTGATCATCAAGGGCGGCTTCGCTGATGGCACCGTCTACGATGCCGAAGGCGCCAAGAAGCTGGCAGACCTCAAGTCTCGCCCGCAGCTGCTCGCCGAATTCGCCGGCGACATCAAGGCTACGATGTCCAAGGCCGCGTACCTGTTCAACGCTCTGCCTACCAAGGCCGTGCGTACGATCGATGCGCTCCGCGAGAAGCAGGAAAAGGCTGCCTGATTTCATTGCGGCTTGCCGCATGAATGATGCAACCAATAAAGTAAAAAAATTGTTTTAGGTGACGGATACCTCTTCAATCAACCCGTCGCCAAGAATGAAAGGAAGCCATTATGGCTAAGTACACCAACGATGAGCTGCTCGAAGCTTTCGGTGAGATGACCCTGGTTGAGCTCTCCGAGTTCGTCAAGGCCTTCGAAGAGAAGTTCGACGTCGAGGCTGCCGCTCCGGTCGCCGCTGTCGCCGCCGCTCCGGCTGCTGGCGCTGCTGCTGAGGAAGAGAAGGACGAGTTCGACGTCATCCTCTCCGCCGTTGGCGACAAGAAGATCCAGGTCATCAAGGCCGTCCGCGCCATCACCTCCCTGGGTCTGGCTGAGGCCAAGGCTCTGGTCGACGGCGCTCCGAAGGCCGTTCTGGAGAAGGCCAAGAAGGAAGACGCCGAGAAGGCCAAGTCCCAGCTCGAGGAAGCCGGCGCCACCGTCGAGCTCAAGTGATTCTCGCGGCTTGAAGCCGCAATCACCAAGCTATAGTGGAAACCCCGTTCCGCCATTTGGCGGCGGGGTTTCCCGTTTATACGGGCGCATTTTTCCCTGATCTGTTCCGAAATGGGTAAAATGGACGGAAGTTGTCGATTTATCAATGCATAATCCTTACTTTCTCGATGAATCATGACACAATGACAGATAGTGCAATGTGTGAAAGGAAGGCCGACACGGTGGGCGAGGATCAACGAATGGCGCGGCAATGGATCGTCAGTGTTGACGGAAACGATTTGAAAGTGCTCCATAACGGCGAAAGCGTCGAAATCGGACGCAAACCGCTACGCTCATTGGCCGAGGATGGATTCTCCCGACTTGACATCCAGGATCCAAGCAAATCCATGTCGAAGCGACATGCCGTTTTCTCCGTCGACGAACAGGGGAACGCTTCGATACGCGACCTGCATTCCACCAACGGCTCGTTCGTTGTGACCGATGGCGGACAGCTGATGCGGCTGCCGGTAAACGAAGACATCCCGCTGCACTCCACGTCGCTCACCCTGCAATTCGGCGATGTCCGTCTCAGGTTCGAAGCCGGCCGTGAGGACGAGAAGGACGATTCCGGGTCCGAAGGCGCGAATGACGTACATGACACGGTTTCGAACCTGTTCGAGTATGCGGTTTCGGATGAGACCCCTCAGGAGCCGGATGCGGCCGACATGTCCGTGGACGACATTCTCAACCTGCGCGCCGGCGAGCCGACCGCGTTCTTCCACGCCCGCAGCATCACCGACCGTGCCGTGGCCATGCGCCAGGCCGAGCGGCAGGAATTCACGCCCGCGCCAATTGACAAGCCCCAGCCCGCCGACGATTTCCCATCGGTTTCCCTGGTGCAGGAGAGCGTTCCGGTCGAGGACAAGCCGCGTGATCTGTTCGCCGATGCCGCGGCACAGGCGGCCGTGGTGGAGCCAGCCTCAACCGAAGATGCGGATGAAGGCGAAAACGAGTCCCCGGCACTTCCGGCCGACACCTCCCGTAACGATGCCAAACATGACACGATTCCCGTGGACATGCTGTTCGGAGCCCGTCCGAAGACCCCGGCGACGGTCGCATTGCCGACCAGACCTGATACGGATGAGGGCGAGCGGAAGCCGGACGAATCCACCGACGACCAGCCGAGCACGCCGGAAGCCGAGCCATCCGACGCCGATGTGTGGCAACCGGCCGTGCAATCGCAGGAACCGGTGGACGTCGCTCCTGTCGAGGCTGCGGAAACACGGACCGACGATGACGAACGCTTCCGTCCCCAAGCCGAGCAATCCCAGCCCGCGCCGGATGAGACCACGGCGTTCAAGCCCATCTTCGAGCCTGGTTCGGTGTTCGATCGCGTCTCCAAAGGCGGGCTCGCCAAGCAGGAGCAGACCATTGAAGTCGACGGCTTGACTTCCGATGACGCCAAACGCACCGATGACTTCACCGTGCAGTTCCAAATGGCCCGGCATCCGGAATTGTTGCCGTTCCTGGCCATGAATCCGTCCCTGTACGACGATCTGTACGCGTGGCTGAGCGCATTGGGCAACCAGGACATCGACGCGGCGCTGTCGCATAATCCGGGATATGAGGAATATCGCAAGGCAGTAGGGAAGTGAGTTTGCAATGAGCGAAACCAAAGAGACGACCACTGCATTGGATCGTATCCGCGGATGGCGCGAGGAATACCGTCTGGGACTTTCGCCGTCCCCACTTGAGGACGTGACCCAGCTGGGAGCACAGCTTGACCTGACGCATGCGCATCCTTCGGGAATCGCGCAGCTATTCGCCAGCGGCCACGTCACGCTGGATTCGTTGTTCCGCGACAACGGCATGTTGCGTGCCGCCGGCAGACGTGTGGAGCGTGTTCTCGACGACCAGGAGACGAAGAACCGCATCAGCGGCGTCGGAGAACTTTCGCTGGTGGTCGGAGTCGCCCTGTGGAAGGGCAACCAGATGCCGGTGCTCATGTATCCGGTCGAGGTGCGCAAGGAAGGGCGCACCGTCGAGGACGGCACCGTCATCGCATTCACCGGACGGGTACGTCTGAACGCAGCCTTCGTCGCGGCGATGCGTGAAAACAACGTGGTGCTGGACGAGAGCAAGCTGTTCGACGGTTCGAACTACGAAAGCGGCACGCCGGAGACCTCGGCGGTGTTCTCCACCATCACGGCGCGTGCATCCACGATGTTCCCCGATTTCGAAATCGAACGGCACATCATACTTGGCTGTTTCATGGATCCCTCGTCGCAGATGCTGGTGGAGAGCCAGCAGATCATCGACCAACTGTCGCAGGGGCCAACTGGTAATACCGTGCTGGATGCGCTCGCTGGAGACAAAGCGGCGATGGAGTCGTTGGAAGGAACCCAGATTCCGCCGTACAGTCCATTCGATGCCGATCCGCACGGCGAGTACGAGATCGGCGATGTCGACAACACTGTCCGTTATGCGGCGCAGCTTGCCGCCGATGGCCATTCGGTATTCGTCGACAGCGCGGCCTGCAACAACACCGCCGAACAATCGGCTGCAATCGCCTCCCGTTGCGTGATGGCAGGCCATTCCGTGCTGTACGTGCCGTGCGTCACCGATCAGAAGCGTCGTTTCATGCAGACAATCGCAGCGAATGAAATGAGCGGACAGCTGCTGGATATCGCCGATGACGGCGCCAATACCGCGATTGACAGGCAGCTGATCACGGCCGTCGGCTTCCAATCAGGCGTCGCGGCCTCGCGTTTCGACCAGATCGCGGATGAGCTGGTTGGCGTGCGTTCGCGTCTGGCCAGATATCTGGGCGATCTTCACGGCGTCAACCAGGAATGGGGCGTATCCGCCTATCAGACCATCCAGAACCTTGCCCAGATCGCGGTGCTGCCTACGCATCCGATCACGCACGTGCGCCTTGATAAGAAGGCTGCCCATTCCATCGCGGACAAGATGGAGGAATGGGCGCAGAAGCTGTACCGTGCGGGCGAGCTCGGCGAATACACCATAGGCGAGCAGGACACCGCTTGGTACAAGGCATCGCTGTACTCCGAGGACGAGGCGGTCAGCGCGTACCAGCGTGTGGTCGAGCTGCTGCGCAAGGTGCTGCCCGCCACACGTGAGCAGGTGGCCAGCACCGTGCAAACCTGTGGTTTCCCCATTCCCACAACCGCGCAGGAATGGGGACGGCAGGTCATGGTGCTTAAGAACCTGCGCCGCGTGCTTGATGTGTTCCAACCGGAGATCTTCGAACGGGACATCGATTCCATGATCGAAGCCACCAAACCGAAGTCCCAGCGCAAGGCCGAAGGCAGTTCCATGGGATTCTGGGACCGCCGCCGGCATATCAAGGAAGCCAAGGCGATGCTGCGCGTCGGAGCACAGGTGGAGAACCTGCACGAGGCGTTGCTCGTGGTCGCCAAGCAGGCCGAGCAGTGGCACATGTTCGTGCCACACGGCGGCTGGCCGGTGCTGCCCGCCAAGCTCGACGACATCATCGATACCCAGGACAGGCTGTCCAACGACATGACCTCGTTGGACATGGTGCTGGCGACCACCCCTCAGGGCGGAAATCTGGAAACCGTCGATTTCAACCAGGTCGAGGAGCGCCTGAAGGCGCTGTATGACGACAAGCAGGCGCTGGACACCCTGCCGGAACGCGCCCGTCTGGAACGTGAGTTCCACTCGGCCGGTCTGGACGAGCTTGTGGCGGACCTCAACAACCGTGGCGTGCCGAATGAGGCCGTCGGCGGAGAGCTGCAGCTGGCGTGGTGGACCACCGCGTTCGAGGACATCGTGAAGTCCTCCGCCATCATCTCCAACCAGGACGGTTCCGCTTTGCAGGCGGCGGCCGACCGTTTCACGCAGGTGGATGTGGAGCATGTGCGTTCCGTCGGCCCGATGATCGCCCAGGAGTCCATTCGCCGTCTGTGCGACATGCTGTTCTCCCGCACTCAGGAGGCCAACCTGCTGCACACCATGCTTGCGGGTTCCCGTAATGTGCCGTTGAGCAGATTGCGCAGGGAGCATCCGCAGATCCTGTCCGCGGCGAAACCGATTCTGGTGGCGACACCGGCCACGCTCGCCGCCGTCACCGATGTGGCTCCGCTCGCCGACGTCGTCATCATCGATGCGGCGGCGCATATCCCGTCCATCGAGCTGCTCAGCATCATCAGCAGGGCCAAGCAGGTCGTGGTGGTCGCGCATCGCAAGACCGTTACATCCGATGGCATGCGCAGGCTGATTTCGTTGCTGCCGAGCGTGAAGATAGACGATCGTCCGGTCCGTCGCGCGCCGAAGCTCAATGCCTTCCTCGAGTCGGAAGGATACGGCAGCGTGACGTGCGATGTGGCCCGCGAGGGCTCCCAGGGCGAGGTGCTGTACCATTTCGTGCCGGACGCCAACGGCGTTCCGGTCATCAATTCCGGCTTGGTGGAATCGAGCCAGCAGGAGATTGATGAGGTGGTGAGAATCATTGGCCAACGTGCGGCCGGATTCACCATCGTCCCCGCATCGTACATGCTCACTGTGGTCGCGCTGACTCATACGTTCCGCATACGGTTGGGGGCTGAGCTCAAGTCGATTGCCAACAAGGACAAGGCCATGGGCATGTTCCTGCGACATGTGCGCATCGTGGACATCGATGATGTGGCCGGCGCCCACGCCACCGACGCCATTCTCGCGATGTGCTACGCCAAAACCACGCATGGCAGGCTGCTGCAGCAGTTCGGCGCGGTGGAATCCGATGGCGGCCGTGGCATGCTGCTCGACGCCTTGGCCGTGCCCGATCGCCATCTGGACATCGTGTCCGCGTTCACGTCCGAAGACATGGATGACAGCCGTCTGCACCAGGACGGGCCGAAGATGCTCAAAACCATTTTGCGTTGGGCCGAGCAGCTTGACGCCAATGCGGTGGTCCGTCCCGCAATCAAGGAATCCGGTGAGAACGTGCTATTCAACGATCTTGCCCAGCGGATTCGCGAGCGCGGTTTGGATGTGGCCGTCGATTATGGTTTCGACAATGGCATCAAATTGCCGTTGGCGGTCGGTTTGAAGGGCAAGCCGTTCGCCTTGGCCGTGCTGACCGATGAGGCGCAGTTCATGGGATTGCAGTCCACCAGAGAACGCCATCGTGTGCTGCTGCAGGATATCGAGTCGTTGGGCTGGTCGGTGATGACGGTATGGAGCGTCGGCGCGTTCGTGAATCCCGACAGGGAAGTCGATCGCATCGTGGCCCGCTTGGGTGATTTGTATCAGGAGGACAAGTGAGCGTCCAGTCCGTTTCCAGTGAAACCGGATCCGAATCGTCGGAACCTGCCGTTTCCGAGCAGCCTGGCTATTCGCCCACGCGACGTACCGCGCGCGTGCATAGGCGCGTGGTACGTCGAGGCACGGAGCTGTTCGACGCCGATGGTGTCAAGCTCGAGCCTTCGGACACGCTTACGGAACGCCAGCGCGAGGCGGACGACGACAAGCGCATCCTCGGCGAGCTTCCACCGCATTGGGCTGTTTTCTCCGAACGTGGCCGCTGAATTCGCCGCGCTGGATTCCCTCATGAACGCCGGTTGATGGTCGCTATGATGGCGCTGTACGACTGGGCTTGCAGCACGATCGCCGCTTCTTCGGGAGGCATTGCGAACACCGCGATGGCATTGCCCTGAGCGTCTTTCGAAGGTTTGGCTGTCAGCAGCGCGTTGGAGCTGAGTGTGCTCAATTTCGTTGCTGGCGGGTCTCCGGACGCGTTGGAATCGTCCGTTATGCCTAAACCGGCTGCCATGGTGCCGGAAAGCGTCACCCTATCGCCCGGGAGCAGACCGTCGGTGGCGCTTGCCAGACGCACTTCCACGCTGGTATGCCCTTGCGGCACGGTGGGTGAGGCGCGTGCCATCGGTGCCATCACAGCTTCGTTTTTCCCGATATCCACCTGCGCGATTGATCCGACGGCGTCGTCGATGGTATGGATGGCGTCGTGCAGCGAGTCATCGAACGGAATGCTACGTAACTCCACTGTTCCGCGTTCGATGGAGTCTCCTTTGGCGATGGCCTGTGTCGTGACCACGACGGATTGCGTGGCGAAGGACAGGCGCACGCTTTGTAGCGCTGCGAATACAGCCAATCCGGCGCAGACCGAGGCCAGGACACGATGCAGCCGTGTGCTGCGTCGCCTGCCGTTGGGCGTTGCACTGGTTCCGCGCGTGGTTCGGCGGCTCCTGTCCGGCTCCGTTTTCCGTGTGGAACGGCCCCTTGTCCGTGCCGTGCTGCCGGTATTCCGTCGCGGCCGTTCCATCAAGGCATGAAAAAAGGTCATCATGCGCTGATGATGACCTGATGTTCGCAAAGGGCGCAAGCCGAATCAGGGGTTGTGGTCGGAGAATGCGGGTTATCCACAGGCTCCGGCGTGTCGCTTCCGATTCCGCGCCTGCCGAATCACTTGGATTTGTCGGTGTGGTAGAAACCCGATCCCTTGAACTCGATCGGAACCGCGGAATAGACCTTGCGGACCTGTTCCTTGCCGCATTCCGGGCATACGGTAATCGGATCGTCGGTGAACGACTGCTGCTTGGTGAAATCGTAATCGCAGCTCTTGCAACGGTAATGGTAAGTAGGCATGATGTCCTCGCTTTGCGCGCAATCCCAAATTTCTTAACGGGACATATCCTAGTACGTTCCCTGAGACCGTCCCGTAACAGTCCTATCCGCGGACGATGTGGTAGCCGTCCGGGGTGAGCGTGCCGTCGACGGGGATGTCGTGTGGTTCGTGCGGCACCGTCGTGTCCGTTGGCTCCCAAGGCCAACATACGGCTATGACGCGGGCCGTCGCGTTGCGGTGCGTCAGGGCGCGGTCGTACCATCCGCCGCCGCGTCCCAATCGAAAACCATGTTCGTCCACGGCGAACGCCGGCACGATGACCAGCTCGGCCTCCGCAAGCGCTTCGGGCCCGTCGGCGGCATTGTCCGGCTCCTGCGGGCGGTGCGTGTTGACGGAGCCGTCCGCGTTGCGCTGTTCCCGCAGACCGTCGATGCCGTCCAACTCGCTCCAGCCGATATCCATGCCGGCGCCCAGACGCGGCACCAGCACACGGCAGTCCATGTCGAACAGTGTTTCCAGCAGCGGCGTCATCGGAACCTCACTGCCCATGGAGACGAAGGCGGCGACCGTCGATCCGGGGCGGACCAATGCCGCTTCCCGCGCGCGCATGGCGAGCAGCCGGCCCGCCTCCCGCCTCTGTTCGATGGATGTTCTTTTACGCCTTGCCAGAGCGGTTCGGCGCCATTGCTGCTTCAGCGCCCGCTGCGATTCCGCGTCCTCGGGCTTGATGGCTTTTCCTTGCGTATCCATGACCCTTGTTGTATCACGGGTCTGTTGCGTGGGAATGGTGATGGGACATGGGTGGGGCACAATGGATGGGTGACGTTCTTTCAATCCTTAAGCGGTATGTTGCATCATCCGGGGGCGGATGCCTTCGATATGCCGGAGTTCATCCAATCGCACAGCATGCGTGTTCCAGTGAGTCTGCGCCCGTTGACGTCGGCCGATTATGACGAGTGGAACGAGGTCCGGTGGCGCAACGACGCCTGGCTCAAGCCATGGGAGTCGAATGATCCGATGCATGGCAAGCCCATCTCGTATAAGGAATGGATGCGGCGGCTGCGCCGCAACGAACGTGACGGCAGTGGGGCCGTGTTCGCCATCGAGCATCATGGCCGGATTGTCGGGCAAGTGTCGTTGGGCGCGATCTGCTATGGCGCGATGCGTTCCGGTGTGGTCGGCTATTGGGTGGATGAGCGGTGCGCGGGACGGGGCTACGCGCCGATGGCTGTCGCGTTGATGGCGGATTGGGCGATGTTCGATGCGACGGGACCCCATCTGCATCGTATGGAAATCGACATGCTGCCTGAGAACGAGCGTTCCCGGAACGTTGCGATCAAGCTCGGCGCGACGTACGAGGGGAGACGTCGCGCGTATATGTACGTCAACGGACAGTGGCGGGATCATGAAAGCTATGTGTTGATGGCGGAGGATGCGCCCAACGGCTTCACCGCGCGGCTGATGTCCGCCATTCCATTCAGCTGACGCTCAGAATCCGACACGCCGGTGGTTCGTCGCCGTGATTGTCGGAATGTCACTTATTCTTGTGACATATGGGTTATGAATCGTTAAGCACGGTGGTCGTGCTTGCGATCGTTGTCATCCTTATGGCCGTATGGCTTCCGAGACGGACAGTCAAGGGCATGAAGAGGGTGATCGAACATCGCGAGGACCGCTTTTCGCCGTCGCTGCATCTGGTTGATGCCGATAGCGGGACACGGTTTTCCGATGATACCGTCGCGAAAGCGAAAGGGGTTTTGATGCAGTCCACGCAGGCGCATGCGGGTGGAATGTCCGAGGAGCGGATCGCGCAGGTCCGGGCTCTTCGACGCGCCGCCATCCGTCGTAGGCGGATGATCGTGCTTTCTTTGCTGACGATTACGGTCGTCGTGCTGGTATGCGCGTTTGCGTTGCATTTCAATCCGCTGTTCGCGCTGATTCCCGTGGCTTTGCTGGCGGTGGTGCTGGCGTTGGGCATCAGGGCGTCCAAACAGGCCGTCGCATGGGAGCGGAAGGTTTCCAGATACCGTTCCAGGATGAGGAAGCGTGCCGCCGCCGAGCGCAGTCGTGCGCAGAAGGAACAGGCGGAACGCGCCAGGCTCGATGAACGGGAGTCGTCCGCAGGTCGACGGAACGTCGATGACGAGCAGGTGAAGACCGATGTGGTGTCCGCCGGCGAGATTCGCCAGGCGATTGACCAAGGCAAGGCCGATCGTGACGCCGCGATGTTGAAGCGTAGGGAGAGCGCCGCTTCTCAGGCCGATGCGCAGCATGCTGCTGAGAGGGAGGATTCATCGGCCACGGACGGGGAAGTGGGACTGTCCATCCATGATGAACGCGAGGATTCGGATGGGGCTTCCGCAGTTGTTCGGACCAATGCCTCCCAGGATCTGATTTCCTTCTCGCTGGGAGCGCCGCGCGACGGAAACGACATCTCCGAAGACGCTCCGGAAAGCATGGAGATCAAATCCACCAAGCAGGTCGCCAAAGCCGTACCCGTCTCGGATGGCGGGGCTGAAGCTGAGCCTTTGATTGTACCGAGCGGCGCGATCAGCGCCATGGATTCCGATGAGGCCGCCGTCCGTGTGGAGGAAGGTGTGCATCTCAAGGCGGTGGATGTCTCGGGATTCCATGATGCCGAGGTTCGTGCCGACGTGGACGCTCCGGATGCCACCTCCGATTCCCTAGGAACCGGTCTCGAGGCGATTCTGGCCCGTCGCAGCGCCTGACGAAACGCTTGGACATTTGTTTGCGAAGCCTGGAACCTTAATGGTTCTGGGCTTTTTCCATAATTTCTCTCACAGCGTTAGCACTCGAGTTGGCAGAGTGCTAATAATCGCGCTAGGATAAGTCTCAGCGCGAAAAGGACGACGCCGTAAGTGATCGTCAGCCTCTTGCTAGCGGGTCCCGGCGCGGTAAGTATCGATTTCTCTTAAGAAAGAGGAGGTCCACAGTGTCGATCTCACTCACACCGTTGGAAGACAAGATCATCGTCAAGCAGGCGGAAGCCGAGACCCAGACCGCATCCGGTCTGTTCATTCCGGACAACGCCAAGGAGAAGCCGCAGCAGGGTGAAGTCCTGGCTGTTGGCCCGGGTCGTCGTAATGACGCCGGCGAGCGCATTCCGGTCGACGTCAAGGTCGGCGACAAGGTCCTGTACTCCAAGTACGGCGGCACCGAGGTGCACTATCAGGGTGAGGACTACCTCATCGTTTCCGCCCGCGACATCCTGGCCATCCTCGGCTGAGAGCGGCGCGTAGCCGTCGAAACCCCGTTTCCCGCATATTTGCGATTCGCAAGATGTGGGAGGCGGGGTTTCTTCGTTGTTTGGCGCTGTCTGGCACTGTTGGATGCCGATTTGGCGCTGATTCGCAAGAATCGTTGGAATTTCAACGATTTGCGTCGATTCTGACCGTCGCGACACGCCGTATTTGCATAAGTCGACCGGTTTGTGCCATACTAAACGGGTTGCCGGTTGGGGTTCAACCAAACAGGCAGCACGGCGGATTTCCCAAGCGGTCAAAGGGAACTGACTGTAAATCAGTCGCCTCGTGCTTCAGTGGTTCGAATCCACTATCCGCCACGCCTCGATAGCTCAGTGGTAGAGCACTTCCTTGGTAAGGAAGAGGTCGTGAGTCCGATTCTCACTCGAGGCTCTCATGGCGGGATAGCTCAGCTGGCTAGAGCGTACGACTCATAATCGTAAGGTCAAGAGTTCGAGTCTCTTTCTCGCTACAAAGGCCGACGGCATGTCGGTATAGCAACGAACCACAAGAGGTGAACTAGATGGCAAGCAAGAGCGCCGACATTCGTCCGGGCATCACGCTGGCATGCACCGAGTGCAAGGAGCGTAACTACATCACGACGAAGAACCGCCGTAACACGCCGGATCGTCTTGAGCTCAAGAAGTTCTGCTCCCGCTGCGGCAAGCAGACCGTGCATCGCGAAACCCGCTGAACGGAAACAAGCTTTCGGAACCCGACCAATTTGGTCGGGTTTTTTGTTACTCTGGAGCGTTATGACAAGTTTTGCAGATCTCACCACCATCGGTGTGGGCGGTCCTATCGCCACTTTCCTGGAACCGACCACGCGCGTCGGCGTCATCGAGGCCGTTGAGGAAGCCGATTCCCAAGGACTGCCATTGTGCGTGATCGGCGGCGGATCCAACATGCTCGTATCCGACATGCCGTTCGAAGGCGTGGTGGTCCGCGATGCGAGACGTTCCATCAGCGTGTTGGATGAGGCGGCTCCGGTCGAGGATGATGGGCGTGTCGTCCACGTGAACGCCGAAGCCGGCTGCAACTGGGATGATTTCGTCGATTACTGCGTCCGACTTGGACTGGAAGGCGTCGAAGGCTTGTCCGGCATTCCCGGCACCGTCGGCGCGTCGGTCGTGCAGAACATCGGCGCGTACGGTCAGGAGGTCGCCACCAGCGTCGACAGCGTCGAGGTTTGGGATCGCAAGGAACGTGCGGTAAAGGCGTTGCGCAACGATCAGCTCGCCTTCGGCTACCGCATGAGCGCGCTGAAAGCCAGCATGTACAGCGCTCCGGCGACTCCGGCCGCGGAATTTTTCCCGACGCCGCGATACGTGGTGCTGTCCGTCACGTTCGCGTTGCGGCACAGCGATACGGGCGTGGTCGGTTACGGTCAGCTCGCCAAGGCGTTGGACGTCGCCGTGGGCGATCGCATGAACACCGCGGACATCCGCAACGCGGTGCTGAAGGTGCGTGCGGCTAAAGGCATGCTGGAAGACGCGCATCGCTATGCGTCGCCGGCCATGCAGGGCACCAAGAAGACGAATCTGGTCGATGTCGCTCTTGAATCGCAATCCAAGCAGAACGGCGATGACGGTCCGGACTTCAACCGCCATAGCTGCGGCAGCTTCTTCATGAACCCGATTCTCACGCCACAGCAGGCCGAGACGCTTCCCGAAGACGCGCCGCGCTTCGACGCGGCATTGCCGGGCGGCGGGCAGGGCTTCAAGACTTCCGCGGCCTGGCTCATCGACCATGCCGGCTTCCATAAGGGGTTCAAAATCAACGAAAACGCTCCGGCTGGCCTGTCCACGCTGCATACGTTGGCGTTGACCAATCGTGGGGGAGCATCAGCCGAAGATATCGCCCGCCTCGCCAAAACCGTGCAGGACGGCGTCGAGGCCGCGTTCGGCATCCGACTGGTGCCCGAGCCGGTCGTCATCGGCATGAATCTTAAATAGCGTCACGCACGCCGTCAATGTGACGAAAACGACTTATACTTGCGCCTTGTGCTCTAGAAGGTGGAGCGTGAAACCGCGCGGGCGGAAAGAAGAGAAGGACGAGACATGAACGTATTTCGCAAGAAATCCGTCGAACAGACGCTGGCTGAAACAGGTGAGTCCGGCCATGCGCTCAAACGCGATCTGACCTGGTGGGATCTTGCCATCATGGGTGTGGCCGTTGCCGTGGGCGCAGGCATCTTCTCCATCGGCGCGCAGGCGGCTGCCTTCCATGCCGGTCCGGCGGTGGTGCTGAGCTTCCTGATCGCAGGCGTCGTGTGCGGCGCCGCCGTGATGTGCTACGCCGAATTCGCCTCCATGATTCCAGTGGCGGGTTCCGCCTACACCTTCACCTACACCACCGTCGGCGAGATCGTGGCATGGGTGATTGGCTGGGATCTGATCCTTGAAATGCTCATGGCCGGTTCGGTCGTCTCCAAATACTGGGGCGTGTACCTCAACCAGTTCTTCGAGCTGATCGGCTGGAACATCAACACCAACATCGCCATCGGCTCGTTCAACTTCGACCTGGCTCCGGTCATCATCGTCGCCTTCTTCACCGCGCTGCTGGTGATGGGCACCAAGATCGGCGCCCGCGTGGACGGCGCGCTCACCATTTTGAAGATCGCCATCGTCGTGTTCATCGTGGTCGTCGGCTTCTTCTACATCAAGGCCGAAAACTTCACCCCGTTCATTCCGCCGAGCGAACCCGCAGCATCCACCGACGGCTCCGGCGTCTCCGCGGTCATGGAACAGCCGCTGTGGCAGTGGGCCACAGGCATGGCCCCCAGCATTTATGGCGTGACCGGCATCATCTCCGGCGCGGCACTCGTGTTCTTCGCTTTCCTCGGCTTCGACGTCGTGGCCACCGCTTCCGAAGAGACCATCAACCCCAAGAAGAACGTGCCGCTGGGCATCGGCGTGGGCCTCGGCCTGATCATCGTGCTGTACACCCTCGTGGCCATCGTCACCACGGGCATGGTCTCCTATAAGGACCTTGCCAAACAGTCCGATCCGTCACTGGCCGTCGCGTTCAAGATGGTCGGCGCCGACTGGGCTGCGAAGATCATCAGCCTCGGCATCGTCATCGGCATGGCCACCGTGGTCATGGTGCTGCTGCTCGGCCTGACACGCGTGGTGTTCGCCATGAGCCGAGACGGACTGCTGCCGCGTGGCCTGAGCCATACCGGCAAGCATGGCACTCCGGTGCGTCTGCAAATCATCGTCGGCGTGGTCATGGCGCTGATCGCGGCCTGCTGCAATGTCGGCATCCTGTCCGACATGGTGAACATCGGCACGCTGTCGGCGTTCACGCTGGTAGCGATTTCCATTCCGATCATGCGCAAGAAGCGCCCCGACCTGGAACGTTCCTTCAAGATTCCTGGCAACCCGTGGGTGCCGATCCTGATTGCGCTCGCCAACCTGTGGCTGATGGTCAACCTGAGCGTGCTCACTTGGATCCGTTTCGTGGTCTGGCTCATCGTCGGCTTCGCCATCTACTTCGGCTATGGCTACCGTCATGCCCGTCTCGGTGCCGGCGAACTCGAAGTTGCCGCGCAAGAGTAATCTGGAACAGTACACGTTGTTGTTGAGGAGGTAAGCATGCCGTACGTTGTTGCCCAGCCGTGTGTGGACGTCAAAGACAAGGCCTGTGTGGACGAGTGCCCGGTCGATTGCATCTACGAAGGCTCCCGTTCCCTGTACATCAATCCGAACGAATGCGTGGATTGCGGCGCATGCGAGCCGGTGTGCCCGACCGAAGCCATCTTCTACGAGGATGACCTGCCGGACGAGTGGGCTTGGTACAAGGACGCCGCCGTCAGCTTCTTCGCCGAAGTCGGCGATCTGGGTGGCGCTTCCGCAGCCGGTCCGATCGGCAAGGATTCGGAACAGGTCGCGGCCCTGCCGCCGCAGAACCAGTGAGCATGTCTTGCTGATGCGTCCGCCTTCCATATTGCGCGTAAAGCGGAATATTCGCGGTCGATTTTAACCGGTTTGCCGCTGACGTTTGCACACGT